>NZ_JBFAML010000014.1:0-166787 GCF_040660295.1 Micromonospora sp. NPDC049891
GCCCATGGGGACCGACCTTTCCGCGCAGGTGGCCCGCGCGGGTTTCGCCGAGCGCAACGGTCTCGCCCCGCTGGACTTCTCCTGGTACGGCGGGGTCAACCAGTTCGGCTACAGCCTCTACACCCAGACGCTCGGCGCGTCGGTGGGTGTGCGTACGGTCGGTGCGGTCGCGGCGGTCGTCTCCGCAGTGGCACTGGCCTGGTTGCTGGTGCTGACGGGTGCCCGCCGTCCGCTGCTCGGCGGCCTGCTGGGAGCGGTGGTCCTGGTGGGGAATCTGGCCAGTGGTCGGATCACCTTCGCCGTCGGCCTGATGTGGGCGCTGCTCGCGCTCTGCGCGGTGGCCGTGTCCCGAGGGGCGCGGTGGTGGCGGCTGTCGGCAGCCGGTGCGACGGCCGTGCTCGCGACGGCCGCCAGCCCGGTGGCCGGCCTCTTCGTCGGCCTGGCCGGCGGCACCCTGCTGATCCTCGACATCCGGCGGCACCGGCGACCCGGGACGGCCGCCCTGGTCCTCTGCCTGGCACCGCTGGTGACGGTGGCGCCGATGGCGGTGCTCTTCGGCAACGGTGGCTGGCAGCCGTTCAGCGCCGAATCACTGCGGATCAACCTCGCCCTGGCCGTGGTGGTGCTCGCGCTCGTACCGGTCCGGGCCCTGCGGGTCGGCGCCGCGCTCACCGCGCTGCTCCTGGTCGCGGCCTACTACCTGCCCAGCCCGATCGGCTCGAACGCGCTGCGCCTGCCGATGCTCTTCGCCCTGCCGCTCGTCGCGGCCTACGCGGGGCTGGGCCGACGGTGGCTGGCCGCGCTGCTCGTCGCCCTGTTCTGGTGGCAGTCCCCGGTGATGACGAACGACATCGCCCGCCGTGGTTCGGCACCGGCGTACGCCACCTTCTACCGACCGTTGCTTGACGACCTGGACCGGCGGGCACCGGTGGGCCGGGTCGAAGTGGTGCCGCTGCGCGACCACTGGGAGAGCGCGTTCGTGGCCGCCGCCGTACCACTGGCCCGGGGCTGGGAGCGGCAGGTCGACGCGGGACGTAACGCCCTCTTCTACGACGGCAGCCTCGATGCCGACAGGTACGGCGAATGGCTGCGCCGGAACGCCGTGAGCCACGTCGCCGTCGCGCCGAACGCGGCCCTCGACCGGTACGGCCAGGCCGAGGCGACACTCATCCTGGCCGGTCAGCCGTACCTTCGCGAGGTCGGTCGCCCCGGGCGGTGGCGCCTCTACCAGGTGCTCGACCCGGAACCGCTTGTCTCCCGTCCGGCTCGGCTCGTCGGATCCGACGACGCCGGTGTGCGGTTCACCGTCGACGCGCCGGCCGATGTGCTCGTCCGGGTCCGGTGGTCCCGCTGGCTGTCACTGGTGGCCGGCGAGGGCTGCCTGAGGCCGGGCGCGGACGGATGGGTCACGGTCCGGGCCCGGACTCCGGGCCCCTTCCAGATCACCAGCAGCCTGCGGCCGTCGGGCCACTGCCGGTCCGGTTGACGTCTGCCGGTGCCGGTGGCCCGTGCGTCGCGGCGAAGGCTGGCGTGCGGTGTGGTCCGTGCCCGCCGCGCCGTGCCCACCTCCGGACCGCGATCACGGTACTGGCAGCATGTCGGACGTGCCCCATCACCTCGTGCGCTGGACCGGACTGGCCGGATCGATCATGCTCTCCGTGGCGGCGTTCCTCGGTGGCGCACTGCCCGACGGTGACCTGCGACCCAACCCGGTCAAGATCTGGCTGGGCCCGAACGGGCCGCTGATCATCGGGCTGTGGTTGTTCGGTACCGCAGCGATGGCGGTGGCCTGGTGGACGCTGCGGGACCGGGTGCCGTCGGCGCGGTGGGCCCTGGTCACCGCCGGGCTGTGGGTGCTGCCGTTCCTGTTCACCCCGCCGCTGGGCAGCCGGGACGCCTACGCGTACGCCTGCCAGGGAGCGAGCTACGCCAACGGCATCAGCCCCTACGAGTACGGCGTCTCCACGCTGCCCTGCCCGTGGCTGGACACCATGTCGTACATCTGGCGGGACACTCCGGCACCGTACGGTCCGCTGTTCGTGGTGCTCTCCGGCGCGGTGGTCGCGGCGACCGGTTCCCTGATCGGCAGCATCGCGTTGTTCCGGGTACTCGCCGTGGCAGGTGTGGTGCTGACGGCCGCCTGCCTGCCGGTGCTGGCCCGCCGCTGCGGCGTACCTGTCGAGCGGGCGCTCTGGCTCGCCCTGGCCAGCCCGCTGGTGGGGGTGCACCTGATCTCCGGCGTGCACAACGACGCGCTGATGGTCGGGCTGCTGGTGGCCGGACTGGCCGTGGTGGTCAGCCGCCCGGGACGGCCCTGGCCGCTGCTGGCCGGCGGCGTCGTGCTCGGGCTGGCCGCCGGCATCAAAGTGACCGCGCTTGTGGTGGTGCCGTTCGCGGCGCTCGCCGCGATAACCGGCGGCTTCTCGCTGCGCGCGCTGCTGCGCCACGGTACGCCTGTGGTCGGTGGCGCCGTGGCCACGCTGTTCGGCGTGACTCTCGCCGCCGGACTGGACCTCGGCTGGATCACCGGGCTGTCCCACGGCAACGAGGTGGTCGCCTGGACCTCCCCGCCGACCGCCGTCGGGCAGACCGTCAACTACCTGGCGTTGCCGTTCGGCCAGCACATCGACGCGCTGCCGGTGACCCGGGGCATCGCGGTGCTGGTGCTGGCCGCGTTGCTGGTGTGGCTGTGGTTCCGGGCCCGCCACCGCGAACCGCTCTGGCACGCCGCGCTGGCGTTGACCGCGACGGTGGCGCTCGCCCCGCTGTTCCATCCCTGGTACTGGTTCTGGCCGCTGGCGCTGCTCGCCGCCACCGCGCAGCGCACCTGGTGGTTCAGCGCGGTGACCGTGTACGCCGCGTTCCAGGTGCTGGCCGACGGTACCGGGCTGCCCCGGTACACCAAGACGGTGGGTGCGCCGCTGATGACGCTGTTCGTGATCGTGGTGGCGATCCGCTTGGTACGGTCGGCGAAGGAGGCCCGGGCGGCTCGCCCCCCGGTTCCCGTCGAGTAGAGAGGTACGCCGGTGACCGGTCCCGGCGATCGCTCCGATCCCGGCGTCCGGCCCGGTTCCGGTCCCGGCGTCCGGC
The DNA here is from genome assembly GCF_040660295.1 of Micromonospora sp. NPDC049891. Lineage (NCBI taxonomy): Bacteria > Bacillati > Actinomycetota > Actinomycetes > Micromonosporales > Micromonosporaceae > Micromonospora > Micromonospora sp. NPDC049891. The sequence goes on from NZ_JBFAML010000014.1 coordinate 3,091, forward strand.
CCGGTTCCGGTTCCGACGTGCGGGCGGTGGGCCCGCGGGACCGGGTCGCCCGGTACACCGGACTGGTGGGGGCGCTGCTGCTGGCGGTCGCCGGATACCTCGGCGGGGCGCTGCCCGACGCCACCACCGACCGGGTGTGGAACACCGACGCCGGCCCGCTGACCGTCACCCTGTGGCTGCTCGGCACGGCCGCCATGGTGGGCGCCTGGTGGACGTTGCGCGAGGGTGCGCCGTCGACGAGGTGGGCGTACCTGACCGCCGGGTGGTGGACGCTGCCGCTGCTGGTCACCGCCCCACTGGGCAGCCGGGACGTCTACTCGTACGCCTGCCAGGGCTGGATCTACGCCGACGGCGGTGATCCGTACGCCACCGGGGTGGCCGCGGCGGGTTGCCCCTGGGTCGAGGCGGTTGCGCCGGTCTGGCGGGACACCCCGGCCCCGTACGGGCCGTTCTTCGTGCTGCTCGCCGCGCTGGCCGTACTGGTCGGTGGCGGGTTGCTCGGCACCGTGGCGCTGCTGCGGGTGCTGGCGCTCGCCGGCGTACTGGCGGCGGCAGCCTGCCTGCCCGGCCTGGCCCGGGCGGCCGGCGTACCGCCCCGGCGGGCGACCTGGCTGCTGCTGGCCTGTCCACTGGTCGGGGTGCACCTGGTGGCCGGCGCGCACAACGACGCGCTGATGCTCGGCCTGCTCCTGCCCGCCCTGCTGATCCTGGCCCGCCGTGGACCGGATCAGTCCGATGTCAACGGGGCAGGTCAGCGGGTGGTGACAGCCGGTGGGCTGCTGGTGGCCGGGATGCTGCTCGGACTGGCGGTGTCGGTGAAGGCCACCGCCGTGGTGGTGCTGCCGTTCGCGGCGCTGGCCGCCGTGCGCGGGCGGCCCGTCGTGCGGGCGCTGCTGCGCGACGGTGGCCTGCTGGCCGTCGGGGCCTTCGGCGGGCTGCTGGTCCCCGCGCTGCTGACCGGTCTCGGGCTCGGCTGGCTCGGTGGGCTGGGCCGCAGCGGCGACACCGTGCAGTGGACCTCGCCACCGACAGCCGTCGGCATGCTCGTCGACTATGTCGGCGAGCTGTTCGGTCGCCACCCCGACGCGGTCCCGTTGACGCGCATCGCCGGACTGCTCCTCCTGACCGCCCTGCTCCCGCTCCTCTGGTACCGCACGCTCTCCACCCTCCACCCCCCACCCGAGTCCCGCCCAGCCGGGTTGATCATGAGGTCATGGCGCTGGGCAAGCGCTTACCCAGGCGATAACCTCATGATCAACCCGGCTGGGGTGGTGTTGGGGGGAGCGGGGGTGGCGTTGGCGGCCACTGTGGTGCTCGCGCCGGTGTTCCATCCCTGGTACGCCACGTGGCCGCTGGCGGTCCTCGCGGTGGCGGCGACCCGGACCGGCTGGTTCGTGCTGCCGTGTGCGCTGGCCTCGTTCCTCGCCCTGCCGGACGGCACCAATCTGGCCCGGCTGACCAAGGCCCCAGGCGCGATCGCGATGACGATCCTGGTCCTCGCCATAGTCATCTGGTCACTGTCCCGCCGCCGACCACAACGGTCGCCCCCACCCCCCTGACCATCGGTACGCGCCGGTACGCGGCCGAACCGTGGCAGCAAAGTTGCCCGACACGCCGCTGCGGCAGCACCGGAACTGCCACGGTTACCAGCCTTGCTGCGTCGAGCCGCCAGGGCCCGATGCGGCAGGGGTCCGGGTCAGCGGCGGGCTCCGCAGGTGGGGCAGGGTTCGCCGGGGCTGCCGCCGACCCGACGTCGCAGGGCCACGGCGGCCGGCAGCAGGGCCGGCCCGAGCAGCCCGACGGTGAGGGCGGCACCGACAAGGGTGGGGTAGGTAGGGCGCGGTGCGCCACCGAGACCGTCCACCGCCCCGGCCAGGATGTGCACGCTGAGCAGGCCGATCGGAGTGAGCAGGACGACCACCGCCCAGCCGCCCCGCCAGTCCCGTCGCATGGCCAACCCGACGGCGAGCAGCAACGCGATCCCCAGCAGCACCGCCCCGGCGGCCGGCAGCAACTGTTCGGACGTCCACCGGTACGAGCCCCAGTAGAGCTCGTTGCCGGCACCGGCGGCGAATGCGCCGCCACCCGCCGCTGCCATGATCGGCAGCACCCGAGCCGGCAACGGCAGGTGACTGTCGACGGCCAACGCCAGCACGCCGAGGGCGACCTGTGGCACCAGCACCAGCAGTGGCGGCCGGGGCAGCCCGGCGACCGGGCTCACCAGGAGAACCGCCACAGTGGCCAGCACCGCCCCGGCGACAGCCACCCGGGCGGGCCGGCCCGGTGCCACGAGCACCAGCAGCGCAGAGACCAGCCACGCCAGCCACGCGACGATGCCTGTCGACACGAACGGGCCGAACACCGGCACGCCCGCCTCGGCGGGTGGTTGGTTCTGCTCGACGAGCGTCCAGAAGCCGGCCAGGAAGGCGGCGGTGGTCAGCGCGAGCAACGCCGCGAGGCGTACCCCGGGAGCCAGATCGGTGGCGCCGGCGGCCCGCACCCGCTGGCGGAGGCCGCCACGCACGAGGTCGGCGGCGTCCGCGAGGGAGGGCCAGCGCCGTCGCGGGTCCGCCAGGTCGAGGTACGTCCCGACGATCTCGTCGCCCCGGTCGTGGCGGTAGTCCGTCGGGTACGCCCGCAGCAGGTGCCGGTATCGACGCTCCAGGTTGCTCATGCCGGCCCTCCGCTTCGCTGCGTGCCGGCCTGAGGCGCCAGCGCACTGCGTTGATGATTCGCTCGCTGACGCTCGCTCATGCCAGACCTCCGGCGGTACGCGGTGCGAGCGGGTGCACCGAGCGGGCGCGCAGCCGTGCGGTGGCGGCCTCGACGTTGCGGCGCAGCCGTTCGGTCTCGGCGGCGAGCGTGGCGCCGCCGGTCGTGGAGAGACGGTAGTAGCGGCGCAACCGCCCGTCGACGGTCTCCTCCCGGTCGAGTTCGACCAGGCCGGCGTCGGTGAGCCGGTCCAGCGCGCCGTAGAGGGTGCCGGGGCGCAGCGACAACCGCCCGTCGGAGAGGGCCGCGACCTCGCCGATGATCGCGTAGCCGTGCATCGGCTCGCGGGCGAGCGCGGTCAGGATGAGGAAGGTGGGTTCGCGTAGCGGAGTGTCCACCCGGCGAATATATCGGACGCGAAGGTATTGCGTTGCCCCTACGGCGACCGAATGCGAGGCGTCAGACCGGAATGTGGTCGGCGACAACCTGGGCCCAGCGCCGGTAGCCGGCCGCCGAGAGATGGAACCGGTCCGTGGCGAAGAAATGCCGCGGCGGGATTTCGGTCATCGTGACCCAGGTGGCGCACGGGCGCGTCCGGCAGATGTCGCGCGAGACCTCGTCGAGTGCCTCGGCGCGCGCGGTCAGCACCCGGCCGAGGGCCGGGGGGACCGACGGAAACAGTGCGAACGGCGGGATGCCGGCCACGATCACGTGGCCGGAGCGCTGGACGTGCCGGCCGTACCGGTGGTGGGTCCGGCCGCCGGCGGGGCCATCTTGATGGTGGCCTTGAGCCACAAGCCCTGCATCGTGGCGAGCGGCAGGTCCAATGCCTTCATCATCGGCTCGACACCCCGCTGTGGGCCTTGCCCGCCGTGATCCGGGACGCCGCCTTGCGCAGCACGCCGGGCACGAGCCGGCGATGCAGGACCGACAGCGGAGGCCAGACCAGGTGCGCCAGCCAGCGGTCGTAGCGTAGGAATGTGCCCAGAGCCACGCGGTCACCGCTTGCTTGGACGACCAGGTTGGCAGCCAGGAACCAAGAGTCAGCCTCGAGTCGGATCCAATCGTCACCCTGCTCGCCGATCTGCCAGCCGGCTACGGTGTCCGCCGACGCGGTGCGGCTGAGCCTCAGGCCCATCAGGCCCCGCCACAGAAACAGCTCGATGGCGTCGGGCGTGTCACCGAACATCACGCGTGCCCATCGTTCGACCGTCGCGGCGGCGTCGGTCGGCAGCACGAAGTGGTCGGCGTAGTCGATCCGGGACAGGGAGCTGAGGGCGCGCACCGACGCGGGCAGACGTTCGGCCCCGACGGTGCTGATGGCGGCTCCTGCGGTCATGGGGACAGCTCCATTCGCAATATACGGTGCCGTATATAGCTACCGTAGCGGGGATATACGGTGGTGTACACAACAGGACGAGGTGAGAGGCAGTGGCTGTCACCCGCACGCCCCGCGACAGGTGGATCGAGGAGGGCCTGCTGGTCTTGGCCGAGGGCGGCCCGGACGCCGTCCGGGTCGAGGTGCTCGCGAAGCGGCTCGGCGTCACCAAGGGCGGTTTCTACGGCTTCTTCGACGACCGTGATGCGCTACTCCGCGCGATGCTCGACGTGTGGGAGCGCGAGAGCACGGACGAGGTGATCGCGCGCGTCCAGCGTGAGGGTGGCGACCCGCGCAGCCAGATCCAGCGGGCCGGCGTGCTCACGTTCTCCAGTAGCCGGTTGCTGCCGATCGACCTCGCGATCCGCACCTGGGCGCGGCGCGATGAGGTGGTCGCCGAGCGGCTGCGCGCGGTGGACAACCGGCGGATGGCGCTGCTACGCCAGATGATCGGCACCTTCTATTCGGACCCGGAGGAGATCGAGGCCCGCGCCCTGCTCGCCTTCTGCATGGCGATCGGCGTGCACTTCCTGGCCGCCGATCACGAGCAGCACACCCGCAGTGACGTGGCGCAGCGTGCGGTCGACCTGTTGTTCGACCGCGCGCCCCGATCAGCGGCGGCCGAAACGGCGGTACCCAGGCCCTCGGCGTGACCACTGCTTGGACTTCGCCACCGCCATGGAGCGGATCCGCCGACTGGCCTGCACCAGCGCCACGGCGTCAACACCCACGTGCCCGAGTGGCCGGACGTGCCCGACCGGACCCGGCCGCTCATCGACGGCGCGCTCGGTCAACACGAAACGGCGGCCACGCCGGCTGTGAGCCGGGCATGACCGCCGTCCGTGAGGTTGTACCCAACCTGCACCCAAGATCAGTAGTGATCCTTTTGGCGCAGGTCAGAGCCTTGATCAGGCTCAGCAGTCGAAGTACATCGCGAACTCGTGCGGGGTCGGGCGCAGCCGCACCGGGTCGACCTCGTTGGCCCGCTTCCAGTCGATCCAGGTGGAGATCAGGTCCGGGGTGAAGACACCGCCGTCGAGCAGGTAGTCGTGGTCGGCCTCGAGCGAGTCGAGCACGGCCGGCAGCGAGCCCGGCACCTGCTTGACGTCGCCCCACTCCTCCGGCGGGAGGTCGTAGAGGTCCTTGTCGATCGGCGCCGGCGGCTCGATCTTGCTCTTGATGCCGTCCAGGCCGGCCATCAGCATCGCCGAGAAGGCGAGGTAGACGTTTGCCGACGGGTCCGGCACCCGGAACTCGACCCGCTTGGCCTTGGCGTTGCTGCCGGTGACCGGGATGCGGGTGCAGGCGGAACGGTTGCGCTGCGAGTAGACCAGGTTGACCGGCGCCTCGTAACCGGGCACCAGGCGGCGGTACGAGTTGACCGTCGGGTTGGTGAAGGCCAGCAGCGACGGGGCGTGGTGCAGCAGACCACCGATGTACCAGCGGGCCGTGTCGGACAGACCGGCGTACCCGGTCTCGTCGTAGAACAGCGGCTCGCCACCGAGCCAGAGGCTCTGGTGGGTGTGCATGCCGGAACCGTTGTCGCCGAAGAGCGGCTTCGGCATGAACGTGGCGGTCTTGCCGGCGGCCCAGGCGGTGTTCTTCACGATGTACTTGAAGAGCTGGAGCTGGTCACCGGCGTGCAGCAGGGTGGAGAACTTGTAGTTGATCTCCGCCTGGCCGGCGGTGCCGACCTCGTGGTGCGAGCGCTCCACGGTGAAGCCGGTGTCGATCAGTCGGCGGACGATCTGGTCGCGCAGGTCGGCGTAGTGGTCGACCGGCGGCACCGGGAAGTAACCGCCCTTGTACGCGGTCTTGTAGCCGCGGTTGCCGCCCTCCTCCTCACGACCGGTGTTCCAGGCGCCCTCGATCGAGTCGATGTAGTAGTAGGCCTGGTGCGCGGAGGTCTCGTGGCGGATGGAGTCGAAGATGTAGAACTCCGCCTCCGGACCGAAGTAGGCGGTGTCGGCGATACCGCTGGCGGCCAGGAAGGCCTCGGCCTTCTTCGCCACGTTGCGCGGGTCACGCGAGTACGCCTCGCGGGTGAACGGGTCGTGGATGAAGAAGTTCAGCGCGAGGGTCTTCTGCGCGCGGAACGGGTCGATGAAGGCGGTGGCGACGTCCGGGAGCAGGAGCATGTCCGACTCGTGGATCGCCTGGAAGCCGCGGATCGACGACCCGTCGAAAGCGAGACCGTTGGTGAAGAAGTCGTCGTCGACGGACTCCACCGGCAGGTTGAAGTGCTGCATGACGCCGGGCAGGTCACAGAATCGAACGTCGACGAACTTCACGTCCTCGTTCTTGAGGTAACGCAGGAGTTCCTCGGGATTGGCGAACACTCGTCCTCCTGGCACGTCCACGGGTAGCTAGGCTCCTGGCGACGCTATGGCCGTGCGGTTGCCCGGCCATGTCTCCAGTGTTTCTGCCGTGTTACGTCCCTCGCGTTGGGTCACCCCGGTGCCTGACCCGGACACCTCAACCCGAGGAACGGGTCCGGCTGTGCCAGTGTAGTGAAACTTGATGAGATTGGTCCTTTTTGGCGCCACGCGTCGGCCCGGCCCGGGCGCCCCTTCCGGTCGGTCTGGCGCCCGGGTCCGGCCCGGCTCGGCACCAGGCGGTGCGCGCCCGCTTCCCGCCCCAGCGCCACCGTCACCGGCATCTGCCGACCCCAGGCGAACACCGGCCCCGGCGCGGCGTCGGGCCAGCACCGGGTCGGCCACGGCGCTGACTAGGCTCGTCCGGGTGACCACCCAGCCGCGCCCCTCGCCGCCACCCGCCACGGACCCCGACTTCGTCCCGGCCGACCTGGGTCGTCGGTTCGGGGCGCTGGTCGTCGACTGGATTCTCTGCCTGCTCGCGTCGGGCCTGTTCGCCAGCCCGGCCCGGGACGCCTGGGCACCCGTGCTGGTGCTGATCCTGCTGTACGGCGTCTTCCTGGGCCTGTTCGCCCAGACCCCCGGCATGTACCTCACCCGGATCCGGTGCGTCGACTGGACCGACGGCGGCCGGATCGGCCTGCTCCGGGCACTGCTGCGCGGTGTGCTGCTGGCCCTGGTCGTTCCGGCCCTGCTGATGGACCAGCACCGGCGGGGCCTGCACGACCGCCTCACCGGCTCGGTCGTCACCCCCGCCCCGCGCTGATCCGACCTCCCGCCCGAGGTGGTTCCTGAACCCGCAGAACCCCTCATCCCCGTCGAATCGCCGACCCGAAGTGCATGATCGGCGCGGTGGAGGTGAGGGGTTCTGCGCGGTGGGAATGGGGCGTCGGGGTCAGCGGCCGCGCATCTGGCGGGACGCCCCGCGCGGCGGGCGGAGGTTCTTGGGGATGGCGCCCTTGGGCATCTGGGGACGGGCAGTGAGTGCCTTGAGCCGCTTGTCCAGGGAGTTGACGTCCTTGCCGCTGAGGTTGCGGGGCAGCCGCATCAGCGTCATCCGCAGCTTACGGATCGGCAGCTCACCCTCCTCCTGCCCGATGACGTAGTCGTAGAGGGGGGCGTTGCCGATCACCTTGGCCAGCCGACGCTTCTCCTGGCCGAGCAGCCCTCGGACCCGCTGCGGGTTGCCCTCCGCCAGCAGGATCACGCCTGGCCGGCCGATGACCAGGTGCACCATGTCCATCTGGGTGGTCGAGCTGACCGCCGGGGAGACCCGCCAGTCACCGCGCATGTTCTCCATGATCTGCGCGGCGGCGCCCGGCTGCCCCTCGGCCGCGTTCATCATCGCCCGGTTGGACCGGAGGTTGAGCACGATCAACAGACAGAGCAGGGCGAACAGGATGCCCAGCGGCAGCCAGAGCCAGCCCCAGAGCGCGACCGCGACCACGGTCAACGCGAGCGGGATCAGCACCGCACCGGTGGCCATGGGGGCGAACCACTTGTCCTGCTTGGCGGTGAACCGGAACACCAACCCGATCTGCTTCAGCCGCTGGCCGAACGAGACCTTCTCCTGGGGCTTTGCCATGGTGTCGAGTCTAGTGGTCGCCCGCCGCACCGTTGATCCGCGGCCGGCTGAGTACCTTACGACCCGCCTGGGCCGTCAGCGAGCCGGGGTAAGGAGGGCGAGCGGGTAGAGATGAGGCGCTGTGCCCATGCCCCGGTGGCACCTTCGCGAGCAGAGTCAAAGTCACCAGTTGACGACGATCGCAGGGAGCGCGACATGTTCGGTCACGACGCCAACCTCATGCTCACCCTCTACCGTACGCACTCCGCGGAGCTGCGGGCCGAGGCCGCCCGGGACCGACTGGCCCGGTCGGTCCCGCACCGCTCGGCACGCGGCTGGCTGAACCGCCGGCACCATCGGACGCGCACCGACGAGGCGCGCCACTGAGCGCCGACATGGGGGAGAACCAGCCGGCCGAGGTCAAGCACCGTGCCCGTCCCGACACCGCCACAGGTGTCGGGACCGGCCCGGTCACCGGCGGCGACACCAGCACCGGCCCGGGCACCAGCAGCAGCGCGGGTACCGACCCAGGCATCAGCAGCGGCGCAGTCACCAGCACGACCGGCACGGTCACCAGCACCACCGGTACGGTCGCGGCGAGCGGGACGGGCACCAGCAGCGGCCCGGCGGTCGGGGATCGGGAGGACGGCCGGCGGGCCGGCGGGGGTGGGCGTGGCATGCTCGGTCCCGTGACCGTCCGCCCCACCAGTACCGTCCTCGTCGGCCGCCAGCGTGAGATGACCCGACTACGCGAAGCGGTCGCGCGCGCCCGCACCGGGGAGCCGGTCACCGTTCTGGTCGGCGGCGAGGCCGGGGTCGGCAAGACCCGCCTGCTGGAGGAGTTCGGCCGCTCCGTCGGCGACAACGCCCGCCTACTGGTCGGGCAGTGCCTCGAACTCGGTGAGGCCGGCCTGCCGTTCGCCCCGTTCGCCGCGGTCCTGCGGACGGTGCTGCGCCGCGACGGGACCGGCGTCCTCGACGGGTACGACGCCGAGTTCGCCCGCCTGCTGCCGGAGCTGGCCCGGCCGGCCGGTGCCACCGCGCCCGCCGCCGCACCACCCTCGGACGCCCCCCGGGGCTACCTGTTCGAACTGGTCGCCCAGCTGTTCGGCCGGCTGGCCGCCGAACAGCCGTTGATTCTGGTGATCGAGGATCTGCACTGGGCGGACCGGTCGACGCGCGACCTCATCGGCTTCCTGGTGCGGGCGGGCCACACCGGCCGGCTGTTGCTGGTCTGCACCTACCGCACCGACGAACTGCACCGGGGTCACCCGCTGCGGCCCTTCCTGGCCGAGCTGGACCGGGTCCGGGGCGTCGAGCGGGTCGAGCTGTCCCGGCTGGAGCGGGACGGCACCGGGGCGGTCCTCGCCGGGCTGCTCGGTGCCGAGCCGGCCGCCCGGGCGGTCGACGACATCCACGACCGTACGCAGGGCAACCCCCTGTTCATCGAGGAGCTGGCCGCCGCCGGCAGCCCGATCGGCTGCGCCGCTCTGCCGGACACGCTGCGTGACCTGCTGCTGGCCCGGGTGGACCGGCTGCCCGAGACGGCCCAGCGGGTGCTGCGGATCGCCGCTGCCGGCGGCAACCGCCTGGCCCACCAACTGCTCGCCGAGGTCGCCGGCCTGCCCGAGGCGGAGCTGGACGACGCCCTGCGGGCCGCCGTCGCCGCCCAGCTGCTGGTCGCCGACCCGGACGGCGACTACGAATTCCGGCACGCCCTGGTCCGCGAGGCGGTCCACGACGAGCTGCTGCCCGGCGAGCACGCCCGGCTGCACGCCCGGTTCGCCGCTGCCGTCGAGGCGCAGCCGCACCTGGTCGCCGCCGGCCGCGCCCCGGCCGAGATCGCCCACCACTGGCACGCCGCCCATGACCATCCCCGAGCCCTGGTGTCCGCCCGGGTGGCCGCCTGCGCCGCTGCCGACCGGTACGCGTACGCGGAGCAGACCCGGCTGCTGGAACGGGTACTGGAACTGTGGGAGCTGGTGCCTGATGCGGCCGACCGGCTCGGTATGGACCACCTCGCGGTGCTGGAGGAGACGCTCAGCGCGGCGACCACCGCCGGTGACTACAAGCGGGCGCTGACCCTGACCCGGGCCGCGCTGGCCGAGGTCGACACCGAGGCGCAGCCGCTGCGCGCGGCGCGGCTGCTGGACCGACGTGGCCGGATGCTGGCCATGCTCGGCAAGAGCGACGGCGCGACCGAGCTGCGGGAGGCGTACCGGCTGGTGTCAGGGGTGTCGGACGGCCCGGAAAGACTTCGGCTGCTCGCCGACCTCGCCGATCATCTGGCCCGCATCGACCATGCCGACGCGGCCCGGATCGCCGCCGAGGTGGTGACCGCGGCGCAGACCGGCGGCGCTGACTGCGCCCTGCTGCCGGTGCAGCTCGCGGTGTTGAGTCGCCGGGAGGGCGCGGCGGATCTCGGGCTGGCCGAGCTGCGTCGCTGCGAGGCCCTGGCTCGCGCCGCCGGGGAGGTGCCGGCGCTGGTCAGCGCACTTGTGCACATCTCCGACGTGCTCTTCGAACTGGGCCGGTACGACGAGTCGGCGCAGGCCGCCGCCGACGGGATGAGCGAGGCGCGTCGGGTCGGTATCAGCCGCTCCACCGGGGCGTACCTGCTCTCCAACCGGGCGGAGGCGCTGCTGGCGCTGGGGCGTTGGGCGGAGGCCGACCAGGTGTGCGCCGAGGCGGCCCGGCTCGACCCGCCGGGCGTCTCCGGGCTGCACTGGCTGCAACTGCGGGCCGTGCTGCGACTGGCGCAGGGGCATCCCCGCGCCGACGAGACCGTCGCCCGGGCGTTGGGTTTCCTCGCCAAGCCGTACCTGCATCCGCACAACCGGCTGCCACTGCACCAGTTGCGGCTGGAGGCGGCGCTGGTGGCCGACGACCGGTTCGAAGCGGTGCGGGCGGCGCAGGCGAGCCTCACCGACCCCGCGATCGTCGACTATCCCCGTTACGGCTGGCCGGTGCTGGCCGCGACAGCGCGGGTCGCCCGGCACACCGGTGACGAGGAGGTGGCCGCCGAGGTCGCCAAGCTGGCCGGCGGCGTCGCGGCCCGGTTCCCCGCCGAGCGGGCGTACGCCGCTGAGGTCGCCGCCACCGTGGCGGCCGGCGCCGAGGCACTCGCCGCCTGGCAGGCGGCGGTCGCGGCCTGGCGGACCGCCGGTCAGCCCGGGGAACTGGCGCGGGTGCTGCTGGGTTACGCCGAGGCGGCGGCGGGCGCGGGGGAGCGGGACGAGGTCGGCGCGGCGGTGAGCGAGGCAGCGGCGCTCGCCGACGGGCTCGGTGCGATCCGGCTCGCCCAACAGGCGGCCACCCTGGCCCGCCGGGTGGGCCTGCGTGGTGCCGGCCGGGGCCGCCCGGGTGCGGATCTGCTGACCGAGCGGGAACGTGAGGTGTTGCGCCTGGTCGCCGTGGGACACAGCAACAGCCGCATCGCCGAGCAACTGTTCATCTCGCCCAAGACGGCAAGCGTGCACGTCTCCCGGATCATCGCGAAACTGGACGTGACCAACCGCGTCGAAGCCGCCGCCGTCGCACACCGCCTCAACCTCCTCACCGACCAGCCCTGACCTCAGACCCCGCGCGGGCTGAGCGACGGGGGCTGTTAGCGGGTGGGGAGGGTGACGGTTTCGCGGGCGGCGAGGGCCTGCTGGTAGAGGCGGCCGGCGCGGTAGGACGAGCGCACCAGCGGGCCGCTCATCACACCCGCGAAGCCGATCTCTTCGGCCTCCTCGCGCAGCTCGACGAACTCCTCCGGCTTGACCCAGCGTTCCACCGGGTGGTGCCGGGGGGAGGGGCGCAGGTACTGGGTGATGGTGATCAGCTCGCAGCCGGCGTCGTGCAGGTCGCGCAGTGCCTGGGAGATTTCGGCCCGCTCCTCACCCAGACCCAGGATGAGGTTGCTCTTGGTGACCAGGCCGTCGGCGCGGGCCTGCCGGATGACGTCCAGGGACCGCTCGTAGCGGAAGGCCGGCCGAATCCGCTTGAAAATCCGGGGGACCGTCTCCACGTTGTGCGCGAGCACCTCCGGTCGGGCGCCGAAGACCTCGGCGAGCTGCTCAGGTACCGCGTTGAAGTCCGGGATCAGCAGCTCGACACCGCAACCGGGCTGCAGGGCGTGGATCTGCCGGACGGTCTCGGCGTAGAGCCAGGCACCGCCGTCGGGCAGGTCGTCCCGGGCGACGCCGGTGATGGTGGCGTACCGCAGGCCCATCGAGACCACCGACTCGGCGACGCGACGCGGCTCGTCGGCGTCGAACTCGGCCGGCTTGCCGGTGTCGATCTGGCAGAAGTCGCAGCGGCGGGTGCACTGGTCACCGCCGATGAGGAAGGTGGCCTCGCGGTCCTCCCAGCATTCGTAGATGTTGGGGCAACCGGCCTCCTGGCACACCGTGTGCAACCCCTCGCGGGCGACCAGCCCGCGCAACTGGGTGTACTCCGGCCCCATCTTGGCCTTGACCTTGATCCATGGCGGTTTGCGCTCGATCGGCGTCTCGGCGTTGCGTGCCTCGATCCGCAGCAGTCGCCGCCCCTCGGGGGCGGGCGTCGCGGTACTCGCGGCCTGGCCGGTCGTCGGCGCGGAGTGCTCGATCGTCACAAAACGAGCCTACGCCGGACGGCGGCCGTCGATGAACGGCGGGCGACGGCCGTCACCCCGGAAATCCTGTGACACCGGACACCGGGGCCAGGAAAAACGGGTCACACGGTGACGGCGGGTGGTGCTAGCGTGCCCGTCACGAAGCGATGACGGAGCCGAGTAGCGTCCCGCCCCGCCAGTTGAAGAGAGCCGCCGGTTGCTGCGAGGCGGTCTGGCACCGGGGCCGCGAAGACCCTCCCGAGCTGCGGGAAGAACAGCGTTCGATGACCTGACGGCCCTGCTGAACAGGGCCACCCGGCATCCGCGCCCAGTAGAGCCCGCCCGGCTGGCCCCGGTGAAAAGGCGACGAACGAGGCTTCTGCCTAGGCGGGAGCGAAGGTGTGGTGGCACCGCGAGGTTCCCGCTCGCCCACACCTCCCGGGGATCGCGTTGCGATTGATCGAGGAGGTAGCCATGCAACGCATCCTGTCCGACCAGCTCACCCGGCACACCGGCGCCACCGTCCGGATCGCCGGCTGGGTGCACCGCCGCCGACTGCTCAAGTCGGTGGCCTTCCTGATCGTCCGGGACGCCGCCGGCCTGGCCCAGGTGGTGGTCACCGACCCCGCGGTGCGCGCCGAGGTCGAGGCGCTGCCCGAGGAGACAGTCGTCGAAGTGGTGGCCACCGTGGTCACGAACGCGGCGGCCCCCGGCGGGTTGGAGCTGACCGAGCCGACGGTACGGCCGCTCGGCCCGCCCGCCGAGACACCCCCGTTCGACCTCTACCGACCCGACCTGGCCGCCACCCTGCCGACCCAGCTGGACCACGCCCCGCTCGCCCTGCGCCACCCGACCCGGTCGGCCGCGTTGCGGATCTCGGCCGCGGCGGTGGCCGGCTTCCGGGCCGCCCTGGACGCCCGCCGCTTCGTGGAGATCCAGACGCCGAAGGTGGTCGCCTCCGCAACCGAGAGCGGGGCGAACGTCTTCGCCCTGGACTGGTTCGGTCGGCCCGCGTACCTGGCCCAGTCGCCGCAGTTCTACAAGCAGCTCATGGTCGGGGTCTTCGAGCGGGTGTACGAGGTCGGGCCGGTGTTCCGCGCCGAGCCGCACGACACCGTGCGACATCTGGCGCAGTACACCTCGCTCGACGTCGAGCTGGGCTTCGTCACCGACCACCGGGACGTGATGGCGGTGCTGCGGGACACCCTCGCCGGGATGCTCGACGCGGTCGGTGACCGGGCCGCCGGTGCGCTTGCCACTCTCGGTGTGACGCCTCCACCGGTGCCGACACGGATCCCGGCGGTGCATTTCACCGACGCGCTGCGGATTGCCGGCGCGCCTGCCGACGAACCGGATCTGGCACCGGCGCACGAACGCGCGCTGGGGGAGTGGGCCCGACGCGAGCACGGCTCGGAGTTCCTTTTCGTCACCGGGTACCCGATGGCGAAGCGGCCCTTCTACACCCATCCGGACCCGGCCCGGCCGGGCTACTCAAACGGCTTCGACCTGCTGTTCCGGGGCCTGGAACTGGTCACCGGCGGGCAGCGGCTGCACCGCCACGCCGACTATCTGGCCGCGCTGGCCGCCCGGGGCGAGCCGGTGGAGCCGTACGCCGGCTACGTCGACGCCTTCCGCCACGGCATGCCCCCGCACGGCGGTTTCGCGATCGGTCTGGAACGCTTCGTCGCCCGCCTGACCGGCGCTCCCAACATCCGCGAGGTAACCCCCTTCCCCCGCGACCTCCACCGCCTAACCCCCTGACCACCCGCCACCCCCATGGGTTGATCAAGAAGTTTGCGTCGGAATCCCCGCTCGGCCCGACGCAAACTTCTTGATCACGCGGGCCGGGCGGGTCAGGGGGTGGGGTGGAGGGTGGGAAGGTGGCGCTCGACTGCGGGGAGTACGTCGGTGACGGTGATCGGGCGGCCCAGCTCGGCGGTGAGGGAGGTGACGCCGGCGTCGCGGATGCCGCACGGCACGATCCGGTCGAAGAACGCCAGGTCACAGTCGCAGTTGATCGAGAAGCCGTGCAGGGTGACTCCCCGGGCGACCCGGATGCCGATCGCCGCGACCTTGCGTTCCGGGCCTCGGTCGTCGGCCGGTACCCAGACCCCGCTGCGCCCCTCGACCCGGCCCGCGGTCAGGCCGAACTCGGCGCACACGTCGATAAGCAACTGCTCGACCCGGCGCACGTACGCGACCACGTCGACCGGGTCGGGCAGGCGCACGATCGGGTAGCCCACCAACTGGCCCGGGCCGTGCCAGGTGATCTTGCCGCCCCGGTCCACGTCGATCACGGGGGTTCCGTCGACCGGGCGGTCCCACGGCTCGGTGCGCTTGCCGGCGGTGTAGACGCTCGGGTGCTCCAGCAGCAGCACGGTGTCGCCCTGCCCGCCGGTGACCACCGCCTCGTGCAGGCGGCGCTGTTCGTCCCAGGCGGCGGCGTAGTCGAGGACACCGGCGCGTACGGCCGTCAGGCCGGAGGTCGTCACGGTCACGCGTCCAGCCTAGACCCGTACTCGCTGGTCACCAGTGGTGAGCCGGCTCACCGCGGAACCGCCGCCGTACGGCTGGACCGGCCGGCTCACCGCCGGACCCGCCACACCCAGACGTCCTCGACCCGCTCCGGCTCGCCGAAGAGCAGGACCAGGGTACGGCGAATGGCCTCCTCGTCGACCGGCCACTTGGCCCCGTGCACCTCGTCGGCGAGCACCACCGTCTCGATCCGCCAGTGCTCCAGGTCGGCCTGCACCTCCTCGCGGGTGCCCTGGGTGACGATCGGCGGCAGACCGGTGCGGGCGGCCTGGTCCAGCAGCGCGCCGAAGGGGCGCGGCACCGGACCGATGCGTCCCCGGTCGTCGGGACCGCCGGGGCCGAGGAAGAACCCGGACGGGATGGCGAACTCACCCTGCCGGTTCGCCAGCGCGTACGCCTGCCAGCGTTGGCCGTCGGGGTAGACGTCCAGGGCGAGCGGTGCCGGGGTCAACACCCCGCCGGGGGAGACGTGATCCCGCCAGGCACCGGAGGTGATGAAGCGCGGGATCGGCTCACGTTCGCTGGTCAGCAGCGGAGTTGGGAACAGCGGCACCAGGGCCACCGCGAAGCTGACCGTCCAGGCCACCGCCGCCGGGCGGGACAGCGGACGTCGACGCAGCTGATCCACGGCGTACGCCAGCAGCAGGCCGATCACCGGCGTCACCACGAGCGCGAAGCGGGCGGGTAGCGCGGCGTTCACCACCGGCAGGTGCCCGAGCAGGTCGAAGGGCATCGGCAGGTCGGTGCGCCGGCCGTCGACCTTGGCCACCGGCCCGAAGGAGAGCGCGGTGAAGACCACCGCGACGATCCCGAGCGCCCACAGGGTCGCCCGTCGGCGTGCGTCACCGCCTCGCCAGAGCAGCACGAAACAGCCGACGACGAGTACCAGCAGCGGCAGCCCGAAGAAGGAGTTCTCCTCGGTGGGATTCGGTGCCAGCGAGGTGCCGAAACCCGCCTCGCCCGCCAGTGAGCGGCGCGGGTAGGCCGCGTACGCCGCGATGTCCTCGGAATGGATGACCGCGTCGAAGCCGGTTCCGTGGAACCGCTGCGGACCGGCGAAGTGCAGCCACAGCGGGTAGGCCAGCAACACCCCGGCCACCACCGCGGTCACCGCCAGCCCGCGGAGGAACGAGGGCAGTACGGCGCGGGCCTCGGCCCGGTTGGCCGGATGCAGCGCCCAGACGGCGACGAAGAGTCCGAGCGCCAACGCGGTGAAGAAGAGTCCCTCGGCGGCGATCGAGAAGGCGACCGCGACGAGTACGCCGAGGATGGCGCCGTCACGCAGCCAGTGGCCCGGCCGGCGCAACGCGAACAGCCGCCACACCAGCAGCGGTACCAGCCAGCCGGCGGTCCAGTTCAGGTGGGCGTTGGCGTGCGAGACCATGCCGGGGGAGAAGCCGATGAACAGCCCGCCGATCGCGGCGGCGAGCGGGCTGCGGACCAGGTGCCGGGAGAGCAGCCAGTACCAGGCGACGGCGGTGGCGGCCAGGTTGAGGGTGAGGATCACCAGGAAGGTGGCCGACGGCCCGATCAGGTACGTCAGCGGGGCGAAGACCGCCGCGTACACCGTGATCGAGGTGTTGACCGCGAGGTTCACCCCGTCCGGGACGTTGATCAGGTAGGTGAAGAGGGGGTTGTCGCCGTGGGTCAGCGCGTGCCCGCCGAAGGCCAGCAGCCATTCGAACAGCGCCTGGTCGCTGGAGTTGACGGTGATCGCCCGCCCGTTCGGATCGATCCACAACCCACTTGTCACCCAGACGGCGAGCGCCAGCGCGACAAGCACCACTGTCAGGTCGGTGCGGCGGTCGCGAGTGACCCGCGAGGGCGACGGTGAGGCGGGCGCGGACGCCACGGACGGCGAGGTGGGCACCTAGCGGACGTTACCAATCGCACCGGGACAGGCCGGTCAGACCCGGCAGGTCCGCGTCGGCTGCGCCCGCCACACCCGGACATTGACGAATGTGTGCATGGCCACCATGTCATCGGTGCGACACAACTGCGTAACGTCGCGGCAATTATTGGTGATCCAGCTCACAACTATGGAGGCTCTCGTGCGCCGCACCCGTACCCGGCTCGCCGGTGCGCTGGCCGGGCTGGTCCTGGCCGCCGCCGCGCTGGTGGCCGTCGCCGCTCCCGCCCAGGCCGCGTCCCTGACCCAGGTCACCGGCTTCGGCTCGAACCCCGGCAACCTCGCCATGTACGCGTACCGCCCGGACAACCTGCCCTCCGGTGCACCGGCCGTGGTGCTGCTGCACGGCTGCGCCCAGAACGCCAGCGGCTACTTCACCAACTCGGGCTGGCAGAAGTACGCCGACCAGTGGCGATTCGCGCTGATCGTGCCCGAGCAGCGGTCGGCAAACAACTCCAGTTCCTGCTTCAACTGGTTCGAGACCGGTGACACCACCCGGGGGCAGGGTGAGGCGCTGTCCATCAAGCAGATGGTCGACCACGCGCGGTCGACGTACGGCACGGCCGCCAACCGGGTCTACGTGAGCGGGCTGTCGGCCGGCGGGGCGATGAGCGCCACCATGCTCGCGACCTACCCGGACGTCTTCGCCGGTGGCTCGATCATCGCCGGGGTGCCGCACCGCTGCGCCACCAGCATGGTCAACGCCTTCTCCTGCATGAGCCCCGGCGTGGACAAGACCCCGGCGCAGTGGGGCGACCTGGTCCGCAACGCCCACCCCGGCTACTCCGGCGCCCGCCCGAAGGTGGCCATCTGGCACGGCACCAGTGACTACACCGTGGCGACGGCGAATGCCACCGAGTCCCGCGACCAGTGGACGAACGTGCTCGGTGTCTCGCAGACGCCGACCAGCACCCGGCAACTGCCGGCGGGTACCAGCGTCGAGGTGTACGGCAACGACGTGGTCCGGGTGCACCGGGTCTCCGGCATGGGTCACGGCACCCCCGTCGACCCGGGCTCCGGCGCCGACCAGTGCGGTACCGCCGCCGCGTACTTCCTGGACACCATCTGTTCGACCTACCACGACGCGGTCTTCTTCGGCCTCGACGGCGGCGTCACTCCGACCCCGACGCCCACCCCGACCACGTCACCCACCCCGACCGCGAGCCCAACCCCGACCGCCAGCCCGACCCCCACCGGCACCCCGACCTGCGTGACCGCCAGCAACTACGCCCACGTCACCGCCGGCCGCGCCTACCACTCCGCCGGCTACGCCTACGCCACCGGCTCCAACCAGCAGATGGGTCTCTACAACACCTTCTACACCACCACCCTCCGTCAGACCGCCCCCAACCACTGGACCATCGGCTGCTGACCGTGCCCTACCCGGGAAGACCCTGCGTTGATCATGAGGTTAGCGGCAGTTACGGAGGTCATCTTCGCCGCTAACCTCATGATCAACACGGGTGTAGTGGGTGGGGTGGGGTGGTCAGGGGTGGAGGGCGGCTTGGAGGGCGGTGCGGAGGTCGGGGTGACGGAAGGTGAACTGGGCGCGGTTCAGCACACCGGGGAGGACGCGGGTGCTGGTGAGGGCCTCCTGGGCGAAGCCGCCGAGGGCCACCTTCAGGGCCACCGCCGGGATGGGGATGACCGCGGGGCGGTTCAGTTGGCGGGCCAACTCCCGGGTGAACTCGGCGTTTGTGACCGGGGCCGGGCCGACCACGTTCACCGGCCCAGCCAGATCGGCCCGGGCCAGCAGGAACGTGGTGGCGTTGAGCCAGTCGGTCATCGAGATCCACGGGATCCACTGCCGGCCGCTGCCGAGCCGGCCGGCGATGCCCAGCTTGAACGGCAGCAGTTGCGGTTTGAGCAGCCCACCGTCGCGGTGCAGCGGCAGCCCGGTGCGCAGCCGTACCACCCGTACCCCGGCATCCTCGGCCGGCCGGGTGGCGGCCTCCCACACCCGGGCCACGTCGGCGAGGAAACCCTCGCCGGCCGGCGCGTCCTCCTCGACCACCCGGTCGCCGGTGTTGCCGTACCAACCGATCGCCGAGGCGTTCAGCAGCACCTCCGGCCGGTCGGTCGCCGGCAGGCCGGCGATCGTGGTGGCCAGGGTGCTCGTGGTGTCCACCCGACTGGACCGGATCAGTTGCCGGTACCTGTCGTTCCAGCGCCGGTCGCCGACACCGGCGCCGGCCAGGTTGATCACCGCGTCGGCCTCGGCGACCACCGCCGGGTCCAACTGCGCCGCCGACGGCGACCATCGTCGCTCGTCGGCGGCGCGCGGCGGCCGTCGTACCAGCCGGGTCACCTGGTGCCCGTCGGCGACGAGCAGGTCGACCAGCCGGGTGCCGAGGAAGCCGGACGCGCCGGCCATGAGGATCCGCATGCCCTCCATCTTCGGGTACGCGCGGTGACCCCGCCGCGTCGAGTCGGTCACGCCCGTGCGGCGGTTCCTGCCGTACGCAGCTCCGACAGCTCCCGCTCGACCTCCGCGTAGGCGTCGGCGGGCAGCGGCCCGAGGGCGAGCACCCGGGTGTTCTCCTCGACCTGGGCCACCGTGCGGAAGCCAGGAATCGGCACCGTACGCGGGCTGCGAGCCAGCAACCAGCCGAGCGCGCCCTGGGCGAGGGTACGGCCGTCGGCGGTGAGTGCCGTCCGGACCTTGTCGATCCGCTGCGCCCACTCCGGCGCGGGTCGGCCGTCGGTGAACCAGGGCAGCCACTCGGGTGCCCGCCCCCGCACGTCGTCGTCGCCGAGCGACCTGGTGGCGGCGGTCAGCAGCCCCATCGCCAACGGTCCCCGGTTGATGCTGGCCAGGTCGTACGTGTCGCAGACCGCCAGCATGTCGGCGTTGTCCCGCAGCACTGACTGGTCGTGCTGGATCGCCGTGCAGTGTGCGGCGGCCGGGGCGAAGGCGGCGGCCGAGGTGGGGTGATCGGTGCTCCATCCGTACGCCCGGATCTTGCCCTGGGCGACCAGGCTCTCCAGCGTGTCGACCAGGTCGAGCGCGAGCGCCGGAGCCAGATCGTTCAGGTGCAGCTGCAACAGGTCGACGTGATCGGTGTCGAGCCGGCGCAGCGACGCCTCCAGACTGGCCACCGCGTACTCGGGACGGTGGTCCTCGCCGGTGGCCCGGCGGGTCGCCTCGTCGGAGGTGAATCCGAACTTGGTGGCGATCACCACCTGGTCACGGCGGTCGGCGAGGGCCCGGCCGAGTACCCGCTCGCTGTGCCCGGCGCCGTAGTTGCTGGCCGTGTCGAAGAAGGTCACCCCGTGCTCGATCGCCGCGTGCACGGCCCGTACCGACTCCTCGTCGTCGACCTCGCCCCAGCCCAACGGCTGCCGGTCGTCGCCCCACAGCGGTCCGCCGATCGCCCAGCACCCCATACCGATGGCGCTGACCTCGATCCCGCTGCGACCCAGTTTCCGTGTCATCGTCATGCCGCCAAGCGTCCCGCTTGGAGCGCACTCGAAGTCAAGCGCCACCGGCCCGCTGCCAGACGACGGCGCCCGGCCTCCTGCACGAGCCTCGTGTTGCCGCACGAGATGCCGCGAAGCGTGCCCTCCGGCGCCGGGGAAGACCCGAGATGCCGCAAGGCGTGCCCTCAGGCGCCCGGGGAGACCCGGGATGCCGCAACTCGCGCCCTCGGAGGCCCGGGATGCCGCAAGGCGTGCCGCTCAGCCGCCACGGCTGGCCCGGTCGTGTGGTCAGGTCGTGCCGGGGGGTTGGCCGTGCCAGCGGGCGCGGTACGCGGCCTCGTGGGTCTCGTGGGCGGTGCGCTCCTCGAAGACCACGGCGCGCAGCGTGTGCCGCGCCTCGGCCATCCACACCACCTCGGCGAAGACCAGGCCGACACAGATCGCGGTGAGCAGGGCCAGGGCGATCAGTCCCGGCATCGGCATGGCGACCGGGATGCCGACGACGAGGACGACAAGGGTGGTGACCCGCGTCCAACTCACCGTGTGCAGGGTGCGCAGCTGGAAGAGCATGTTCCCGAGCAGGTAGAGGAACACCCCGCCGAAAAGCATCGGCACGTCCGGCCCGTGGGCCGGCTCGGTGACCGGTACGCCGGGCTCGGCGACGTCGTGCACGATGCCCTCGGCGCCGAGGGCGAACAGGATGATCCCGGCGATCATCGGCAGGTACAGGTAGGCGTAGGCGTCGCGGGCCATCAGCACCCGGGCGCGACCGAGGGTGGCGTGCAGGGCGATCCGGGCGGCCGGGCCGATCAGGTCGTAGTGCACCCACCAGAGGGCGGCGGTGAAGAAGATCCCGAACACGGCGGCCGTCACGCCGGGCCAGGTCGGTGCCTGGCCGAGCAGGTTGCTGCCGACGCCGACGGAGATCACCGATTCGCCGAGCGCGATGATCAGGATCAGGTCGTACCGTTCGGTCCAGTGCTCCGCCGAGGTCACCTGCCAGCCCCAGGTGCGGGCGAGCAGCCCGGTGCCGTACTGGAGCAGCACAACGCTGACCCAGAGCGCGTCGCGGACGAATGCGGCGGTTCCGGCATCACCGATGTGGGTGGGTAGGAGAGCGGCCACCAGCAGCAGCGCGGTGCTCAGCGCCAGCTCTGGGGCGTATCGGAGCAGTTGTCGGCGCTCGGTCGGGTTGTCGCGCACGACGTGCAGGAACAGGATCAGGTGGATGACGCGGATGACCACGTAGCTGACCGCGACCACGACCGGACCGGCCTCGTCCTTGTGGTCCATGAACGCCTGGGGCAGGGCGAGGGCGAAGCAGAACAGCGCGGCCATCCCGATGACCATCAGCACCGGCACGAAACCCTCGCCGATGCGGATGCGGGTGGCCACCACCGTGTGCACCACCCAGCACCACCAGAGCACGGCCAGCACGAGCGCGGCGTGCAGCAGCTGGCGACCGTTGATGTTGGCCGCGGTGGCGCGGGTGATGATGAAGAACGAGAAGACGAAGACCAGGTCGAAGAAGATCTCGAATTTGTCGACCCGGGCGCCGGGTGCGATGCCGACGGCCGGCCCGAGCCGCCCCCGCCAGCCCACGTCGCCCACGGCCTGAGTCTCGCAGCGCCGACCTGGGCGTACGCCCGTTTCGGATCAGTCCGTGCGGCGGTGGCGCAGGCCGTCCATCAGCAGGTCGAGCAGGCGCTGGGCCTGGTCGCGTTGCTCCCGTGCGCCGGTGGCGAGCGAGACTCCGTTCAACCCGACGAGGACGTCACCGGGGTCCACGTCCGACCGGATCGTGCCGGCCGCCACGCCCGCCGTCAACAGCCGGGCCACGGCCGCGAGCAGTCGGTCCCGGCTCTGCGCGAACGGGTTGGTCCCGGCGGCGATCACCAGGCGCAGGGCGTCGGCCATCTCCCGTTTGGTGGCGAGGTAGTCGATGAAGTGGTCCATCCAGGCCCGGGTCGCCGCCTCGGGTGGCAACCGTTCGAGCAGCTCGGCGGCAGAGTCGCAGAGCCGCTCCAACTCGTTGCGGTAGGCGGCCTCCACCAGCGCCTCCCGGGTGGGGAAGTGCCGGTAGAGCGTGCCGATTCCCACGCCGGCGTCCCGGGCGATCTGCTCCAGCGTTACTTCCGCACCAGCCTGGGAAAATGCCCGGACGGCCGCCTCCAGCAGCCGCTGGCGGTTGCGCAGCGCGTCGGCGCGCAACGGTCGGGATGCCTGCTCCGGCACGTCTCCTCCTGACGGTCCGCCTCCGCCCCGCTGGCAAACGGAGGATCCTCCGGTTAGCCTGGTGGTAACGGAGGAGCCTCCGCTTCTCATCGTAGCGGCGGGCAGACCCGCCGTACATCTGAGACAAGGATGGATCATGACCATCGGCACACCTGTCAGCACCCCGTTCACCGCGGAGTCCACCGCGCTGGAGGTGGTCTCGGGCATCGACCTCACCGGTCGCCGGGCCGTCGTCACCGGCGGTGGATCAGGCATCGGCGTGGAGACCGCCCGGGCGCTCGCCTCCGCCGGCGCCGACGTCATCCTCGCCGTCCGCAAGCCCGAGCAGGGGGACCGGGCGGCGGCGGAGATCGTCGGTACGACCGGCAACGACCGGGTCACCGTGGCCCCGCTCGACCTGGCCGACCCGGCCTCGGTGGCCGCCTTCGTGGCGAACTGGGACGGGCCGCTGCACATCCTGGTCAACAACGCCGGCATCATGGCCGCACCCGAGATGCGTACCCCGCAGGGCTGGGAGATGCAGTTCGCCACCAACCACCTCGGGCACTTCGCGGTCGCCACCGGCCTGCGCCCGGCACTGGCCGCCGCGCAGGGCGCCCGGATCGTCTCGGTCAGTTCGGCGGCGCACCTGCGCTCGCCTGTCGTCTTCGACGACATCAACTTCGAGCGCCGGGCCTACGAGCCGTGGGCCGCGTACGGGCAGTCCAAGACCGCGAACATTCTCTTCGCCGTCGAGGCGAGCCGGCGCTGGGCGGACGACGGCATCCTGGTCAACGCGCTGCACCCCGGCGCGATCCGGACGAACCTCCAGCGGTACGTGACCGAGGAGGAACTGGCCAGGCTGCGCGCCGAGAGCGGCCCGGCCACGCCGTCCTGGAAGACCCCGGAACAGGGCGCCGCCACCTCGGTCCTGGTGGCCACCTCACCCCTGCTCGACGGAATCGGCGGCCGCTACTTCGAAGACTGCCAGCAGGCCGGCCCGCATCAGCCCGGCACCCGCACCGGCGTGGCCACCTACGCCCTCGACCCCGAATCCGCCCACCGCCTCTGGACCCTAACCACCCAAACCCTCACCCCCTGACCACCCCCTCCGCCGCGCCGATCATGCAGTTATGGCAGTGAACAAGAAGCGCATAGCCCCACGAATCAGGTGCCACAACTGCATGATCGCGAGGGCTGGGTGGGTGGGGACGGCAGGGCGCCCCGGTCCTGGGGACCGGGGCGCCCTGCTGGTGGGTTGGGGTTAGAGGCCCAGTTCGGCTTCGAAGTTGCCGGCTTCCAGGCGCTCCTTGACCGCGGTCAGGAAGCGGGCCGCGTCGGCACCGTCGATCAGCCGGTGGTCGTAGGACAGGGCCAGGTAGACCATCTGACGTACCGCGATGACCTCACCCAGATCCGGGTCGTTGACCACTACCGGACGCTTGACCACGGCACCCGTACCCAGCATCGCCGACTGCGGGGACGGGACGATCGGGGTGTCGAAGAGGGCGCCCCGGCTGCCGGTGTTGGTCAACGTGAAGGTCGCGCCGGCGATCTCGTCCGGGCTGATCTTGTTGGTCCGGGTCCGCTCGGCCAGGTCGGCGACCCGCTTGGCGATGCCCCCCAGGTTGAGGTCACCGGCGTTGTGGATGACCGGCACCAGCAGGCCCCGCTCGGTGTCCACAGCGATGCCGAGGTTCTCGGCGTCCGGGTAGGTGATCGTCCCGCCGTCCAGGTCCATGCTGGCGTTGACGATCGGGTACGCCTGGAGCGCCTCGATGGCGGCGAGAGCGAAGAACGGCAGGAAGGACAGCTTGACGCCGTGTCGCTGCTGGAACGACTCCTTGGCCTGCGCCCGCAGCTTGGCGACCTTCGTGACGTCCACCTCGACCACGGTGGTCAGCTGCGCCATCTCGTGCAGCGACGACAGCATCCGCTTGGCGATCGCCGCGCGGATGCGGGGCAGCTTCTCGGTGGTGCCCCGCTTGGCGCTCGGCTGCGGCCTGGCGGCCGGCTTGGCCGGGGCCCCGGCCGCCGGCTGTGCCGCCGGAGCCGGCGCGGCCTTGGCTGCCTTGGCCTTCTCGGCCGCGTCCAGCACGTCCTGCTTGCGGATCCGGCCACCGACACCGGTGCCGTTGACCGAGGCGAGGTCCACGTTGTGCTCGCTGGCCAGCTTGCGTACCAGCGGGGTCACGTAACCGGCCGCCTGCTCACCGCCGTTGGACGGTGCCGCCGTCCGTTGCGGTGCCGCAGCTGCCGGCTGCGCCGCCTGCTCGGCCTTGACCGGCTCCTGCGCGGTCTCGGCCTCGGCGGCCGGCTCGTTGTACGACATGCCGGGCGTCGGCTCGGACACCTTCGGCTCGGGCTTCGCCTCCGCCTCGGGCTTCGGCTCCGGCTTCGCCTCGGCCGGCGCCCCACCGGCGGCACCGACAACGGCCAGGGTCGCGCCGACTTCGGCGGTCTCGTCCTCGGCGACCTTGATCTCCAGGACGGTACCGGCCACCGGCGAGGGGATCTCGGTGTCGACCTTGTCGGTGGAGACCTCCAGCAGCGGCTCGTCGACCTCGACGGTCTCGCCGACCTGCTTGAGCCAGCGGGTGACCGTACCCTCGGTGACGCTCTCGCCCAGGGCCGGCATCTGCACCGGGGTGCCCTCGCCCGACGGCGCCGGGGCAGCCTGCGCCGGCTGCTCAGCCGGCTCCTCGACGGCCGGCTGCTCCGCCTCGGCCTGCGGCTCCTCCGCGGCCTCGGCGGCCTGCTCGACGGGGGCCTCCTGCTGCTGCCCGGCAGCCTCGCCGCCGCCGGCTCCGGCCGATTCGCCCTCGCCGGAGATCACCGCCAGCTCGCTGCCGACCTCGGCCGTCTCGTCCTCGCCCACCACGATCCGGGTCAGCACCCCGGCCGCCGGGGACGGGATCTCGGTGTCGACCTTGTCGGTGGACACCTCGAGCAGCGGCTCGTCGACCTCGACGGTGTCACCCTCCTGCTTGAGCCAGCGCGTGACGGTGCCCTCGGTGACGCTCTCGCCGAGCCGGGGCATGGTGACCGATACCGGCATGTTCTCCAGACTCCTTCATTTCCCTGGTGGGGGGAGCGTCGCCCGTCGCCGGACGCCGCGGGTACGTCGTGATCAGGCGTGCGCGTGCAGCGGCTTGCCGGCGAGCGCGAGGTGCGCCTCGCCCAGGGCCTCGTTCTGCGTCGGGTGGGCGTGCACGAGCTGCGCCACCTCGCCCGGGTACGCCTCCCAGTTGTAGATCAGCTGCGCCTCGCCGACCAGTTCGCCGACCCGGGCACCGACCATGTGCACGCCGACCACCGGACCGTCCTCGACCCGCACCAGCTTGACGAAGCCGGCCGTCTTGAGGATCTGGCTCTTGCCGTTGCCGCCGAGGTTGTAGTTGTACGTCTTGACCTTGTCAGCGCCGTACTGCTCCTTGGCCTTCGCCTCGGTGAGCCCGACCGACGCCAGCTCCGGGTCGCTGTAGGTGACCCGGGGAATGCCCGCCTCGTCGATCACCGCCGGGTTCTGGCCGGCGATCTCCTCGGCGACGAAGATGCCCTGCTGGAAACCGCGGTGGGCGAGCTGGAGACCGGGCACGATGTCGCCCACGGCGTAGACGTTCGGCACGTTTGTGCGTAGCCGCTCGTCGGTGAGCACGTAGCCCCGGTCGAGCTTGACGCCCTGCTCCTCGTAGCCGAGGTCGGCGGTGTTCGGGCCACGCCCGACGGCGACCAGCAGCAGCTCTGCCTCGACGGTGTCGCCACCGGCGATCGTCACCTTCACGCCGTCGTCGGTCTTCTCGACCTTCTCGAACGGCTTGCCGACCTTGAAGTTGATCTTCCGCTTGCGGAAGGCCCGCTCCAGCGCCTTCGACGACTCCTCGTCCTCAGCGGCGACCAGCCGGGGCAGCGCCTCGATGATGGTCACGTCCACGCCGAAGGACTTCCACACGCTTGCGAACTCGACGCCGATCACGCCGCCGCCGAGCACGATCGCCGAGCGGGGGACCCGGTCCAGGGTCAGGGCGTGGTCGCTGGTGATGACGCGCTCGCCGTCGATCTCCAGGCCGGGCAGGCTCTTGGCGTACGACCCGGAGGCCAGCACCACGTTGCGGCCGGTGTACCGCTTGCCGTCCACCTCGACCGCGTTCGGGGCGACAAGCTTGCCGTGTCCCTCCACGATCGTGATCGACTTGTTGCCCTTGAGCATGCCCTGGAGACCCTTGTAGAGCCGCGAGATCACGCCGTCCTTGTACGAGTTGACCCCCGCCATGTCGATGCCGACCAGCTCGGCCTTGACGCCGAACTGCTCCGATTCGCGGGTCTGGTCGGCGATCTCGGCGGCGTGCAGCAGGGCCTTGGTCGGAATGCAGCCGTTGTGCAGGCAGGTGCCCCCGAGCTTGCCCTTCTCCACCAGGGCCACGGAAAGGCCCAGCTGGGTGGCGCGCAGTGCGGTCGCGTAACCGCCGCTACCACCTCCGAGGATGACGATGTCGAAGGTTGCGTCGTTCGGCTCGCTCACGTCCAACTCCCAGGTCGCTTCGCTGCATCGGGGGTCACGGCGGGGTAACACGGACACACCCCACCTCGGCCATCTTGTCACCACCGCGTCGCACCCGCGTACCGAGGTGCCCAACGACACGTTGCCGCCACGTACCCTTGGCTCTGCCTTCGATACGCCACGACTGGGGAGACGGCTCGGTGGGACTGTTCCGGCGAAGCAAACGGACACGTGCGGCTGACCCTGACCGTACGGCCAATCGTGCCGATCTGGAGCACCTTGAGAACTTCGTCCGTACCCGCAAGGGCGTCGAGGCGTACATCGAGCCCCGAACCACGGTCACCGAGACCACCGTGATCCTGATCGCCGACGACGGCGAGTGGACCCGGCGGCGGATCGACGGGCCGGACGGCGCGCGGCGGTTCGCGTACCGGGTCAGCATCCCGATCTACGACGTGGCGCTGATGGGCTACCCGCAACGCATGCGCGACTACAACGAGCGCCGCAAACGCCGCCCCGAGCAGTACTGACTGTCCGCAGGGGTCCCTCGTCCGACGACGAGGGACCCCGTGCGCAGACCTCAGCCGTTGGCGGCGACGTCGTCGATCAGGTGCAGCAGCGTCCGGACCGGGACGCCGGTGCCACCCTTGGTCCAGTAGCCGGTCGCCTCGCCCGAGTGGTACGACGGACCGGCGATGTCGATGTGCGCCCAGGCGACGTCGTCGGTGACGAACTCGCGCAGGAAGACCCCGCCCTGGAGCATGTGACCGGCCCGGTCCATGCCCGCGTTGACCTGCGAGATGTCGGCGACGTCGGAGTCCATCCCCTTGCGCACGTCGTCCGGCAGCGGCATCGGCCAGGCGGGCTCGCCGACGGCGTCACCGGCGCCGCGGACCCGCTCGCACAGCTCCATCGTGCCCATCACGCCGGAGATCCGCTTGCCCAGCGAGACGACCTGGCCGCCGGTGAGGGTGGAGGTCTCGAACAGGTAGTCGCAGCCGTCGGCGCAGGCCCGGGCCATCGCGTCGCCGAGGATCATCCGGCCCTCGGCGTCGGTGTTGAGCACCTCCACCTTCTTGCCGTTGAACATGGTGATCACGTCGCCCGGTCGGTACGAGGTCCCCGAGGGCATGTTCTCCGCCATCGGCACGTACCCGGTGACCGCCACCGACGGCTTCAGCTCGGCCACCGCCAGCATGGTGGCGGCCACCGCCGCCGCCCCGGCCATGTCGGACTTCATCTCCCACATGCCCTGCGCCGGCTTGATCGAGATGCCACCGGTGTCGAAGGTGATGCCCTTGCCGACCAGGGCGACCCGCTTACCGGTGCCGCCACCGTCCGGGGTGTAGGTCAGCTTGACCAGTCGTGGCGGGGCCTCCGAGCCCTGACCGACTGCGGTGATGCCGCCGTACCCGCCCTCGCGCAGGGCGACCTCGTCGAGCACCTCGACCTCGAGGCCGGCCGCCCGACCGGCCTCGGCCACCGCGTCGGCGAAGGCCGGCGGGCGCAGCTCGTTCGGGGCGATGTTCACCCAGTCGCGGGTACGCCGCACCGCGCCGGCCACCGTCTGGGCCCGGGTCACCTCGGCCTGCGCTGCCGCGTCCGCGGCGTCCGGCACGGCCACCAGCACCTCGGCGACCGGCTCGCGGCGGTTCGGTTGCGGCCGGGTCTTGTACCCGGCGAAGCGGTAACCGCCCAGCAGCGCGCCCTCGGCGACCGCACGCAGGGCGTCGGCGGCGTCGGCGTCGTCGGGCAGCGGCAGCGCCATCGCCACCCGGGACGCGCCGGCCAGAGCACGCACGGCGGCTCCCGCCGCCCGGCGCAGCGTCTCCGGGGCGGGTGCGGCACCACTGGGCTCCGGGCCGAGGCCGACGACGGCGAGCACCGGCGCGGTGACCGTGCCGAGCGTCGCCAACTTGATCACCTCGCCCGGACCGCCGGTCGCGCCGAGCAGCGCCAGCGTCTCGGTCAGCTTGCCGTCGAAGGCGGCGGCGATGCTCTCGGCGCCGCTGGCGAGCAACAGGGTGCCGGCGAGGCCGCTGGTGGCGTCCTGCTCGCCGGTCGTACTGTGCACGCCGATCACGATCGCGTCGACGGCGAGCTCGGCGGGGTCGGTGTCGACCAGGCTCAGGGTGGTGCTGGGCGATGTCACGGAGGCTGCTCCCGGGCGGGCCGGGCCGGTCGCGTGGTGGCGTACCGGCGGTGGAGTTCCCCGGCGGATGATTTACCCGCCGGACGTCATTGCTGCCCCGCCGGGTCATCCGGCGGTCCCGCCGATGCTAACCAGCCCGGTGCGTCCCGGTAAGTTGCCACCCATGACCGACGTGACCACCGACGCCGCCGCGACCCGGCTGCGTCGTTCTCCGCTGGGCGGCCGGCACACCGCGCTCGGCGCCAAGTTCGCTCCGTTCGGTGGCTGGGAGATGCCCCTGGAGTACGCCGGCGGCGGGGTGCTGCGGGAGCACACCGCAGTGCGTACCGGGGTCGGCGTGTTCGACGTGTCGCACCTGGGCAAGGTGCGGGTGACCGGGGCGGGGGCGGCGGAGTTCGTCAACGCCTGCCTCAGCAACGATCTGGGCCGCATCGCCCCGGGCCGGGCGCAGTACACCCTCTGCTGCGACGAGGCGACCGGCGGCGTGGTGGACGACATCATCGCCTACCTGCACGCCGACGACCACCTCTTCCTCATCCCGAACGCGGCGAACAGCGCCGAGGTGGTGCGCCGGCTGCGCGCCGCGGCGCCGCCGCAGGTCACGGTCACCGACGAACACGAGGGGTACGCCGTACTGGCGGTGCAGGGACCCAGGTCGGCGGAACTGCTGGGCGGGCTCGGCCTGCCCACCGAGCACGGGTACATGAGTTTCACCTCGGCGACGCTCGGCGCTGTCGAGCTGACCGTGTGCCGCACCGGCTACACCGGCGAGCTGGGCTATGAGCTGGTGGTCCCGACGGGCGACGCGGTGGCGGTCTGGGACGCCCTGTTCGCCGCCGAGCCGGCGCCGCAGGCCTGCGGACTTGCCGCCCGGGACACGCTGCGCACCGAGATGGGGTACCCGCTGCACGGGCAGGACCTCTCGCTGGAGATCACGCCGGTGCAGGCCCGCTCGGGCTGGGCGGTCGGCTGGGACAAGCCGGCCTTCTGGGGCCGCGACGTGTTGGTCGCGGAGAAGGCCGCCGGCCCGGCGCGTACGCTGCGCGGCCTGGCGGCCGTCGACCGCGCCATTCCCCGCCCCAGCATGGCCGTCTACGCGGGCGACACCCGGGTCGGCACCGTGACCAGCGGCACCTTCAGCCCGACCCTGAAGCAGGGCATCGCCCTGGCGCTCATCGACACCGCCCCCGCCCTCCCCGACGGCGCCGAGCTGCACGTCGACATCCGCAACCGCCGCACCCCCGTCCGCCTGTCCCGCCCCCCCTTCATCCACCCCTCCGTCAAATAACCCCCACCCCCACCCCCCACCCTTCCTGCTCCCGTTGATCATGAGGTTGGCGGCAGCTTGAAGATCAACAACTGCCGCCAACCTCATGATCAACGAGGTGGTCGGGGGGTGGGACAGGGGGTGGGGGTTAGGGGGTGGGGGGTTCGCCCGCGTCCAGGACAGCCTGGGTCCAGCCGCCTTCGATGACGCCGCTGGTGTTGAGGACGGCCCAGTCGACGATGTCGGCGACCTCCACCACGACCGGGGAGCCGATCCGGATCGTCGGGTCGGTGTTGGCGTCGCTGGCGCTGGCACCGACGATCCGGTCCGGGGAGTCCCAGGTGGTCACCCCGGCCCAGACGTACTCCGGGCCGTCGTCGCCCGGCAGCCCGTACTTGACCACCAGTTGCGTCTCCGGCGGCAGCTGCCCGTCGCGGAACCGGGCCCGGATGTCGTCCAGTCCGGCGCGGGCGGTGGCGATCGCCCGGCTCATCGCGTCACCGGAGCGGGCGTAGCGGACGTCGGGCTGGATGCCCGAGAAGAGGGTGGCGCAGGCGTTCGCGAAGTATCGTCCGGCCGGACCGGGGTGCCCGGCCGGCGGGCGCAGGCTGAGGAAGGAGTCGGCGTCCGGGTCGGTGGCCGGGTCCAGCTCCAGGCGCAGCAGCACCGGCGCGGTCGCCCCGTGCTGCTCCGGATTGCCGTACGCCACCGCGATGTCGTGCCCGGTCACCGTGGCCAGCACCGGCAGCTGCACGAACGCCGGGACCTCCTCGCCGGCCAGTCCGTCGGTCCAGTCCCGCAGCAGTCGCCGGGCGGCACCTGTCATCACCGCGCCCCAGGCCCGGGTGAGGTGGTCGGGGACCCCCTGGGTCTGCAACTCCAGCAGGCCGAAGCGGCGCAGTCCCTTGGTGGTGAACCAGAGCCCTTCGGCGTCCGACGAGTAGGGCACCAGCACCCAGTCGACAAGCCGGACCCGACCCTCGGCGTCGGGCAGCGAGCGCAGTGCCGCGGCCGGGTCCAGGAACTGTAGGCCGAAGACGTCCACCACGTCGCCGCCCACCGCCTCGGCGACCGCCGCGGCCACCGCCCGGGCGGCCCACTCGTGGGCGGGCGGCCAGCCCGGCCGGTACTCCGCCTGCACCACCATCAGGTGGGTCGCCGCCGCCAGCCGGTCCAGTTGCGCCTCGCTGGCCCCGAACGCGGTGAGCAGGTCCGGGGGCAGCTCGGGAAACTCGCCGACGGGCCGGATGTCGACGCTCATCAGCGGACTGTCGAGCATCTGCCGGGCCAGCCCGTACACCGGTTCGGCGAGCCGGCCGGCCAACCCCCGGACGGCCGTCCGAGCCGTCACCGACGGCAGTCCCGCCGTCGGCACCAGATAGGTCGCGCTGAGCGACTCCGGGACCGGAACGGGCAGGAAATCGTCGGTGATGAGCATGTCGTCCCCCGGATGGCCGCGCCGGTCTGTCGTCGCAGGTACGCTACCCGGCGCCGTCCGCCCGGCTCAGCCGGACAGCACCAGTCCCAGGTAGACGAGCGTGGTGACCAGCTCGACGGTGGCGCCGAGCACGTCTCCGGTGATCCCGCCGAGCCGGCGTACCACGTGCCGCAGCAGTCCGGCCGCGACGGCGAGCGCCGCCAGGACGACAAGCGGGCCCTGCCACGGCCGCTGCGGTACCGCCGCGACCGCCAGCAGCGCGACGGCGGCGGTGGCGACGGCCAGCGCGACCGGCCCGACGCTGCCGGCGACGAGCGCACCCAGCCCTTCCGGGCGCGCCGCCGGCACCCCGCGCCGGCAGGCCAGCGTCACCCCGAGCCGTCCCGCCGCCGTGGCCGTCAGCACGGCCGCGAACACCGCCGGGCGGGGCTGGCCGGCCAACTCCGCAAGCGCCGCGGCCTGCACCAGCAGGACGAGCACCAGGGCGACCACGCCGAAGGGCCCCACGTCCGGCTTCTTCATGATCTCCAGTGCGGCCGGTCCGCGCCGGTACGATCCGAGCGCGTCCACGGTGTCGGCCAGCCCGTCCAGGTGCAGGCCCCGGGTGAGCAGGGCGGCCGCCGCGACTGTCACCCCGGCAGCGACCAGCGGCGCGGTGCCGGCATCCACAAGCAGCAGTACGCCGGCCAGCGGCACGCCGAGCAACGCGCCGACCGCCGGGGCGAGCGTCATCGCCGTACCGGCGGTGGCCCGGTCGATCCGGCCGACCCGCAGCGGCAGGATGGTGAGGGTGGTGAGCGCCAGCCGCGCCCCGTCGCCGAGCCGGGGTTCAGCCGGCACGTGCGGCGGCGGTCTCCGCCGGCTCGGTGGCCGGCCCGGTGGTGGTCGGTCCGGGCCCCTCGGGCTCCGGCTCGTGGAAGTCGGGCTCCGCCTCCTCGACAGGGTCCGGCTCGTCGCCCTCTTCGGCGCTGCCGTCGCCCTCGGGGCGGGACGGCAGTGCGGCGGCCAGCGCCAGCGCCGACCGCAGCAGCGGCAGGACGGTGAGCGCGTTGGCCCCCTCGCCCAGATCGAGCCGCAGCTGGGTCAGCGGGTCCAGGCCGAGCACGTCGGCGGCGAGCCGCACGGCCGGATGGCCGCCGTCGTCGGCCAGCAGGCACCAGTGTCGGGCCTGCCCGGCCAGGTCCCGGCTGGTCAGCGCGGCGGCCACCCCGACTGGTCCGTCCAGCAGCACCGGCAGCCGGTGGGCGGTCGCACCCAGCAGGATGCCGGTGGCGACGGCGATGTCCCCGCCACCCAACTCGGCGAGCACGTCCACGGCGTCCCGGGAGGAACGGCGGGTGCGGTGCAGCGCGTCGCGGACCGCGGCGCAGCGGGCCATCCAGGCCACGTCGTCGATCTGCCCGCCGGCGGTGACGACGCGGGCGAGTACCGCCGGCGGTTCGGCGCCGGCGGTCGCGGCCAGCACCGCTGCGGCCGTGGCCTCGGTGCCGGCACCGCACGCGGCCAGCACCAGCAGCTGTACG
This sequence comes from Micromonospora sp. NPDC049891, assembly GCF_040660295.1. Taxonomy (NCBI): domain Bacteria; kingdom Bacillati; phylum Actinomycetota; class Actinomycetes; order Micromonosporales; family Micromonosporaceae; genus Micromonospora; species Micromonospora sp. NPDC049891. The sequence continues at coordinate 36,658 of NZ_JBFAML010000014.1, forward strand.
CCGGCCTCCGCCGCCTCCTCGGCCAGCCGCCAGCCGTAGCGCAGGGCCGACTCGACCTGCTCGGCGCTCAGCGCCGGGCCGTGCTCGATCGGCGCGGCGGCGGGGGCGTCCACCACCTGGAGGCTCGCTCCGCTCTCGGCGGCCAGCCGGGCGAGCACGCCCTGCCCGGCTCGGGCCTGCTCGGCCCGCCGCGCCGACTCGGCGGTCGCCGTGCCGGCGGCGACCCCGCCGGCGTGGTCGCCGTGCACCAGCAGCACCCGCACCGACCGCCACGGCGTCGGGGTGGGGGTGCCCTGGGTGGCGGCGGCGAAGGAGATCACCTGCTCCAGTGCGCCGAGCCCGGTGCCCGGCAGGTCCAGGCTCGCCAGCTGGTCGACGGCCTGCGGGCCGGCGTACTCGTCGGGCATGGGCAGGTCCATGCCCGACTGGATGACCAGGTCGGTCGCGGCCACCGACAGGGTCGTGGTGGGTGCCGTCCCACCGGTACCGACGGTGTCGGGTCCGGTGGGCACCTGCGGGGTGGTCACCGGCGGTGAGCCGGGCAGCGGCGGGGTGACCGGCAGCTCGCCGGTCGGGCCGGCCTGGGCGGGCACCGTGGCGCCGCCAGCGGCCGGTTGACCGAGGGCGGCCACGGCGGCCGGTGGCGCCTCGGCGGCGGCTGTGGGCTGGCCGACGGCGGGCTTCAACCGGCACGGCTGACCGGCGACCACCAGGACGACCGTGTCGCAGGCGTCCGCGACGGCGCGGTTGACCGCGCCGAGGGCGTCGGTGAACGCCCGCCCCAGCGGTGTGGTGGGCACCAGGGAGAGCCCGACCTCGGGGCTGACCAGCACCAGCCGGGCGGCGCAGGACCGTACGGCGGCAGCCAGTTCGTCGACCGTGGCGGTGTCGTCGGCCGGCTGGTGGGCCGGATCGAGCAGGACGGTCACCCAGCCGCCGAGGTCGTCGACGAGCAGCGTCTCCTCCGGCCGGGCGCTGGCGATGACGTCGGCGAGGCGGCGCGGGTCGGCCGCTGTCTCCTCGGTGCGCCAACTCGCGGGCCGGCGGGCGCGGTGCGCGGCGAGACGCGCGGCCCACTCCGGGTCGTCGCCCGCGTCGGCGGCGGTGGCCAGGTAGCGGACCGTGGGCGCGTCGGCGACCAGGGACTCGGCGAACTCCGACTTGCCGGACCGGATTCCACCGAGGACCAGAAGCGTGTTCCACCCGTCTAGGGACATGCTGCGTACCTTACGTCCAGCCGGGCGGCCGGGGCACCGCAGGTACGGCACCGCACCGCCGGCCCGAGGTGCGGTCAGTGCCGTTCGGGGGCCCGGTACCTGTAGTCGTTGGGGTTGACGTTCGCCGGCTTCGGGTCCTCCTGCCAGGCGCCCTCACCGGGACGGGCCTGGAGGGCGTCGATCAGTTCCTCCCGGTCCATCTCCCGAGCCCCTTCGATACCGCCGCGTACCGCGATGTCGCGCAGTTCCGTCGTGTCCATCTGCGGGATCGGTGTCGTCATTGTCGCCTCCTGTGCGTCGGGTTCCCGAAACACATACCCGGCCACGGCAGGCTCAGTCGCAGTGCTCGAAGGGACTGCTGTAGCTGGCGCCACCGGCGGATCCGCCCCACTTGACGCAGGTCCCGGCCGCCTCGGCCCGCACCGGGCCGGCGTAGTAGCGGAACGAGCCGTCGTCGGTGGACCGGCCGCGTCCGCGTACCTCCAGGAAGGCCGAGACCGCCGTCTGCGCGCCGACCGAGCTCTCCTTCAGCGTCACCACGCAGTTCGAGCCGGTGCCCGCGTGGTAGAGCAGGTGGACGGTGGCCTGCCGGCGACCGTCGGCGGTCAACGGCGCCGAGTTGATCACCCGGTAGCCGCTGCCGCACGCCTGGGTGGCGGTGTAGGGGTTCGCCTGATCGCCGCTGCCGGGTGTGGCGCTCGGCCGGGGCGAAGGCGAAGCGGAACGGGTCGGCTGCGGGGTGACCGCCCCGGCGTCGTCGCGTCCCGGTGACGGCGACGAGGTGCCCTTCGTCGCCGGTACGGAGGCTGTCGGTGACCGGCTCGCCGACCGCTCACCCGTGCCCTGCGCGCCCGTCGCCCCGGCGGTGGCCAGTCCCGCCGCGCCCGGTGTGGACGCGGCCACCGGAGGGTCGGCGCCTTCGGCGTCCGGCTGCGACACCACCGCGAGCGCCACCCCCGCCGCGGCGACGATCACGACACCGGCCACCGCGGTCACCACAGCCGGAGCCCCGAACCGCCGGCCACCGCCCGGACGCGTCGGGGCGCTCGCCACGGTGACCGCCCCGGTACCGGATCCGGCCCCGACCGGCGCGGGCACGGCCAGGCCACCCGGCCCCGGATGCGCAGCCGGCGGCGGCACCGCGATGCCGCTCGGCCCGGGGTGTGGGGCGTGCTCCGGCGCGGTGGCGCGGGCAGCGGCGGCCAGGTCCGCCGCGCTGGCGTGCCGGTCGCCGGGCTGCCTGGCCATGGCTCTGAACACCAGTGCGGCCACCGGCGGGGGAACATCCGGCGGGAGCGGGGGCGGCTCCTCCCGCAGCCGCCGCAGGGCCACGTCGAGCGGGTTGTCCCCGACGAACGGAGGTCGGCCGGCGAGGCAGAGGTACGCCACGGCGCCGAGCGCGTAGATGTCGCTCAGCCCGGAGATCGGCTGGCCGCCGGCCTGCTCGGGGGACATGAACGAGGCGGTGCCGAGCACCGTGTGGGCGGCGGTGATCCCGGCCGTGGCGCCGGAGCGGGCGATGCCGAAGTCCACAAGCACCACCTGGCCGTCCGCCTTGACCAGGAGGTTGCCCGGTTTCACGTCCCGGTGCACGATGCCGGCGAGGTGGGCGGCGTGCAGCGCCTCGGCGGTCTGGGCCACGACGGACATGGTGGTGGCCGGGTCCAGCCGGCCCAGCCGGCGCAACCGGGCGCTCAACGGCTCGCCCTCGACGTACTCCATCACCAGGTAGTCCACCTGGCCGCCGTCGGCGAGCGTGGCCTGGCCGACGTCGTGCACCGCGACCACCCCGGGGTGCCGCAGCGCGGCGAGCATCCGTGCCTCGGCCCGGAAGCGGGTGGTGAACTCGGGCTCGGCGGTCAACGCCGGCAACAGCACCTTCACCGCCACCTCGCGGCCCAGCAGCAGGTCCGCCGCCCGCCAGACCGCGCCCATCCCACCGGTCGCCACCCGCTCGCCCAGCCGGTACCGCCCGCTGAGCACGCCCCCTTGAGTCAGCACCGGGCCACGGTACCGGCCGTCGATCGACGCCCGTGGCCCGGTCGTCGGCCGTGCGGTACGACTACGCTGGCAAGGTCCGTCCCATGGGGGCATCAGCGGCGAGGGGAGACGCGCACATGGCGTGGAGCTGGCGGTACGAGGGCGCGAACGGCGAGTCGGTCGACGGGCCGGCCGAGTCGTTCGGCAGCCAGGCGGATGCCGAGTCCTGGATCGGTCAGACCTGGCGGGAACTCGCGGCGTCCGGCGTCACCTCGGTCGCGCTCCTCGAAGACGATCGGGTGGAGTACCGGATGAGCCTGCTGCCCGCGGCGGAGTGATGACACCCAGGGACTCCGAGCCGCTGGTGCTCGGGGTGCCCCGGGCGGCCTTCCGGCCCAGCCCGGTCTTCCTGGCACTTGTCGCCCTGCTGGTGACCAGCGCCGTGTTGACCTGGCACGGAGTCGGCAACGTCCGGCTCACCGTGTTCGGATTCGTCGTCTCCGGCTGGCTGGTCTCGCTGTGCCTGCACGAGTACGCCCACGCCGTGGTGGCGTACCGCAGCGGCGACCGGGGGGTGGCCCACCGCGGCTACCTGACGCTGAACCCGTTGAAGTACAGCCACCCGCTGCTGTCCATCGCACTGCCGGTGGCGGTGGTACTGCTCGGCGGCATCGGCCTGCCGGGCGGGGCCGTCTGGGTGGACCGGCACGTCATTCCCGGTCGGCTGCGGCACACCCTGGTCAGCCTCGCCGGACCCGCCACGAACGTGCTGTTCGCACTCGTGCTGGTGGTGGTGCTGCGGCTCGGTGTCGGCGGTGGTGGGCCGGTGGAGTTCTGGGCGGCGGTGGCCCTGCTGGCCTTCCTCCAGATCACCGCAAGCCTGCTCAACCTGCTGCCGGTGCCCGGGCTGGACGGCGGAAACATGATCCAGCCGTGGCTGAACGCCCAGTACCGCCGGATGTACGACCTGTTCGCGCCGTACGGGTTCATCCTGCTCTTCGCGTTGCTGTGGAACCCGACCATCGGCGGCTGGTTCTTCACCGCCGTCTTCGCCATCGGCGACCTGCTCGGCCTGCCGCCGTGGCTGTACGCGACAGGCCTGGACCTGATCCGGTTCTGGCGGGACTGACCGTGGCCGGTGCCCCGTCCGCCCGGCCGGTGTGCGGTACACCGGCCGGGCGGGGCGGGCTCAGGGCCGCTCGGCCGGCGACTCGGTACGCGCGGGGTCCCGCTCGGTCACCGGCTCGACGATCTCGTCGATCGCCTTGAGCAGGCCGGCGTCGAGCTTCACGCCGGCCGCCTTGACGTTGTCGTGCACCTGCTCGGGGCGCGACGCCCCGATGATGGCCGAGGACACGTTGGGGTTCTGCAGCACCCAGGCGATGGCCAGCTGGGCCATGCTCAGCCCGGCCTGGTCGGCCAGCGGCTTGAGCTGCTGCACCCGGGTCAGCACGTCGTCGGTAAGCCACTTGGCGATGAAGCCCGCGCCGGACTTCTCGTCGGTGGCCCGGGAACCCGACGGCGGCGGCTGGCCGGGCAGGTACTTGCCGGAGAGCACACCCTGGGCCATCGGCGACCAGACGATCTGCCCGAGGCCCAGCTCCTCGCTGGTGGGGATGACCTCGGCCTCGATGACCCGCCAGAGCATCGAGTACTGCGGCTGGCTGGACACCAGCGGGATGCGCAGTTCCCGGGCGAGGCCGTGCGCCTCGCGGATCTGCGACGCCTTCCACTCGGAGACGCCGATGTAGTGCGCCTTGCCGGAGTGCACGACGTCGGCGAAGGCCTCCATCGTCTCCTCCAGCGGCGTGCTGTAGTCGTACCGGTGAGCCTGGTAGAGGTCCACGTAGTCGGTACGCAGCCGGCGCAGCGATCCGTTGATCGACTCCATGATGTGCTTGCGGGACAGGCCCCGGTCGTTGCGGCCCGGCCCGGTGGGCCAGTACACCTTGGTGAAGATCTCCAGACCCTCGCGCCGCTCCTGCTGGAGCGCCCGGCCGAGGACGTCCTCGGCGCGGGTGCCGGCGTACACGTCGGCGGTGTCGAAGGTGGTGATGCCGGCGTCGAGGGCGGCTCGTACACAGGCGAACGCCGCTTCCTCCTCGACCTGTGAACCGTGGGTGATCCAGTTGCCGTACGAGATCTCACTGACCATGAGGCCGGAGCGGCCCAGGTGTCGGAATTCCATAGGTCGACCCTAGCCCGCCCTGGTGAACCGGTTGGCGGCGGTGATCAGTCGAGGTCCGACAGCAGTGCGTGGCGCAGGGTGCGACCGAGCCAGTGCCGGAAGGTCGCCTCGTCCCAGCCGCGCTCCAGCACCAGTGCGCCGTAGTGCGCCGGGTCGTTGTAGAACCACACCTCGTCGATGGCGGCCTCGACATCGGAGCCGTGGCGCAGCGGCCCGTTCAGAGCTCGTACCCGCTCGACCACCATCGTGGCGCCGAGCCGTCGGTTGCGCAGCAGCGTCTGCCAGACCTCGGCCACCTCCGGGCTGCCGTCGGCGGCGCGCCGCACGGTCTCGAACACCCGAGCGGTCCGGGCGCCGATCAGGGTGCAGACCCCGGCGTACGCGTCGAGCACCTCGCCCGAGGTGGTGGCCTCCCAGACCGGCCGGTACCAGGGACGTTGCGCCACCGGCACCGGCTCGTCGTCGCCAGCGAGCGCCTCGTCGAGGACCTGGCGCAGCAGTGCCGCCTTGGAGCCGAACGTGGCGAACACGGTGGGTCTGGCCACTCCGGCAGCGGCTGCCACATCAGCCAGCGACGTGCCGGTGTAACCCCGCGCGACGAAGAGGTCGGTCGCGGCCGCGACCACGGCCTGCCGGGTGCGGCGGGCGTTCTCCTCGCGGACCCGGGACCGGTACGGCCTGGTCGGTTTTCCGTCCTTGACTTCACCCATGGCGTCGTCATACTAGCAATGTATTCACTAGACTCCTAGCTATCGAATAGCTCTAAGGCTATCGAATAGCTGGTTGTCCACCGAAGTTGCCGATCCTGGGAGGCACCATGTCCGTCCATCCGTTCGTACTGCGGCCTGACGAGGGAGAAGCGCACTGGTTCCTGGGCAACCTGGTCACCGTGAAGGCGACAGGTGCGCAGACCGGCGGGCGGCTGACAGCTGTCGAGTTCGTCAACCCGCCCGGCTTCGCCCCGCCGTTGCACCGGCACCAGGTGGAGGACGAGATGTTCTACCTGCTCTCCGGCACCGCCACGTTCTACTGCGACGACGCGGAGCTGACCGCCGGACCAGGCGACTTCGTGCTGCTCCCGGCGGGTCTGCCACACACCTTCGTGGTCGGTCCGGACGAACCGCTGCGGGTGCTGCAACTGACCACCCCCGCCGGATTCGAGGAGTACGTCGCCGAAGTCGGGGTGCCGGCGACCGAACGCCGGCTGCCGGACCCGGCACCTGTCGATCCGGCCGCGCTCGGGCACGCCTCCGCGCGGCACGGGATCGAACTGCTGGGACCGCCGCCCGGTCATCAGCCGACCGGTCCGGCTCCCCAACCGGCTCCCCGGCCGGTGTCGTGACCACCGTCGATGCCCGTCGGGGCGGCTCGCCGCCCGACCGGGCAGGTCACGACCGGCGACGAAACCGTGGCACCGCCCCGGGCCACCAACCAGAGCCCGGCCCCGGCCGCTCCGGCCACCAGCGCGCACCCGGCCCCGGCAGCGCACGTCGTCAACGCGCAGCGGGCCCCGGCAGCGCACCTCGCCACCCGTGCCGGGTGGGACCCAAGACCGGCCAGGCCCGGACCGCGCCTCGTCCCGTTCGGTAGCGCCGGCCTGAGTCGTCCCGGTACGGCCGACACCGGTGGTGGTGCGGTAACAGGCGGGTCCGGCCGCCGGCCTCAGAGCACCGGGTTGGCGTCGGCGAGCAGCCCGTCGATCTCGGCGACGACCGCGCTCGGGTGGTGGAACATCGGGTCGATCAACGACTCGCCGCGCCGGTCCAGCGCACCCCAGTTCCCGGCGCTGTTGGTGGCCAGGAAGGCGACCGGGTGGATCAACAACGCCGGGTGGGCGGGCGCGACGATCACCTGTCCACTGCGGTCCACCACGCCCTTGCGGCCGGCCAGGTCCACCACGGCCAGTCCCTCTTCGGTGAAACCGTCGACGTAGTGGCCGTCGGCCAGGGTGGTGTGGAAGCCGTGGTAGCGGGTCGGCACCACGATCCGGCCGGTGCGATCGACGGCACCCCAGCCCTCCCGACGTACCACCGCGACGCCCTTGCGGAAGGGCCGGACGTCGGCGAAACCCGGCGGCACCGCCACCTCTCCGGTGGTGTCGACGGCGTGCCAACCGCTCTCGTCCCGCACCACCCAGGCCAGGCCGTCGGAGAACGGCCGAGCCGCCAGGTAGGTCGGCCCGAGCACCGTCTCGCCGGCCAGGTTGATCAACGACCACCTGTCGGTCTGCGGTCCGCGTACCCAGGCCAGGCCGTCCCGGAACGGCTGTGCCTCGGCGTACCGGGCGGGCACCACCATGTCGCCCTCGGCGTCCGCGTAGCCCCACAGGCCCTGGCCGCCGTCGCGCGCCGGCACCGGAGCCCGGTCCCGCTCCAGGACCTCGTCCCAACTGCGTGGGTACGGCCCGAAGCTGCTCTCCTCGGCCCGGGCGGCGACCGCGTCGAGGCCGATCCGGACCCGGGCCAGCAACTCGGCGTCCTGCTCGCCACGCAGGTCGAGAGCCCGCTCGAAGTGATGGCAGGCCTCGATCAGCCGGCCCTGGTCGTAGCAGCAGCGGGCGGAGTGTTCGTGCAGTGCGGCGCGTAGCCGGTCGGGCAGTTCGATCGAGTTGGCCTCCGCGAACAGCCGGTCGGCCTCGGCGAACTCGCCGCGCCAGCGCAGTACGTGGGCCAACCGGGCCTGGGCGAGCGCGGCTCGGCGCAGTTCGCCGGTCGCCTCGGCGTAGGTCAGCGCCATCCGACCGTCGGCCAGCGCGTCGTCCAGATCGTCGAGGACCCGCGAAGCCACCGCGCGCAGGCTGAGCAGCCGGGCCCGGGACCGGTTGTCCAGGGCTGTGGCGAGTTTCTCGGTGAGCCGCTCCCGGACCTCCCGCAGTTCCTCCGGATCGTCCACCAGCTCCCGCAGGGTCACCGGGTCGAGACGCCAGCGGAAACCCGCCAACACCTGTTCGGGATCGGGCGGCGATTCGGGTACGGGCTCGCCGTCGTCCGCGTCCTCGGTGTCCTGCTCGTCATCGGCCGGCGGGCCGGACACGGACGATGTGGCGAGCACGTCGTCGACCGGGTCGGTGCCGTCAGCGGGCGGCATTTCGTCGTCGACGTCACCGAACCCGGTGCTGCCGGGACGCTCGCCGACGCCGGACCCGGTGGTGTGGTCGGCGGCCTGGGCCAGGTCGCCGGATGACGCGGTGTCAGCCGGCGGTGCGGAGACCGGCGGTGCGGACGCCGGCACGGCGGAGACCGGTGCGCCGAGGTCGGGCTCACCGGGCGGTACGGGCACCGGCGCTCCGTACGCCGGCGGCGCGGAAACCGGAGGCACCGGGAACGGCGGCGCGGAGACCGGGGCCGCCGAGGTCGGTGCTGCCGGCGGTGGCCCGACCGGCCGTTCGGGCAGCGGCGGTGCCGAGGTGGGGACCGCCGAGACCGGTGAGGCGGGAACGTCGACGGCGCCGAGCGGCGCGACGTTCGGTGGTGTGGAGAAGGCGGGCGGTGCCGGTTCGGCTAGCGACCCCGAGGCGGGGGGTGTGAGCTGCTCCCGTGGTTGCGTGGCACCGGGCCCGGCCTGCGCCGCGGCGGGCGGCTCGGCGGCCGGCCCGAACCAGCTCTGCGGGCCGTCGGACGCTGGACGGGCGGGCGCGGGCGCGGGCGTGGACGGCTCGGGCGCTGGGGGGATGTACCGGGTGGGCTGGCGGGCCGCCGGTGTGGTCGGCATCCCCGGTGCGCCGTCGGTCCGATCGGGTCGTGCCGCCGGTGGCGGGCCGAGCGGTGCCTGGTCGGTACCGGCCGGCTCGGACGTCCGCCCCGGCGGTGCGGGAACGGGTGGCCGGCTGGGTGGTGCGGAGACCGGCCGATGGGTGGGTGGCGCGGAGACCGGCCGGTCGGCCGGCGCGGGGACGGGCGGCTGAGCCGGTGGTGCGGGAACCGGCGGTCGGGTGGGTGGTGCGGAGACCGGTCGGTGAGCCGGTGGTGCGGAGACCGGCGGTCGGGTGGGTGGTGCGGAGACCGGTCGGTGGGCCGGTGGTGCGGAGACCGGCGGTCGGGTGGGTGGTGCGGAGACCGGCCGGACAGGGGAAGGGGCGACGGGAGGTGCAGCGGCGACCGAGGGCGCCGGCGTCGGTGGTGGCGAGGCGACGACCGGCTGGTCGTGCAGCGGAGCCGGTCGGACCTGGTGCTCGTGCAACGGCGCGGGACGCACCTCGTGCTGGTGCAGGGGTGCCGGTCGGACCGAGTCCCCGGCCGGTGCCCGATCGGCACCGGAGGCGGCGGCGGGCCGGTCCCGGTCCTGGCCGGGGAGGTCGGTCCGGTTCCGGTCGGGGCGCCCGGTCGGACCACGGTCCTGGCCCGGTTGGCGGGTGTCGCTCCGGTCCCCGGCAACGGCGGCGGGGCGAGCCCGTTGCGGGTGACCGACCTCCGGCTGGTGGTGCTGCGGGGCGGGGGAGACCGGTCGGGCCCGCCCGGCCGCGGGGGATACCGGACGGTCCTGCTCCGGAGCGGGGGAGACCGGGTGGTCCGGCACCACCGAGAGATGACGGCGGCGCGGGTCCTGATCGGGTGCCGCGGAGGCGGGCCGCTCGGGGTCGGGCAGCGCAGCGGCCGGCCGGTCGTCGAACCGCTGCGGGCCGGGACCGTCAGGTACACCGCTCGGTCGCCGGTCGGCATCCTGCTCCGGCGGGACCGGCCGCTGGTACTCGCGATGGTCCCGTCCAGTGCTCGGCCGCAGCGGTCCGGGCGCGGGCCAGGGCAGGTCGCCGCGCGACGGAGCGTCGTACGCCTGCCGGTCCGGTGTCGGCGGCTCCTGGCGACCCCGTCGGCGGGCCCGGTCCGGGCGGTCCCATTCGTCGGAGGCGGGACGGGCCGGTTCCTCGTCGACGAATCCGTCCGGGTACGGCGCGGCGTCCGGGTCGCCACCACCGACGAAGTCGCTGCGGTAGCCGTCCACCACCGGACCGTCGGTGCGGTTCGGCTGCCCGGGGTGGTGACTCCACTGGTAGCGAGGGCGCTGGGCGGCGTCCTCAGCCGTCCGGCGGTCGGCGCCCTCGACCGGGCGGTGTGCGGCGGCGGGCCGACGTGTCTCCTCGTCCGCCTCCGCTACCCAGCCGGGTTCCGGGCGGGCGGCCGGGGACACCGGTGCGCCACGCCGGTACTCGTCGCGCCCGGTCGGCTCGGAGTGGCGCGGCCGATCCGCGTACCGGTCGGGTTCCCGCTGGCTCCGTCGCTCGGGTTCGGGTCGCGGATACCGGTTGTCGCGGCGGTCCGGGTCACGCCGTTCGGGTTCCCGCCGGGGGTACCGCTCCGGGTCACGGCGCGCGTACCGGTCGGGGTCACGCTGGTCGCGGGAGCGGGCCGGGTCGCGACGGTCGGGATACCGGTCGAGGTCGTGCTGCTCGCGGCGCTCGACGTACCGGTCCGGGTCGCGCTGGTCGCGGCGCGACGGCGCGCCCGTACCGGAGGCCTGCGGTCCGAAATCCGACCAGACGACCCCGTCGCGGCCCCGGGCCGGCTCACCGTACGACGAGCGCCGTCCCTCGGGCCGCGACTGCTCCGGCCGGGAGCCGGGCGGCATCGACCGGTCGTACGGTCGCGAACCGTTCGAGCCGCCGGCGGGTCGACGGTCGAGGATCTCGTGCCGCCCCGGCAAGCCGTCCGGTTCCTCGTCCCAGGACCGGCCGACGTACGTGCCGTCGGGCCGGGTCGGTGCGAGCGGCGGCACCTCGGCACGTCCGACGGCGCTCGCTCGACCTCGTGCGGCAGGAGGCTGGTGCTCGACTCCGATGTCACCTGGATAACGCTGGCCAGGGAACTGCGGCTGCCATTCGCTCGTCGGCTCGACGACCCAGGATGGCTCGGCGGGATCGTGCCACCGGTCGGCGTAGCCGCGACTCATCCGCAGGACCTGTCGCTGCGGCGGGGACGTCGCCGGGACGCGGCCCTGGCCGCGACGCGGTGCGCTGGAGCCTGACCTGCGCAACCGTGACGATCGGACCTTCCGGTCCGGCCCGTGCCGGAGCCCAGGGCCGGCGCCCGCTCGCTCACGGTCGCGCCCCGGTGGTCGGCTCGCGTCCGCTCGCTCACGGCGATGTCACCTCGTCGGAAATGGTCGCGCTGGGCACCCCGGAGGCCGGCAAAATCGCTCGTCCGGGCACCGAATGGCTGCGCATGGAGGGTAGCGGCGCGGGCTCGGTCACCGCCACTGCGGCACCCTCGTCGACCCAAACGTTATCCTATTGATCCGGACATTTATCCCTATGCCGGTATCGGACTTCCGACGATGCTGCACCCACCGTCAGTTGCTCGTCGCCGGTGCCCGGGTGCCGGCGACCAGCTCCGGCACCAGCACCGCGACGGTGCCCGGTGCGCGGACGACAGACGTGCTCGGCGTGCGGTGGGTCGCGGTCAGACCTGGTCGCCGATGGCGACCCGCGGCTCCGGCGTACGCAGCTTGCGGAAGGTGATCGACCGCATGATCGCGTAGACGTACAGCGAACCCATCCGCTGGGTGGACTTCGGGAACCGCTCGCGGACCAGCTTCTTGATCCGGCGCGAGATGAGCACCGAGTCGACCACCACGCCCAGGGCCAGCGCACCCCAGAGCAGGTTGGAGGCCAACCGGATCACCGGCGGCATCGCCTGGTTCGAGCCGATCAGCACCACCAGGGCACCACCGAAGAACCAGGTGCCGACGGTACGCCGGGAGTCGACCACGTTGCGGGCCAGCAGCCGCTCGGGGCCCCGGTCGCGGGGGCCGCCCTCACGTCGGAACTCCGCCGCCGCCTCGGCGCGTCGTTGCCGACGCACCGCCTTCGCCTCGTCCTTGCTCAGCGGCTTCGTGGCCCCGGCGGGTCGGCGACCGGTGACGGGTCGCTTCGGCGTCTCCCGTCCCTTGGCGGGCGTGTAGGCACGGGACCGGGCCGCCTCAGCCGCCTCCTCCTCCACCGGAGTCAGTGGCTCGGTGGCGGGATCGGCGAGGTCGGCGGACTTGCGGCGAAACAGCGACGGCACGCGGCAAGGGTAGCCAACGCCGCGCGCCCGGTGCACATCGCGGTGCAGCGAACGCGCGGCGGGCGGCGTCGGGCCGACGTCGCCGGCTGACTACGGCCGTTCCACCTGCGCGCCCAGATCGGCGAGCTTGGCCTCGAAGTCCTCGTAACCCCGATTGATCAGGTCCACGCCGTAGACCCGGGAGGTGCCCTCGGCCGCCAGCGCGGCGATCAGGTGGCTGAAGCCCGCCCGCAGGTCGGGAATGACCAGGTCGGCGGCGTGCAGCTTGCTCGGACCGGCGATCACCGCGGAGTGCTTGAAGTTGCGCCGGCCGAAGCGGCACGGGGTGCCACCCAGGCAGTCCCGGTAGACCTGGATGTTCGCGCCCATCGAGTTCAACGCCTCGGTGTAGCCGAGCCGCTGCTCGTAGACCGTCTCGTGGACGATGGACAGGCCGCGGGCCTGGGTCAGCGCCACCACCAGCGGCTGCTGCCAGTCGGTCATGAAGCCCGGGTGCACGTCGGTCTCCAGCGCGGTGGCCTGGAGTTCGCCGCCGGGGTGCCAGAAGCGGATGCCACCCTCCTGACCCGGCTGTCCCGGCCGAGGCGGACGGGTGTCGGTCACCTCGTACTCGCCGCCGACCGAACGGAAGACGTTCAGGAAGGTCATCATGTCGGCCTGCTCGGCACCGAGCACCTCGACGTGGCCACGGGTGGCCAGCGCCGCCGCGGCCCAGCTCGCCGCCTCGATCCGGTCCGGGATCGGCCGGTGGGTGTAGCCGTGCAGTCTCGGTACGCCCTGGATCTCGATCACCCGGTCGGTGTGCACCTTGATGATCGCGCCCATCTTCTGCAGGACACAGATCAGGTCGATGATCTCCGGCTCCACGGCCGCGTTGCGCAGCTCGGTGACGCCCTCGGCCATCACCGCGGTCAGCAGCACCTGCTCGGTGGCGCCCACGCTCGGGTAGGGCAGCGCGAACTTGGTGCCGTGCAGTCCGTTCGGCGCGGACAGGTGCAGGCCTTCGGGGGTCTTCTCGACGGTCGCGCCGAACTCCCGCAGCGCCTGCAGGTGGAAGTCGATCGGTCGGGGCCCGATGTGGCAGCCACCGAGGTCCGGAATGAAGGCGTGCCCGAGGCGGTGCAGCAGCGGCCCGCAGAACAGGATCGGGATCCGGCTGGAGCCGGCGTGCACGTTGATCTGGTCGGTGCTGGCGCTCTCCACGTTCGCCGGGTCGAAGACCAGCTCGCCGTCCTCGTCGCCGTCGGTGACCTTGACGCCGTGCAGCCCGAGCAGGCCCCGGACCACCTCGACATCGCGGATCTTCGGTACGTCGAACAGCCGGCTCGGGCTGTCGCCCAGCAGTGCGGCGACCATCGCCTTGGAAACCAGGTTCTTCGCGCCGCGCACGCGGATCCGCCCTTGCAGCGGCGTGCCTCCGTGTACGACCAGGACGTCGTCGGTCAACGCAACCTCCAGCGCGTGCGTGCTGCCGTTTCGATGGATGGACACCACCGGTTCGCTACCCGGGGAGCGGTCGCGCCCAAACGCCCGCGCCGCGTGTGTCGTCGCCCGGCAGCATAGCCCTCCGTGATGAGAATGGATCCGGTCACACCGCCTCGGAGGGCATTTATCGGTGATCCGGCACTTTCGCGTACAGCGGGCGTGACAGAGGGTGACGCCCGGTCGAGATCAGGCTCCGGACAGCGCGAGCATCTGGTCCAGGGCCACCCGGGCGTGGTGCGCGGTGTCGGGGTCGACCGTGATCTGGTTGACCACCCGCCCGGCGACCAGCTCCTCCAGCGCCCAGACCAGGTGCGGCAGATCGATCCGGTTCATCGTCGAGCAGTAGCAGACCGCCCGGTCCAGGAACATGATCTGCTTGTCCGGGTGGGCCAGCGCGAGCCGGCGCACCAGGTTCAGCTCGGTGCCGACGGCCCACGCGGTGCCGGCCGGAGCGGCCTCGATCGTCCTGATGATGTACTCCGTCGACCCGACCTGGTCGGCGGCCTGCACCACTTCGTGCCGGCACTCCGGGTGCACCAGTACGTTCACGCCCGGCACCCGCTCCCGAACGTCGTTGACGCTCTCGAGGGTGAAGCGGCCGTGCACCGAGCAGTGCCCGCGCCAGAGGATCATCTTCGCGTCGCGCAGCTGCTCCGCGCTGAGCCCACCGTTCGGCTTGTGCGGGTCGTAGAGGACGCAGTCGTCCAGGGAGAAGCCCATCTCCAGCACGGCGGTGTTGCGGCCCAGGTGCTGATCGGGCAGGAAGAGCACCTTCTCGCCCTGCTGGTACGCCCACTCCAGGGCCCGTTTCGCGTTCGACGAGGTGCAGACCACACCGCCGTTGCGCCCGACGAAGCCCTTGATGTCCGCCGAGGAGTTCATGTACGTGACCGGGAGGGTCTGCTCCGCGAGACCCAGCTCGGTGAGCACGTCCCAGGCGTTCTCGACCTGCGGCAGCGCGGCCATGTCCGCCATCGAGCAGCCGGCGGCCAGGTCGGGCAGGACCACCTGCTGGGCGGCGGAGGTGAGGATGTCCGCGCTCTCAGCCATGAAGTGCACGCCGCAGAAGACGATGTACTCGGCCTGCGGGCGGGCGGCGGCCTCACGGGCCAGCTTGAACGAGTCGCCGGTCACGTCGGCGAACTGGATCACCTCGTCGCGCTGGTAGTGGTGACCCAGCACGAAGACCCGGTCGCCGAGTGCGGCCTTGGCCGCCGTGGCACGGGCCACCAGGTCGGGGTCGCTCGGTGCCGGCAGGTCACCCGGACACTCCACGCCACGTTCGGTGGCGGGGTCGCTGCCGCGGCCGAGGAGCAGCAGCGCAGTGGCGGTGTTGGAGGGCTCAACCCAGGTCGACGTCACGCCCTCCATGGTCCCACAGCGTGACCGTCGTGCCGCCCGTGCCGGTGTGGGCTGCCACACTGCCAGGCATGCGCGTACTGCTCTGCCCGGACAAGTTCGCCGGTACGCTGCCGGCCCCGCAGGTCGCCGCCGCCGTGGCCGACGGCTGGCGGGAGGTGGCACCCGGCGACGACCTGCTGGTCAGGCCGCTGGCCGACGGGGGACCGGGCTTCCTCGACGTGCTCGCCGAGGCGCTGCCCGGCCGGCGGGTGCCGGTGGCGACGACCGACCCGCTGGGTCGCCCGGCCGCCGGTGAGATGCTGCTCACCGACGCGGGCGCGGTCGCCTGGCTGGAGAGCGCTCAGGCCTGTGGCCTGCACCTGCTCGACCCCGCCCAGCGTGACCCGTCGGTCACCACGTCGTACGGCCTGGGACTGCTGATCGCCGCCGCGGTCGAGGCCGGCGCGCGCACGGTGGTGGTCGGTCTCGGTGGCTCGGCGACAAACGACGGTGGCGCGGGGATGCTCGCCGCCCTGGGCGCGGTGGGGTTGGACGACAGCGGAGCGGCCCTGCCGTACGGCGGCGCGGCGCTGGCCGCGGCGGCGACGCTCGACGGGGCGCCCCGGTTGCGCGAGGCCAGGCTGATCGCGGCCACCGACGTCGACAATCCGCTGCTCGGGCTGCACGGCGCGAGCAACGTCTTCGGTCCGCAGAAGGGCGCCGACCGGGCCGACGTGCTGCGGCTCGACGCCGCGCTCGGGCGGTGGGCCGAGGTGCTGGAGCGGGACCTGCCCGGCTGTCCCAGCGGGCTGGGCGCGCTGCCGGGCGGGGGCGCTGCCGGCGGTGTCGGTGCGGCGTTGCTCGCTCTCGGTGGGCGGTGCGAGTCGGGCATCGGCCTGGTCAGTCGGGCCGTCGGGCTGGACACCGTGCTCGACGAGGTCGATCTGGTGGTCACCGGCGAGGGCAGGTTCGACCACCAGTCGCTGCGCGGCAAGGTGGTGGCCGGGGTGGCCGGTGCCGCCCGCGACCGGGGCGTACCGTGCGTCGTGCTCGCCGGGCAGGTCAGCACCGGGCGGCGGGAGGCGGCGTCGGTCGGAGTGACCGACACGTACAGCCTGGTGGAGCACTTCGGCGGCGAGGAGCGCGGCGGGCTGGCCGCCGCCCTGGAGCGTCCGGCCCAGGGGCTGCGGGAGCTCGGCGCCCGGCTGGCCCGGCAGTGGAGCCGCTGACCCGGGTTTCCACCGAGTGCCTGGTCACGCCGCCGGGTCAGGCCGCCGCCGGCGGCCTACAATCAAGAACTGGACCACTGTGGGAATCGCTGACCGGCGGCTGACGTTGGCCAGGGGAGGACCACACCGACGCGCCGCAGGGAGAATTCCACGTGACCACGCCAGCGCAGACCGAGTCGACCGAGGCCAAGGCCCCCACGTCCGTCGTCCTCACCGACGTCGCGGCGCAGAAGGTCAAGGCCCTGATCGAGCAGGAAGGCCGCGACGACCTGCGGCTCCGGGTCGCCGTGCAGCCGGGCGGCTGCTCCGGCCTGCGGTACCAGCTCTTCTTCGACGAGCGTTCGCTCGACGGTGACATCGTCACCGACTACGACGGTGTCGAGGTCGTCGTCGACCGGATGAGCGCCCCCTACCTGACCGGCGCCACCATCGACTTCGCCGACCGGATCGACGCCCAGGGCTTCACGATCGACAACCCCAACGCGGGCAACTCCTGCGCCTGCGGGGACTCCTTCAGCTGAGTCCGGTCTTCACGCGGACGGCGGCACGGCCTCACCGGCCGTGCCGCCGTCCGCGTCTCTGCCTCCCCGCCCCGAGCACCCCACGCTTGATCATGAAGTTGTTGTCGCGCCACGCCGGTGCGGATGGCAACAACTTCATGATCAACGGTGGGGTTTCGCGGTGGAGGTGGTCTGTGGTGGGGTGGTCGCCGGGGGATGGTGGTGCCGGTAGGCTGATCGGGCTCTGCCGCCGATCCCGAGGGTTGCCATGAAGATCGCCGTGACCGGCTCGATCGCCACCGACCACCTGATGAGCTTCCCGGGCCGGTTCGCCGACCAGCTCATCGCCGACCAGCTGCACAAGGTCTCGCTCTCCTTCCTGGTGGACGATCTGGTGCTGCGCCGGGGCGGGGTGGCGGCCAACATCGCGTTCGGCATGGGGCAGCTCGGTCTCCAGCCGGTGCTGCTCGGTGCCGTGGGTGCCGACTTCGCCGACTACCGCTCCTGGCTGGAGCGGCACGGGGTGGACTGCGACTCGGTGCACGTCAGCGAGATCGCCCACACCGCCCGCTTCGTCTGCACCACCGACACCGACATGTGCCAGATCGCCTCGTTCTACGCGGGGGCGATGAGCGAGGCCCGCAACATCGAGCTGCACCCGGTCGCCCAGCGCCTCGGTGGGCTGGACCTGGTGCTGGTCGGCGCCAACGACCCGGAGGCGATGCTGCGGCACTCCGCCGAGTGCCGCGAGCGTGGTTACCCGTTCGCCGCCGACCCGTCCCAGCAGCTCGCCCGGATGCCCGGCGAGGACGTGGTGGCGCTGATCGACGGTGCCGACTACCTGATGACCAACGACTACGAGAAGTCGCTGCTGCAGAGTAAGGCCGGCCTCTCCGACGACCAGCTGCTGGACCGGGTGAAGATCCGGGTCACCACGCTGGGCAAGCACGGGGTGGAGATCGCGGGGCGGGAGATCGAGACGATCCACGTGCCGATCGCGCGGGAGACCCAGGCGGTCGATCCCACGGGCGTCGGTGACGGCTTCCGCGCCGGCTTCTTCACCGCGCTGTCCTGGGGTCTCGGGCTGGAGCGGGCCGCGCAGGTCGGCTCCCTGCTCGCCACACTGGTGCTGGAGACCGTCGGCACCCAGGAGTACCAGGTCCGCCGCGACGTGTTCGTCAAGCGTCTCGCCGAGTCCTACGGCGACCAGGCCGCCAACGAACTCCGCCCCCACCTCCTCCCATAACCCCTCCCACCCACCCCCACTCCTCCTCCCGCACCACCATTCCTCCCGCCGATCTTGCACTTTCGGCGCCCATTCGGGGTGGTTGGTCCCTTTCGCGGCGACAAAAAGTGCAAGATCGCGGGAGCGGGAGCTAGTGGGTTCGGCGCACGTCGTAGCCGGATCCGGGTGCGCCGCCCAGAAACTCCTGCTGGCGCATGCGGCACCAGGCCGGGATGTCGACAGCGGCGGCCGGGTCGTCGGCGAGCACCCGGACCACCGCGCCCACCGGCAGCTCCGGCAGCCGGCGGGCCAGGGCGATCACCGGCAGCGGGCAGCGCTGGCCGAGGCAGTCGAGCACCTCGTCCGGCTGGGCGTCGGGGACGGTCACAGCCCCACCACCCCCGCCTGGTCCCGGAGGTCGGCGACGATTCCGGGCAACTCGGTGAGGAAGCGTTCCACGTCGGCCTCGGTGCTGCCGGCGTGCAGCGAGACCCGCACGTTGCCGTGCGAGAGCACCCCCATCGCCTCCAGCACGTGCGACGGGCGCAGGGTGGCGGAGGTGCACGACGAGCCCGACGAGACGGCGAAACCGCGCCGGTCCAGCGCGTGCAGCAGCGCCTCGCCGTCGACGTACAGGCAGGAGAAGGTGACCAGGTGCGGCAACCGGTGCTCGGGATCGCCGACCACCTCCACGTCCGGCACCTCGGCCGCGACCCGGGCCCGGATCCGGTCGACCAGCGGCGACAGCCGTGCCGCCTGGGCCGCCGCGTCGGCCGCCGCCGCGCGCAGGCTCGCCGCCGACGCGACCACCGCCGGCAGGTTCAGCGTGCCGGGCGTACGCCCCGATTCGCGTTCATCGGTCGGCCAGGGCGATTCCCAGCGGGTGCCCTTGCGGACCACGAGCAGCCCGACGCCGGGCGGTCCACCCCACTTGCGGGCACTCGCGGTCAACACCGACCAGCCGGGCGGAACTGGTGCCCGGCCCACCACCTGCGCGGCGTCGACGTGGAGCGGCACACCGACGCGGGCGCAGGCCGCCGCAGCGGCCTCGACCGGCTGGAGGGTGCCCACCTCGTGACTGGCCGCGATCAGCGCGGCGAACGCCACCTGGGCACCGGCGACCGCCCTCGACCAGGCGTCGAGGTCCAGCCGGCCGAGACGGTCGACCGGCACCTCGACGGCCGTGCCGCCCCCGGCGACGTGCTGTTCGGCGGCGTACAGCACGGCCGAGTGTTCGATCGCCGAGTGCACCAGGACTCCGCCGGCCCGTCGGCGTCCGCGCAGGCCACCGAGCACGGCGGTGTGCGCGGCGCTGGTGCCGCTGGGGGTGAAGGACAACTCGTCGGGGCGTACGCCGAGGGTCTCGGCCGTGGCCTCGCGGGCCGCGTCGAGCAACTGGCGGGCGCGCCGGGCCTGCGAGTAGAGCCGGTCGGGGTCGGCCCAGCCGTCGTCGAGCGCGGCCAGCAGCGCCTGCCGGGCGACCGGATGCAGCGGCGCGGCGGTGGCCGCGTCCAGGTAGACGGGGGAGGGAGTCACGTCTGCCCACGCTATCGCCTCGGTCGGCACAAGATCCCCCGTCGGGTGCGGACAACGACCCCAACCGGGTCCAGCCCGTCATGGTCGAGTAATCTGCGACCGTCGGTGACGCCTTTGCCGCCGGTGCGGCGGCTCCGCTCGGTGGAGCCGGCCGAAACGAGGACACCGCGGCGCGCTAGGGAGGCAGGACCAGGTGGTCGCAAGGAGTTCGGAGGTACGGCCGACGGCCGTACGGCGCAGCGCAGCCTCGCGAGCCGGTGGGCGGCGGGGGCGTCGTGCCGGGCGTCTCGCCGGGCTCGGATTCAGTGGGGCGGCTCTGCTGGTCCTGCTCACGGGCTGTGACGTCGGAGCGGCGTTCGGCGGCTTCGGTTGGCCGCAGGGCGGCATCACTCCCGAGGCCCGGCGGATGTACGACCTGTGGATCGCCTCGTGTGTCGCGGCACTCGCGGTCGGCTTCTTCGTCTGGGGCCTGATCTTCTGGTGCGTCGTGCGCTACCGCAAGCGTGGCAACGAGCTGCCGGTGCAGACCCGCTACAACCTGCCGATGGAGTTCCTCTACACCATCGCGCCGGTGCTGATCGTCTCGGTGCTCTTCTACTACACCGCGGTGGTGCAGACCGACGTGGTGAAGACCACCAACAACCCCGACGTCACCGTCGAGGTCGTGGCCTTCAAGTGGAACTGGCAGTTCAACTACCGCGACGGCCAGGGCGTCGATGCCGAGACCACCGCGTCGGTGCTCGGCACCAGCGAGGTCATCCCGATCCTGGTGCTGCCGACCGACCGGTCCATCCGGTTCGAGGAGACCAGCCGCGACGTCATCCACTCGTTCTGGGTGCCGGAGATGCTGTTCAAGCGGGACGTCATGCCCGGCAGCATCCGTAACGTCTTCGAGGTCTCCTCACTGGAGTCCGAGGGGGCCTACGTGGGTCGCTGTGCTGAGCTGTGCGGCAGCTACCACGCCTTCATGAACTTCGAGCTGCGGGTCGTCTCGCCGGAGAACTTCGACCGCTTCCTCGCGGCCAAGCAGGGTGGCGCCTCGACCCAGGAAGCCCTGACGTCCATCGGCGAGGAGCCGTACGCGACCACCACGACGCCGTTCGAGACCCGGCGTACCGAGAGCAACTTCAACCCGGACACCGCTCCGGCCGGCACGGGAAGCTGAGGCAACCGGCATGAAGACCGAGTGGCGTATCTTCCTGATCATCGCCGGGTTCCTGCTGTTCGCGACCTTCCTCTACGGCGGCTGGACGTGGGCCGACTCGGACGGTCGGGTCGAGTGGATCGGCACCGTGGCCCTGCTGCTGTCGTTCCTGCTCTGCGCGATGTGCGGTGGCTTCTTCTGGTTCGTCTCCCGCCGTATCGATCTGCGCCCGGAGGACCGGCCGGACGCCGAGATCGCCGACGGCGCGGGCGAGATCGGCTTCTTCAGCCCGGGCAGCTACTGGCCGTTCGGGCTGGCACTGGCCGCCGCGATCGCCGGCCTGGGCCTGGTGTTCTGGCAGTTCTGGCTGCTCGGCCTCGGTGCGGTGGCAGTGATCCTGGCTGCCTGTGGCCTGCTGTTCGAGTACTACAGCGGCACCCGGCGTACCGCCGAGCACTGAGCATCGGAACACGAGAAGGCCCGCCCCGACCGGGGCGGGCCTTCTCGTCGTCGGGTGGTCGAGCGGTCGGCCGGGTCAGGCGGCGCGATGGTGGACCGTCGCACGGTGCCGGGTCGACCGGCGCGGCGCGTTGATGATGAACATGACGATCGCCGCCCCGCAGCCGGTGCAGGCTCGCTCGGGGCAGTCGGTGCCGTGGCCGTCGACACAGGGCGGCGCCTCGAACCGCTGGGTGCTGCCGCAGGTGTCGCAGTGAAGCTCGCGCTCCGACACGGACCTCTCCTTTCGCTCGGCGGCCGGTCGGTGGAGATCGCCGGAACTACTCGGTTGTAGTTTCCCACGCTCCTCCGACAACCGCGTCGCGGCGGGTCAGGCGGCGCCGGCGACCTTGATCCAGCGGTCGAGGGTGCGGGCGGCTGCCCCGGAATCGATCGACTCGGCGGCCCGGTCCAGGCCGGCGCGGAGCGCGTCGGTCAGGTCGCCGTCCAGGGGGCCCTGGGTGGCCAGGGCCGCCGCCGCGTTGACCAGGACGGCGTCGCGCACCGGTCCCGGCTCGCCGGCGAGCAGGCGCCGGGCCACGTCGGCGTTGTGGGACGCGTCGCCGCCGCGCAGGTCGGCGAGGGTGGCCCGGGGTACGCCGAGGTCGACCGCGTCCACCACGGTCTCCCTGACGGCGCCGTTCTGGGCGATCCAGAACCGGGTCGCGGCGGCGGTGGTGAACTCGTCCAGCCCGTCCTCGCCGCGCATCACCAGCACCGAGTCGCCCCGGGCCGCGAAGACGGCCGCCATCACCGGTGCCATCGTCGCGTCGAAGCAGCCGACGGCACCCGCGCGGGGACGGGCCGGATTTGTCAACGGGCCGAGGAAGTTGAACGCGGTCGGCACCCCCAGCTCCCGACGGACCGGACCGGCGTGGCGCATGCCGGGGTGGAACCGGGCGGCGAAGCAGAAGCCGATGCCGGCCTCGGCCACGCACCGGGCCACCTGATCGGGCCCGAGATCCAGTGGAATGCCGAGGAACTCCAGCAGGTCGGCGGTGCCGCAGGAGGACGAGGCCGCCCGGTTGCCGTGCTTGACCACGCGTACGCCGGCCCCGGCCACCACCAGCGCCGTCATGGTGGAGATGTTGACCGTGTGGGCGAGGTCGCCGCCGGTGCCGACCACGTCGAGCGCTTCGGCGCGTACCTCCTCGGGCAGCTCGACCGGGACGGCCCGGCCGAGCATCGCCTCGACCAGCCCGCTCAGCTCGGCCGGGGTCTCGCCCTTGGCTCTCAGCGCCACGGCGAAGCCGGCGATCTGAGCCGGCCCGGCCGACCCGGACATGATCTCGCCCATCGCCCAGGCGGTGTCAGCGGCGGACAGTTCCTCGCCGCGTAGCAACGCGGTGAGCAGGTGCGGCCAGGTCCGATCGCCCATGGTGGGCCTCCCGAGCAGACGGTTACGGGTGGGACGGGACCGGCGCCGGCTCGCCCGGCGCCGTGGCGGTGCCGGAATGGAACGTCAGGCGGGTGCGCTGGCGCGCAGCAGCTCGGTCACGGTGGCGGCGGTGGTGACCGGGTCGAGCGGGTGTACCAGGGTGGCGTCGACCTCGGCGAAGGACGCCAGCCAGCGGTCCGCGGCGCGGGCGATCACCACACAGGTGGGCGGGGCGTCCTCACGGTCGTCCTTGATCTGCCGGGCGATGCCGATGCCGCCGCCGGGGGTGGCCTCACCGTCGAGCAGCATCAGGTCGATCTCGTAGTCGTCGACCAGACGGATGCACTCGGCGTAGGTGGACGCCTCGACGAACTCGATCCGCAGGTCGGCCGCGGGTCGGGTGCCCACGGCGAGCCGCATCCGGTCCCGTACCTGCGGGTCGTCGCTGTAGAGCAGGACGGTGCACAGACGGTCGCTCATGCCGACACTCCGCTTCGCTTCGTGCCGTCCTGAGTCACCATCGCACTGAGCTTGATCGGCTCGCTGTGCTCACTCATGGCTTCCAACGGCTCCCACTTCGTAGCTGCGTGGCTGATCGTACCGGTCGGTGTGGTGCGCGTGACACGCCGCCCCGGGCCGGTGGCCGACCCGCCTCAGGCGGTGGATTCCGCCGCTCGTCGGCGGGCCTCCTGGCGGTCCAGCTCGCGGTCGACCCGGCGGGCCTCCCGCTCGGCCTGGCGCATCCACTGGACCACCAGAACTGCGAGCATCGTCACGCTGACGAACTCGCCGCCGGCCCACAGGATCCCGCCGGCGAGCACCTGGTCCTCCCACGGGTCGGCCCAGCTCAGTCCGAGCGAGGGGTACCAGTCGCCGCCGAAGAGAGTGGTGCTCTGCATGATGGTCAGTCCGAGCACGGTGTGGAACGGCACCGACAGCAGCATCAGCAGCGCCCGCCCGGGGTACGGCCAGCGTCCCGGTAGCGGGTCCAGGCCGAGCAGCGGCCAGAAGAAGACGCAGCCGGTCATGATGAAGTGCGCGTGCACCACCTCGTGCGCCCAGGCGTGTTCCAGCGTGTAGCGGTACAGGTCGGTGAAGTAGAGCGCGAACGGGTTCACCACGAAGATGGCGAACGCCACAAGCGGGAAGGTGTAGATCCGGGCGATCCGGCTGTGCACCACCGCGAGCAGCCGCTTGCGCGGGCCGGTCGGCAGCGTACGCAGGGCCAGGGTCACCGGCGCGCCCAGCGCCAGGAAGATCGGCGAGACCATGGACAGCACCATGTGCTGCACCATGTGCACCGACAGCAGCGTGGTGTCGTACGCGTGCAGCCCGCTTACCGTCACCGAGGCGATGCCGCCGAGTCCGGGACCGAGGAAGAAGATCGTCCGGGCGATCGGCCAACGGTCGCCGCGCAGCCGCAGCCGGTACACCCCGTAGAGGTAGAGGCCGGCGGCGAGGACCAGGCCGACGGCGAGCCAGCTGTCCAGCCGGGCCTCGGTGACCACGGCGGTGATGGAGAACGGCGGTGGAGCGGCCTCGGCCGCCAACGCACCGGCGCTTGTCGTCACCTCGGTCGCGGCCTGGCCGGTCGCGGCTGCGGTGAGCAGCGGCGCGCCCGGTGCGGCCAAGGAGATCGGATCGACGTGCAGCACGCCAATCAGCCTAGGTCAGGCGAACCGGACGGTACCGATCGGGCCATGCCGGGCCCGGGTTTCACCCCCCGCTGATCGCCGGCCGTGGTGAACGGCAATAATGACCGCGTGACTGCGGCCCCAGCCATTGACAAGAGCCGGATCCACTCCCTGACGCGGCCCAACATGGTCAGCGTCGGGACGATCGTCTGGCTCTCCAGCGAACTCATGTTCTTCGCGGCGCTGTTCGCGATGTACTTCTCCATCCGCGCGGCGGCGCCGGAGCAGTGGGCGGAGCACACCGAGGTCCTCAACATCCCGTACGCGACCACCTTCACGGTGATCCTGGTGTTGTCCTCGGTGACCTGCCAGCTCGGCGTGTTCGCCGCCGAGAAGGGTGACGTCCACGCGCTGCGGCGCTGGTTCGCGATCACCTTCGTGATGGGCCTGATCTTCGTGCTCGGCCAGCTCAACGAGTACCGCGAGCTGGTGCACCACGGCGTCAAGATCAACAGTGACGGCTACGGGTCGATGTTCTACCTCACCACCGGCTTCCACGGCCTGCACGTCACCGGCGGTCTGATCGCCTTCGTGATCTTCATGATCCGCACCACCATGGGCCGGTTCACTCCGGCTCAGGCCACCGCGGCGATCGTGGTGTCGTACTACTGGCACTTCGTCGACGTCGTGTGGATCGCGCTCTACGCCATGATCTACTGGCTCCAGTGATCTTGGCGCGGCGCCCGACGCCTTGCCGCTGCTCCACCCCCGCAAGACAAGGTCCAACCGGTTAAGGACACAGGTCATGACTTCTGACAACGACCGCCGACGCGGTCTGTTCGCGCGGCTGCGCGGGCGGCCCGGGGCGCCCAGCAGGGGCCGCCGCCGGCTGGGTGCTGCGGTCCGGCTGGTCGCCGCGCTGATGCTGGCCGGCGGCGCCTACACCGTCCTCGCCCCCGGCGCCGCCGCCCAGGAGAACCCGCCGCTGAGCAGCGCCGCCGCCGACGGCAAGGCGCTGTTCGACGTGAGCTGTGTGACCTGCCACGGTCGCAACGCGCAGGGGGTCGAGGGGCGCGGGCCGAGCCTCGTCGGCGTCGGTGCCGCCTCCGTGGAGTTCCAGGTGAGCACCGGCCGGATGCCGATGGCCCGGCAGGAGGCCCAGGCGGCGCGCAAGCCCGAGGTGTTCACCCGCGACGAGATCGACCAGCTGGCCGCGTACGTCCAGGAACTCGGCGGCGGGCCGGTCGTGCCGGCCGGTGACAACCTGCACGCCGACGGCAACGTCGCGATCGGCGGCGAGCTGTACCGGATCAACTGCTCGCAGTGCCACGCGTTCAGTGGCGGCGGCGGTGCCCTCTCCTCGGGCAAGTACGCGCCGAGCCTCGCGCCGGCCACCGACCGGCAGATCTACTCGGCGATGCTCAGCGGCCCGCAGAACATGCCCGTCTTCGGCGACAACCAGATCACGCCGGAGCAGAAGGCCGACATCATCGCCTACATCCAGCAGACGCTGAAGGACGACGGCGACCCGGGCGGCTTCTTCAACCTGGGCCGGTACGGACCCTCCACCGAGGGCGTGGCGATCTTCTTCGTCGGCATCGTCGCGCTGGTCTTCGCCAGCCTGTGGATCGCGGGTAAGTCGTGAGCGGGGGGACCATGAGCAGCCAGACCGGGCAGCCGGCCCTGCCGGGCGGAGAGCCGCTCGACGTGAACGACCCCCGGCTCAGCCGGTTCGACATCGTCCGGGAGGGTGCCCGGCGGGACGACATCGAGATCGTCCATTACGAGCCGCAGGTGGCCGCGGGCACCAAGGCCGAACGCCGGATGGTCCGCACCGTGGCGGCCTTCTTCCTGCTGACCGGGCTGGCGTCGACCGCCTTCCTGGCGGTCTACATCTGGTGGCCCTGGGAGTACGAGCCGGGTCGCGGCGGTGACAAGCTCTACACCCCGCTGCTCGGCGTGACCCTCGGCATCGCACTGCTCGCCGTCGGATTCGGCATCCTCACCTGGGGCAAGAAGCTGCTGCCCAAGGAGGTGTCGATCCAGGACCGGCACGAGGGTGCCGTGCCCACCGAGGACCAGCGGATCACCGGCGAGACCATGGCCTACATGGCCGATGAGCTGGGAGTCAAGCGCCGGCCGCTGCTGGGTGTGTCGCTGCTGGCCGGTCTGCTGCCGGTCGGCGCTGTCGCGGCGGCGCCGCTGGTCGGCGGGCTGATCTCCGACCCGCACAAGGACAACCAGATGATGACCACCGGGTTCGCCCCCCGGGACGGTCAGAAGATCCGGCTGGTCCGCGAGGACGGTCGGCCCATCCGGCCGGCCGACATCAGCGCCGGTGGTCAGATCACCGTCTTCCCGGGTGTGGAGCACGGGGTGAGCAACCAGTACGCCGACTCGCCCACCCTGCTGATCCACCTGCGGGACGCCGACGCCGAGGCGTCGCGCCGCAACAACGAGCGCGAGGGCCACGGCGGCTACATGTGGGGCAACTACGCCGCGTACTCGAAGATCTGCACGCACGCCGGCTGCCCGGCGAGCCTGTACGAACAGCAGACCAACCGGTTGCTCTGCCCGTGCCACCAGTCGCAGTTCCTGATCACCGACAACGCCAAGCCCATCTTCGGTCCGGCCAGCCGGCGGCTGCCGCAGCTGCCGATCGAGGTGGACGCCGAGGGTTACTTCGTGGCTACGTCCGACTACACTGAACCCGTCGGGCCCGACTTCTGGGAGCGGCCGTGAAGCGGCGAAAGTTTGACGTAGCAGCGGTGCCGGGCAACACCGCCCGGGCGGTCGACGACCGCTTCCAGGTGGCGACTCCGCTGCGCCGACTGCTCAACAAGGTCTTCCCGGACCACTGGTCCTTCCTGCTCGGCGAGATCGCGCTCTTCTCGTTCATCGTCCTGCTGCTGACCGGTGTCTTCCTGACCTTCTTCTTCGAGCCGACGATGACCGAGGTCATCTACAACGGCAGCTACGCCCCGCTGCGGGGCACGCCGATGTCGGCCGCGTACGCCTCGACGTTGGACATCTCCTTCGACGTCCGCGGCGGTCTGATCATGCGTCAGATGCACCACTGGGCGGCGCTGCTGTTCATGGCCGCGATCGTGGTGCACATGCTGCGGGTCTTCTTCACCGGCGCGTTCCGCAAGCCGCGGGAGACCAACTGGATCATCGGTTCGCTGCTGTTCTGGGTCGGCTTCCTGGCCGGCTTCACCGGCTACTCGCTGCCGGACGACGGCCTGTCCGGCACCGGCCTGCGGATCGCCTCCGCGATCATGCTGTCCATCCCGGTGATCGGCTCCTGGGTGACCGCGGCGGTCTTCAACGGCGAGTTCCCCGGCACGATCATCATCAGCCGGTTCTTCATCGCCCACGTGCTGCTCATCCCGGGCCTGCTTGTCGCGTTGATCACCGTGCACCTGGGTCTGGTGTTCAAGCAGAAGCACACCCAGTGGCCGGGGCCGGGCCGGACGAACGGCAACGTGGTCGGCGAGCGGATGTTCCCCCGCTACGCGATCAAGCAGGGCGGCTTCTTCATGGTCGTCTTCGGCGTGATCGCGCTGATGGGCGGTCTGTTCCAGATCAACCCGGTGTGGCTGTTCGGCCCGTACGAGGCATGGGTGGTCTCGGCCGCCAGCCAGCCCGACTGGTACGTCATGTTCCTCGACGGTTCGACGCGGTTGATGCCGGACTGGGAGATCACGATACCCATCGGCGAGGGATACGTGATCCCGCCGCTGTTCTGGCCGACAGTGGTGCTACCCGGCATCCTGGTGGCGATATCCCTGCTCTATCCCTTCATGGAGGCCCGCCACCTGAAGGACTACCGCAGCCACAACCTGCTCCAGCGTCCCCGCGACGTGCCGTTCCGCACCGGCCTGGGTGCCATGGCCATCACGTTCTACGTGATCCTGACCCTCTCGGGTGCGAACGACGTCATCGCCGACAAGTTCCACATCAGCCTGAACGCGATGACCTGGGCGGGCCGGATCGGTCTGCTGCTCCTTCCGCCGCTGGCGTACTACGTCACCTACCGGATCTGCCTCGGCCTGCAGCAGCACGACCGGGAGGTTCTCGCCCACGGCGTGGAGACCGGCATCATCCGGCGGCTGCCGGACGGCCGGTTCGTCGAGGTGCACCAGCCGCTCGGCTCGGGCGACGGGCACGGCGAGCTGGAGTACGTCGGTTGGGTGGTGCCGAAGAAGATGAACCGGCTCGGTGCCCTCGGTCCGGCCATCCGCGGCTTCTTCTACCCGATCGAGCGGCCGGCCGAGGCGCCGGTCTCGCCGGGGCACCCTCCGGTCGAGCCGCGCCCGGAGCGGGAAGAGATCACCAGCGGGGAGACCCGCCCCTGAGTTCCGCCGCAACGTGACGTGGCGCCCGCCGGACTCCTCCGGCGGGCGCCACGCCCGTTTCGCCTCTTCCGGACGTCGTCGCCGCTTCCCGCCGTCGCCGGATCGCAGGAATAACCCCGGCCAGCCGGGTATCCGTGCGGTCCAACGTCTCAACGGGGAGGAAGCATGTTGGGTATCAAACGCCTCGGCCTGCTGGCCGCGCTGGTGCTGGTGGGTGTCGCACCCGCCGCCGCAGCGCAGGCGGCGGCGCAGCCGTCGGAACAGGACACCCAGTACCTGCAGGCGGTCCACCAGACCAACCTGTACGAGATCGCCGCGGGTGAGCTGGCCCAGGAGAAGGGCCAGAACCAGCAGGTCAAGGAGCTGGGGCAGCAGTTCGTCACGGACCACACCGAGCTGGACCAGTCGGTGCAGGAACTGGCCGGACAGCTCAACGTGGACCTGCCGAGCGAGCCCACCACTGATCAGCAGACGGCTCTCGACCAGCTGAACAACGCAAGTGGTGAAGAGTTCGACAGGCTGTGGGTGACCCAGGGTCTGGCCGGCCACGTCCAGGCCATCCAGGCGACCCAGACGGAGATCTCGCAGGGTACCGAGCCGCAGGTGGTCCAGCTGGCGCAGACCGCGCTGCCGGTCCTGCAGGCGCACTACGACGCCCTGGTGATGCTGGCCGAGGAACTGGGCATCCCGGTTCCGGAGACCAGCCCGACCGGTACACCCAGCCCGGGTGGCACCGTCCCGGCTCCGGGGGCGACCACGCCGACTCCGGGTGAGACCTTCACCGAGGAGGCCCCGGTTCCGGGTGGCACCGTCACCGAGACCCCGGTGCCGCAGCAGAGCTGACCCGGCGGTACGAGGCGAGCCGGTCCACCCGTCCGGGTGGGCCGGCTCGTGCCGGCCGCGGTGCACCGCGCCGGCGGTCGGGTTGGTGCGGTGCCTGGACACCGCACCTGGTCAGTCGGTGCTGCCCAGCCCGATGGCGAAGGCCTCCTCCAGGTCGTGCCGGGAGTACGCGCGGAAGGCGATGTGCGACTCGGTGTTCAGCACCCCCGGCACCTTCGAGATGCTGCCGGCGATGATCTGCGCGATCTCGTCGAACTCGCGGACCCGGACCATGGCGATCAGGTCCACGTGCCCGGCCACCGAGTAGACCTCGCTCACCCCCGGCAGGTTCGCCAGTGCCTCGGCCACCTCGGGGATCGAGTCGGTGGCGCAGTCGATCAGCACGATCGCGGTGATCACGGGGCTCTCCGTTCGTCGACGTCGTCGCTCATGCTAAGGCCCGGCCCCGGTTCAGGCCGCCGGGACGGTCAGGTCGACACCGACCCGGATCACGTCCCGCAGGTGCTCCTCGTCGCCGACGCTGCTGTTCGGCCAGACCACGCTGCGGCTCACCGTCCCCCGGACGGTGGCGCCCGCGCCGACGACGGACCGGTGACAGTGGCCGGTGACAGTGGCGGCCGGGTCGATCAGGCTGCCGTCACCAGCGGCGTGCAGGTTCGCGGCGAGGTAGTCGCCCGGGGTGCCGGTGTCGATGAAGGTTCCCCGGTAGCCCACCACGTCCAGCCGGCCGGCGGCCTCGGCCGGGCGCCAGACCGCGCGTACCAGGTCGCCGAAGGCGGCGGGCAGGTCGCGGACCAGCCGCCACGGCAACAGGGAGAAACCGGTGAACACGTGCCCGTCGAAGGTGCCGGGTGCCGTCGGGTCGCCGGCGGGCTGGCCGAGCAGACGTACCGAGTCGCCGTCCCAGCCGTCCAGCAGCGCCGCGATGTCCGGGCCGGGTGGTGCCGCCGGGTCGGACAGGTAGGCGTCGGCGTTGCCGACAAGCACGCCCCGGCCGTCGATCCAGTCCCGTAGCCGTCCCACACCGCCAGCGGTGCCGAGCGGGCTGCCCGGTTCCACCGAGAGGTGCGCCCGGGTACCCACCCGCTCCACCACCTGGTCGCCCAGGTAGCAGGCGTTCACCGCGACCGCCGTCGGGCCGTTCAGGCCGAGACCGGCGAGCCGGGCCAGCGCCCGGTCCAGCAGTGGCACGTTGCCCACCGGGCAGAGCGCCTTGGGCACCCGTTCAGTCAACGGGCGCAGCCGGGTGCCCTCACCGGCGGCGAGCACCACCGCGCAGATCCCGTCGGCGGGTGCGGCGGGCCGAGGGTCGGTCGGCGAGACACCCTCGGGCCGGGTCATGGCGTCGTGTCGGGCAGCGGCGGGGGGAACTGCCCGGCCAGCGGACCGATGTCGTAGTAGGCCAGCAGGCGGGCGGTCGGCCAGGTCAGCTTCGGCAGGTCGTCCAGCGGGTGCCAGGCGGCCTCGAAGACCTCCGCGCCGTCGACGGTCAGCTCGGTGCTCGACGCCGGCACCTCGGCGGTGAACACCACGTCCACCCAACCCTTGG
Source organism: Micromonospora sp. NPDC049891 (assembly GCF_040660295.1). Taxonomy (NCBI): domain Bacteria; kingdom Bacillati; phylum Actinomycetota; class Actinomycetes; order Micromonosporales; family Micromonosporaceae; genus Micromonospora; species Micromonospora sp. NPDC049891. The sequence continues at coordinate 67,761 of NZ_JBFAML010000014.1, forward strand.
CGTGCACGACGGCGTTGGGTACCGCCGGGGTGAGTCGGGTGGGGGAGAGCCGGACGCCGGTCTCCTCGAACAGTTCCCGGGCCGCGCCGACCGCCGGGTTCTCGCCCCGTTGCAGCAACCCGGCCGGCAGCGTCCACCCCCGCCCCGGCGGCTGCCGCAGCAGCAGCAACCGTCCCGCCCCCGCGGCCTCACTGTCCCGCAGCAGGGTGACGGCGCCGACGATGTACTTGGGTACGGCCATCCGGACCAGCCGGCGTCGTACCGGCAGCGGCAGCCGGTAGAAGACCTGGTACGCGACGGCGCGCCCGGTGCGGCGCGTACGGGGGATCATGGTTCCAGGTTAGTGGCCGTGAGGCTTGCTCGCGCCACGAGGACCACGCCGAGCACGGCGAGGGGGCACTGCTGTCACTGACGGTGGTCGACCAGGTCGATGAGTTGGCGTACCACGGCGTCCGGCTCGATGACCCGGTCGAAGACCGCGACCAGCAGGGTTTCCAGGTCCGGGTAGCCGAGTTCCTCCGACAGGCGCAGCAGCGGCAGGTCGCTGGCCAGCCCTCGGTTGTGCTGACGCAGGGCCAGCCCGATGGTGGCCCGGCCCAGGCGTACCTTGTCGCTGATCGAGATGCCCGGCTCGCTGTGTGCGGCGAACCACCTGTTGATCTGCATCTGCGCGTGCGGTGACTTGACGAAGCCGAGCCACTCCCGACGCGGCCCGCGCGGCGCCACCTCGGCGTCCAGGCTGCTCTCCTCGTCGGTCTCGGTGAAGATCTCCACCACGTCACCCTCCTCAAGCTCGGAGGAGAGTGGGACCAGCCGGCCGTTCACCCGTGCCGCCAGGCACCGGTCACCCCGGTCGGTACCGAGTTCGTACGCCAGGTCGACGGGGGTGGCGCCGGCCGGCAGCACGATCTGCCGGCCGTCGGCGACCACCTGGATCTGGGCCTCGGACAGGTCGCAGCGCAGCGAGTGGAGGAACTGTGCCGGATCGGCGGCGTCCTGCTCCCAGTCCAGCACCCGACGCAGCCAGTCGAGCTGCCCCGAGCGGGCGGTGGCTCCGCCGGAGCGGGGAAAGCGGAAGTCGGCGGCCACTCCGTACTCGGCCGCCCGGTGCATCTCCGCCGTGCGGATCAGCACCTCGACGGTACGGTTCTTCGGCCCGCAGACGCTCGTGTGCAGGGACCGGTAGAGGTTGTTCTTCGGTGAGGCGATGAAGTCCTTGAACCGGCCCGGCACCGGCCGCCAGAGACCGTGCACCGCACCGAGTGCCGCGTAACAGTCGGTCGCCGGGCCGTCCACCACGATGGTGATGCGGGGCAGGTCGAACGGGGCGGTGTGGCCACCGGCGACGGTGTCCTTCCAGATCGAGTACAGGTGCCGGGGTCGCGGGGCGACCTCCGCGTCGACCCGGCTGCGCCGCAGCGCCCCCTTGGCCTGCGTGACCACCTCGGCGAGGTAGCTGTCCCAGCCGGGCCGGTCGTGCACGTGCCGGGCGATGCGGGCGTGCTCGTCCGGTTCGAGGTGCAGCAGCACCACGTCGTCAAGCTCCCGCTTCAGGGTCTGGATACCCAGCCTGTCGCAGAGCGGTACGAGCACCTCCTGGGTCTTGCGGGCGATGCGTTCGCGGGACGCGGCCGAACGGACGCCCAGGGTGCGCATGTTGTGCAGCCGGTCGGCCAGCTTGATGATGAGCACCCGGACGTCCTTGCCGGCCGCGATGATCATCTTGCGGATGGTCTCCGCCTCGGCGGCCTGCCCGTAGAACGCCTTGTCGAACTTGGTCACCCCGTCGACCAGGTGGGCGACCTCGTGGTCGAAGTCCTCCGCGAGAGCCTGCAACGTGTAGCGGGTGTCCTCCACCGTGTCGTGCAGCAGCGCGGCGACCAGGGTGGTGGTGTCCATGCCGAGTTCCGCGCAGATCTGGGCGACCGCGAGCGGGTGGGTGATGAACGGCTCCCCGCTCTTGCGGAACTGGCCGCGGTGCATGTTGTCCGCGATGGTGTACGCGCGGCGCAGCACCGCCGGATCGGCGCCGGCGTGGATGGTGCGGTGGGTGCGGACCAGTTGGCCCACCGGTTCGGTCTCGGCGGTCGGCCAGGTGAGCAGCGATCGGAGTCGTCTGGTCAGCGGCAACTCGCCGGGCTGTGTCGGGAGCGCACCGCCCAGGGCACCGCCGTGTCCGGCGTTGACGTCCACCTGGGACACCCCCTCACGCCTGCTGCGCCACCACCACCGGAATCCGGCAAGCGGGAGCAGACCCTCGAAACGGGCAGGACTGCACTTCCTTAACAGAGTAAGTGAGTCGACGTAGTCCGATCGGACAGTAGCTCATGAGCGTTCGGACCAGAGTTGCCGGGACGCCGCGCTCTCGGCCTTGGTCAACAGGTCGCGGAACCGTGCCGCGCCGGCCACCGGGGAGGTCCAACCGGCGGACATCTCGACCAGCCGGGTCTCCGGTCGCTCCAACCAGGACAGGATCCGCTCCGACTCCTCCGGGCTGGCCGCCGGGACCGGGCCGTGCCCGGGCGGCACCGTCTCGGCGGTGGCCCGGATGGTGGCCAGCGTCGGTCGAGGATGGACCCCGGGCGGAGACACACCGGCGCCGGCGAGCCGGCCGTGCCGCACCAGCGCCAGCTCCCAGCCGCCGCCGGCCGCCGGATGAGCGGCGGCCACCTCGGCGAGCCCACTCAACGCGGCGAGACGCTGCATGCGTACGGCGGCCCGCAGCACCGCCGCGAGGCGGGAGCGCAGCGTGGCCGCCTCCTCGTAACGCTGGCCGGCCGAGAGCGTGTCGATCCGGGCGAGCAGGGCGTCGACCACCGGCTGTGGGTCGCCGGTGGTGGCGGTGGCGAACGGCGTGACCGCGCGGGCGTCGTACTCCTCGGGGGAGATCCGGTGCTCGCAGGGGGCCGGGCAGCGGCCCAGCTCGGCGAGCGCGCAGGCCGGCGTGACGGTGCGCAGTGACAACCGGTGGGTGCACTGGCGCAGGGGCACCGCGTCGTGGAAGCCGGCGGCGGCCAGTTCGGCGGCGCGCCGTGAGGTGAACGGGCCCAGGTAGGCGCGGTCGCCCGGGGAGATCTCCCGGACCACCGACAACCGGGGGTACGGGCCGTCGGTCAGCTTGAGCCAGACCACCCGCTCCGGGTACTTCGACCGTCGGTTGTACGGCGGTGCGTGCGCCGCGATCAGCCGCAGCTCACGCACCTCGGCCTCCAGCGAGTGGGCGCACTCCACCGCCTCCACCCGTTCGGCGGCGGCCAGCATCTCCGAGATCCGGGCGCGCTTCTCCGCGGCGGTGAAGTAGCTGCGTACCCGGGTGGCGATGTCCCGGGAGGTGCCGACGTAGAGCGGACGGTCGTCGGCGGCCCGGAAGATGTAGACCCCGGGGGAGCGGGGCAGGCCGTCGGCCAGGTGCCGCTTGCGACGTTGGGTCGGGGTGACCGCGCGGGCGAACTCGATGGCGTCGCCGATGGTGTCGACCCGGTGCCCGCCGAGGCGGCCGATGAGTCCGTGCAGCACGTCGACGGTCGCCCGGGCGTCGTCCAGGGCCCGGTGGGTCGGCTGGGTGGCGGCCCGGAAGTACGCGGCGAGGGTGCCGAGCTTGCGGTTGGGCACCTCGTCGCGCAGCAGCACCCGCCGGGCCAGCGCCGCGGTGTCCAGCACCCGTGGGTTCGGCCAGCGGTAGCCGTGCTTCGCGCAGGCCGCCTTCAGGAAGCCGACGTCGTAGGGAGCGTTGTGGGCGACCAGCACCGCGTCCGAGATGAACTCCAGGAAACTCGGCAGCACCTGCTCGATCGGCGGTGCCGGCAGCAGCATCGCCTGGGTGATGCCGGTCAGCACGGTGATGAAGGGTGGGATCGGCACCCCGGGATTGACCAGGGTGGCCAGCACGCCCAACTCCTCGCCACCGCGCACCTTGACCGCGCCGATCTCGGTGATGCCGCCGCCGTCCGGTGCTCCGCCGGTCGTCTCCAGATCGACCACCACGAACGTCGTCGCGTACAGCGGCAGCGCCGGGTCGACACCGCCGACGGTCGGGTCGAGCCCGGCCAGCGCCGGTTGCAGGAACTCCTGTGCTGCCATCCGCGGCACCGTAACGGTCCGGTCCGACACTCGCGCCCCACCGGCCCCAGCGGTCACCACCGGTCTAGGATGAGAGATCGGCTCACCACCGGGCGGTGGGCCCGGTCGCGGTGGGAGACTTGCCACATGCCCCTCACCGAGCCGCACGACGACAACCTCCCGCAGGAGGAGCAGGTCGTCGCGGTGCCCGCGGCCGGTGACGGTCCCATCGACCCGGTGGGGGACCCCGGGCCGGCGGACCCGGGGCAGCCGGAGCAGGAGCCGGAGCCGAGTCTGCCCGAGCCGGTGCGGCAGCGCATCGTCTCGCTCACCGCCGCCGTGCTGCCCGGTCTGCCCGCCGACGAAGTGCCCGTGCCGCTGCGCCGGGTCGCCAAGTTCGCCCCGAATCGACGGGCCCGGCTCGGTGCCCCGGTGATCGCCGCCCAACTCGCCGCCGATCCGCTGTTCCGGCAGCGGGTCACCGCCCGGGTCCTGGCCGATGTCGGTGACCTGGGTGCCGCCGTGGTCGACGGCACCGCCCCCGCCGCCGCCGACCCGGTCGAGGTGGCTGCCCTGGCCTACCTGGCCCGCCCGCGCGGCTGGCGGGAGCTGATCGACGCCAGTGGGGCGGCGGTCCGCGCCGAGGCGGACACGGCGGTCGTGGCCGAGCTGGTCCGGCAGGCCGAGCAGCGGGCCACCCGGGCCGAGCATGACCGGGCGGTGGCCCGGGTCGAGGCCGACAAGCTGCGCGACGAGCTGGCGCGGGTGCGTGAGGAACTGGGCCAACTGCGCGAGGAGGCCCGGCAGTTGGCTCGTACGCTGCGGGAGAGCCAGACCCGGGAGCGCCGGGCGAGCGAGCTGCTGGCCACCGAGCGGGGCCGGGCGGCACGCGCCGCCGCCGACGCGGACGCCGAACTGCGTCGTGCCCGGGCCCGGCTGGCCGAGGCCGAGGCGGCGGCCGGGGTGGCCCGCAGCAGCGCCAAGGAGGCCCGCTCGGTCGACGACGCGCGGCTGTGGCTGCTGCTGGAGACGATCGGCCAGGCCGCCCTCGGGCTGCGGCGGGAGCTGGCCCTGGACCCGGTCGACAAACTGCCCGCCGACTTCGTGGCCGACTCCTTCACCGACTCTCCTGCCGCCACCGCGGCCGCCGTCCGCGCCCAGGACACCGACGACCCGGCCCGGTTGGACCAGCTGCTGGCCCTGCCCCGGGCGCACCTGGTGGTCGACGGCTACAACGTGACAAAACGTGGCTTCGGCGAGATGTCCCTGGAGCAGCAGCGCAAGCGACTGGTCACCGGCCTCGGCGGGATCGCCGCGCAGACCGGTGACGAGGTCACGGTCGTCTTCGACGGGGCCGAACGGGTGCACGGTCTGCCACCCACCCCGCGTGGCGTGCGGGTGCTGTTCTCCCGCAAGGGCGAGACCGCCGACGAGTTGATCCGCCGGCTGGTCCGTGCCGAGCCGCCGGGCCGTCCCGTGGTGGTGGTCTCCTCGGATCGTGAGGTCGCCGACGGGGTACGCCGGCACGGGGCGTACCCGCTGGGGGCCGACTCGCTGCTGCGCCGGCTGTCGCGGTCGTGACCGCAGGGCCGCGATCCTGCGCGGCCGTGCGGGTGGGACGACGGGCGGGGGACGGGCATGCTCCGGGACATAGGATGGGCGCCCATGGCGACAGGAGCGGCGGTATGAGGCGCACGGCGGACGACCTGTCGGTTCGCGTTCGCTGCGGTGGCGGATCGCCGGCGTCGAGCGGGGTGGCCCGGTGAGTCCGCGCGGGTGGGCGCTGCTGACCCTGGCCGGATTGGCCGTCGCCCTGGTCGTGGCGGCACTGGTGCTGATCCCGTGGCAGCGTCCGCCGGCCCCCCGGGCCGACCAGCTCGCCGCCCTGCGTGACCTGCCGACCGAGCAGGTGGAGCGGGCCCGGCAGTTCCGGTCCGCGTTGCGTCCCGGCGGATGGGCGGCGCTCGGCGTCGGACTGCTGGTGGCGCTGGCGCTCGGGTTGACCCCGCTGGGCAGCCGCCTGATCGAGGTGGCCGGGCGCCCCTTCGGCGACCACTGGATCGCGCAGGCGGTCCTCGGCGGCCTGGCCGTGGTGCTGGTCGCCGACCTGGTGACGCTGCCGTTCTCGGCGTGGCGGCACAGCGTGCTCACCCGCTACGGGCTGGCCACCAACGGCTGGGGCGGCTGGGCGGTGGACCTGCTCAAGTCGTACGCGGTAAGTGCCGTCATCGGTGCGGTGGCGCTGCTCGGCTTCTACACCGTCGTGCGACTCGCCCCCCGATGGTGGTGGGCGTTCGGCGCGGCCGGCGCCGCCACCCTGGTGGTGCTGCTCTCCTTCGTGCTGCCGGTGCTCGTCGAGCCGGTCTTCAACCGGTTCAGCCCGATGGAGCCGTCGCCGCTGCGCAGCCAGCTGATGGAACTTGCCGAACGGGACGGAGTGCCGGTGCGCGACGTGCTCGTCGCCGACGCGTCCCGGCGCACCCGGGCGGTCAACGCGTACGTTTCGGGACTGGGGCCGACCCGCCGGGTGGTGGTCTACGACAACCTGCTGCGTGAGGCCACGCCGGCCGAGGTGACCGCGGTGGTGGCGCACGAGCTGGGCCACGCCCGGGACCGGGACGTACCGGTCGGCACGCTGACCGGCGCGCTCGGTGCGGCTGCCGCCGTGGTGGCGCTCTACCTGATCGGCTCCTGGCCGCCGCTGCTGCGCCTGGCCGGTGTCGACTCGGTGGCCCAACCCCGCGCGTTTCCGTTGCTGCTCGCCCTGGTCACGGTGGCCGGGCTGGTCTTCGCCCCGGTGCAGGCGCTGATGTCGAGGCGGGTCGAGGCCCGTGCCGACGCGCACGCGCTGGCGTTGACCGGAGACCCGGCGGCGTTCGAGTCGATGCAGCGACGCCTGTCCGCGGTCAACCTCTCCGACCCCGATCCGCCCCGCTGGGAGTACCTCTACTCGGCGTCGCATCCGTCCACCGTGGAGCGGATCGCCGCCGCCCGCGCGTACGCCAGAAAGGTTGGCCGGTGAACCGCACGTTGCTTGTCACGAATGATTTTCCGCCCCGGCCAGGCGGTATCCAGTCGTTCGTGCACAACCTCGCGGTGCGCCAGCCGGCCGGTTCGGTGGTGGTGTACGCGTCACGCTGGACCGGGGCGGACAAGTTCGACGCCGACCAGCCGTTCGAGGTGGTGCGTGAGCGCACCAAGGTGCTGCTGCCCACCCCGGTGGTGGCGCGCCGGGCCGCCCGGCTGGCCCGGGCGTACGGGTGCGACACGGTCTGGTTCGGCGCGGCGGCTCCGCTCGGCCTGCTCGCCGCCGGGCTCCGTCGGCGGGCCGGGATCCGGCGGGTGGTCGCCCTGACCCACGGCCACGAGGTCGGCTGGGCGGCGCTGCCGATGGCCCGGGCCGCGTTGCGGCGCATCGGCCGGGACACCGATGTGGTCACCTACCTGGGGGAGTACACCCGCACCCGGCTGGCCCGGGCGTTGGACGGCCTGACCGAGCTGCGGCGGCTCGCGCCCGGCGTGGACACCGACGTCTACCACCCGTCCGTCGACGGCGGCGCGGTGCGGCACCGGCTCGGCCTGTCCGACCGGCCGGTGGTGGTCTGCGTGTCCCGGCTGGTGCCCCGCAAGGGCCAGGACATGCTGATCCGGGCGATGCCGCTGATCCGCCGTCGGGTGCCGGACGCCGCGCTGCTGGTGGTCGGCGGCGGACCGTACCGGGCCACCCTGGCCCGGCTGGCCCGCCAGTCCGGAGTGGAGCGGGAGGTGGTCTTCACCGGCTCGGTGCCCTCGGCCGAACTGCCCGCCCACTACGCGGCCGGCGACGTGTACGCGATGCCGTGCCGTACCCGCAACCGGGGATTGGACGTCGAAGGGCTCGGCATCGTCTACCTGGAGGCGTCGGCGACCGGCCTGCCGGTGGTGGCCGGCAACTCCGGCGGTGCCCCGGACGCGGTGCGCCAGGGCGAGACCGGCTACGTGGTGGACGGTCGCGACGTCGCGGAACTCGCCGACCGGGTGGCCACCCTGCTGGCCGACCGGGACCTCGCCCGACAGTTCGGCGCGGCCGGCCGCGCCTGGGTGGAGCGGGAGTGGCGCTGGGAGACGCAGGCGCAACGCCTGACGACGCTGCTCGCCGGCTGAGACACCGACGTGCCTCGCCTGCCCGGTGCAGCGGCCGGCCCGGGCCGAAGCTGTCGTCTGCGTCTGCGCGGCGGTCCGGGCCGTGGTGACGGGTGGGTCGGGTGGCGGCCCGGTTCGGGCGCGCGGGTGTGGCGGACCTGGCTGGTTCAGCGGATGCGGGCGAGGATGTGGTCGGGGGGAGCGGGACGGCCGAAGTGCCAGCCCTGGCCGGCGTCGCAGCCGATCGCCCGCAGTCGTTCGGCCTGGCCGCCGGTCTCCACGCCCTCGGCGGTGACCGTCAGGTCCAGCGCGTGCGCCAGCGAGACCAGCGAGGCGAGGATCCGCTCGTCGGCGCGGGCCTCCGGGGCGCGTAGGCCGCGGACGAACTCACCGGCGACCTTCAACTCGGTCACCGGCAGATCGCGTAGGTAGGCCAGGTTGCTGTAGCCGGTGCCGAAGTCGTCGATGGCGATCCGGATGCCCAGGTCGGCGAGGGCACGAAGGGCGCGTACCGGCTCCTCGGAGGTGGTCATCATGGTGCTTTCGGTGATCTCCAGCTGGAGCCGGTTCGGCGGCAGGCCGGTACGCCGCAGCAGGGCCCGCACCTCCTGCACCAGACCGGGTCGGCGGACCTGACGGACCGCCAGGTTGACGCTGACGTACGGGGGCTGGCCCGAGGCGGACGTCCAGCCGACCGCCTCACGGCACGCCTCGGCGAGTACCCAGCCGCCGAGCTGCACGATCAACCCGGTCTCCTCGGCCAGGCCGATGAAGCTGTCCGGTCGCAACACACCCAGCCGTGGGTGACGCCACCGGACCAGTGCCTCCACGCCCAGCAGCGAGCCGTCGTGCAACGAGGTCAACGGCTGGTAGTCGAGGAAGAACTCACCTCGTTCCAGGCCCGCCGGGATGGCCGCGCTCAGTTCCTGGCGGGCCTGCTCCCGGCCGTCGCGCTCCGCGTCGTACAGGGCCCACCCCGCGCCCCCGGCGGACTTGGCCCAGTGCAGGGTGCTGCCCGCGGCCCGCATCAGGTCGTCCGGTGAGGTTCCGGCGACCCGCCGCTCCACGATGCCCACGCTCGCCGTGACCGTCACGTCATGCCCGTCGACCACCACCGGCTCGGAGAGCGCGGCCAGCGCCGCCTCGGCGACGGCGACCACGTCTCCGGTGCCGGTGGACCGTTCGACGAGGACGACGAAGGCGTCCCCGCCGAGCCGCGCGACCAGGTGCGGCTCGACCGCCCGCCGCAGTCGTCCTGCCGCGGCTACCAGCGCCCGGTCGCCGATCTGGTGCCCGAACGAGTCGTTGACCCGTTTGAACCGGTCCAGGTCGAGGAAACACAGCCCGACCCGGCGGCCGCTGCCGGCCGACCCGTCGACGGCGATGGCGAGGCGTTCGGCGAAGAGCGTGCGGTTCGGCAGATCGGTCAACGGGTCGTGGGTGGCCTGATGCCGGAAGCGGGCCTCACTGGCCCGCAGGGCCTGTTCCGCCTCGATCCGAGCGGTCATCGCGGCACGCCGGATGGACTCCTGCTCGTCGAGGGTCCGGTCACGCAGCGCCCGGGCGTAGCCGGTGGCCACCGCGCCCAGCAGGCGGGCCATCCGGTCCTCGATGTCGTCGGCGACCAGGTCGAGGTCGCGGACCAGACGAAGCTGGATCACCTCCACGGTCCGGCCGAGCGCCTCGGCGGAGGCGATGTGCGCGGCGACCAGCTCGTCGGCGACCCGGTGACCCACCCGCAGGTCGAGCGGCTCCGCCCGCAGCGCCTCGGTCAGCAGGTTGGTGAGCCGCTGAAGCAGCATCTCCAACTGGGCGTGGGTCATCGGCAGATAGCTGGTGCCCGCTACCGCCTTCGCCCAGGCGCGGGCGAACACGCCGACGCAGGGCTGGCCGTCCGGAGGCTCACCCACCGAGGCGCCCGACCCCGCCGAGGAACACCGCCCGTTCGGCGTCCTCGGCGCTTTCCGGGGTTTCCGGACGCCACTGCGGCACCCACACGACGCCGGGTTCGACAAGCTCGAAGCCGTCGAAGAATCCGGTCAGCTCGGCCCGGCTGCGTACCCACAGCGGGTTGTCGGTGCGCCGGTAGACCTCTTCGGCCTCGGCCCGCTCGGTCTCGTCCCGACCGTCGTCGCTGGCCTGGGACAGGACCAGGTAGCTGCCGGGGGCCAGCGCCGCGCGCAGGGTCCGCAGCACCTCGGCCGGCCGGTCGTCGTCGGAGACGAAGTGCAGCACCGCCACCACCAGCACGGCCATCGGCTGGGAGAAGTCGAGCATCGCGCGGACGTCGGGGTGGGACAGGATCCGGTCGGGGTGGCGCAGATCCTCCTGGACCACCGCCGTGCGGTCGTTGCCGGCCAGGATCTCCCGGCTGTGCGCCACGGCGACCGGATCGACGTCGACGTAGACCACCCGCGAGTCGGGGGCGTGCCGCTGCGCGATCTCGTGCACGTTGCCCACCGTGGGGATGCCGGAGCCGATGTCCAGGAACTGGCGGATGCCGGCGTCGGTGAGGAACTGCACGGCACGACGCAGGAACGCACGGTTGGCCTGGGCCATCAGTGGCGCCTGCGGTACCGCCGCCACCATCGCGCGGGCCGCAGCCCGGTCAACGGCGAAGTTGTGCGAGCCGCCGAGATAGTAGTCGTACATGCGGGCGACGCTGGGACGTTCGACGTCGATCGTCTCGGGTGCCCAGTCCGGCCGCTGCAATGACCTCACCCCTTCGCGCGCCCTCGGGGCGACGGCGCCCCGGCGGGTATTCTGCCCCGCTTTCGCAAGGGAGGCCATAGGCGGTCCGTGCGGAGGGCGACCAATGCGAAGATCCGTGCCCCGCCGTGGCGGGACACGGATCCCCGTAGGTGCCTGCGCCGGACGCCTCAGAACTTCGGCGCGTCCGGCGCTTCGAGCAGACCGAGCCGCAGCGCGGTCATCAGCGCCTGCGCCCGGTTGGCCGCGCCGAGCTTCTCGTAGAGCTTCGAAATGTGGGTCTTGGCGGTCGATTCGCTGACGAACAGCTGCTTGGCGATGCCGGCGACGCTCATTCCGTCGGCGAGCAGCCGCAGCACCTGACCCTCGCGGGGGGACAGCTGCGGCCCGGACGGGGCGAGTCGACGCTTCATCGCCTCGGCCAGGTCGGCGGCGGTGAAGGCGCTGGGGGAGGAGGCGGCGTGCCGGGCGGCGGCGACGACCTCGTCGGCCGGCGCGGTCTTCGGCACGAACGCGCTGGCACCGGCCTCCAGCGCACCGAAGAGCTGGTCGTCGCCGGCGTACATGGTGAGCACCACGATGCCCATTGACGCGCTGGACTTGCGCAGTGCCCGGGTGGCCTCCAGGCCGCTGCCGTCGGGCAGCCGCAGATCCATGATCACCACGTCGGGCTGCAGGGCACCGGCCTGCCGGACGCCCTCCGCCGCCGTGGCCGCCTCGCCGACGACCTCGAACTGCCGGTCGCGCTCGAAGGCGTGCCGCAGGCCCTTGCGGATCAAGTCGTGATCGTCGACAAGGAGGACCTTGGTACGGGTTGCCGGTGTCGGGCTTGTGGTCATCCTCGGCTTACTCCCCTTCTGCTGCGGCGGCGCTACCGCGAACGTTATCGCGCCGGGGCGGTGAACCGACCACCACCGCGACGGTCGTCCCGCTCGGCTGCCGCGGCCTGATCTCCAACCGGCCCCGGATACGTTCCGCTCTCTCGGCCATGATCGCAAGACCATAGTGCCCGTCCGAGCGCTGGTCACCTATGCCGTGACCGTCATCCGACACTTCGATCTGCGCGTAGGGCGGGTCGACCTCACAGGTGACCCAGAGATTGGCCGCGCCGGCGTGCTTGCGGGCGTTGGTGACCGCCTCCTGGGCGATGCGCAACAGCTCGGCCTCGGTCGCGGCGGGCAGCCGGGCGGTGGACTCGTCCAGGGACAGGTGCACCCGCAGTCCGCCGGAGGCGCCGACGGTGCGGGCGTACTCGGCGATCGCGGCGGCCAGGCCACCGTGCCGGTCCACCTCGCTGCGCAGCTCGAACAGGCTCAGCCGCAGCTCGGTGATCACCCGGGTCACCTCCTGGCGCAGCAGGCGCAGCGACTCGGCGGTCTCCTCAGCGTCGGAGTGGACGGTGGCCAGGGCATTGTCGATGCCGTAGCCCACCATCACCAGTTCCTGGGCCACCCCGTCGTGGATCTCCCGAGCCAGCCGCTGCCGCTCCTCGTTGGTGGCCAGCGAGCGCACCTCGTCGAAGAGCAGGGCGGCCTCCAGGCGCAGCGCGGCCGGGCCGGTCAGCCCGGTCACCTGGGCCACCACCGGCGGCGGGTACGCGTGCGCCGTGTCGGTCTCCAACACCACCAGGCCCACCGTGCGCAACCCGGCCACCAGCGGCACGATCAGCGCCGAAACCTCGCCACCCCGGTGCGAGCGGGACTGCGAGCGGGCCGCGGTCTGTGACTGCTGGCTGGCCCAGGCGTCGGCGATGGCCGAGTCCGCGTCGATAGTGGTTTCCCAGTCGACCCGGTCCGCGCCGAGCTGGGCGAGCACCACCAGCCGGCCACCACCGCTGGCGGAGAGCACCGCGCCCCGGTCGGTCCGGGCCACCGTGCGCAGCTCCTCCAACAGGTGCTCGGAGATGCCACCCGGGTCCAGCGTGGCGCCGGGCAGTTGGCGGGCCACCGTGCGCAGCTGGGTCAGCAGCCGGGTCGCCTCGGCGTACGGCTGGGGTTTGCTGTCGTGGCGGGCCTGCATCACCCGGTGCAGCGTGCCGGCGGCGTACAGACCGAGAGCGGCCAGGATCAGCCACTGCGCGCAGACGGCGAGATATCCGGGCTGGCTCAGCTGGCGGACCCCGCCGACCTCGGTGACCGCGCCGGCGACCAGCAGGCTGCCGGCGGTCACGGCGATCAGCGCCGCGCCCTCACGGAATCGGCGACGTAGCGCGGTGACGGTCACCGGGACCGCGAGGTAGGGCAGCACCGCGGAGGCGCCCAGGCCGCCGATGTGGCCGCCGACGGTGGCCACCGCGGCGACCTGGCTGGCCGCCAGCCCGAGCACCACCACCTCCGCCACCCGGCTGAGTGGGCCGACGAGCCGGTGCTGGGGTGCCAGCATCGCCGGCAACCCGGCCAGCGCCAGCAGGACGATCCACCACAGCTGGGTCACGTCGCGGGTGGCGAACAGGGTCAGGACGGCGACAAGCGTGAGGACGACGACGCGCGCCGCCGCGGCGAGCGGGTGCGAACGGGCCAGGGCGGATGTCGAGGCGGGCACGTGACGGATGGTAGTCAGCCGCGGTAGATGTCGGCGATCTCCGCCGCGTACGTCTTGTGCACGACCTGGCGCTTGACCTTCAGCGACGGGGTCAGCTCCCCGGTCGCCTCGGTGAAGTCGCGGGGCAGCACCCGGAAGACCTTGATCGCCTCGGCCTTGGAAACCGACTGGTTGGCCCGGTCCACCGCGGCCTGGATCTCCGCCCGCAGCCCGTCGTGCTGGCGCAGCGTCTCGATCCCGGTGTCGGCCGGCAGCCCGGCCGTCTCAAGCCAGCCCGGCAGGGCCTCCTCGTCGAGGGTGATCAGCGCGGCGATGAACGGCTGGCGGTCGCCGACCACGACGCACTGGCTGACCAGGCGGTGCGCTCGGACCTGGTCCTCCAGTACGGCAGGGGCGACGTTCTTGCCGCCGGCCGTCACGATGATCTCCTTCTTCCGGCCGGTGATGGTCAGGTAGCCGTCACCGTCCAGCGAACCCAGGTCGCCGGTGCGGAACCAGCCGTCGGCGGTGATCGCCTCGGCGGTGGCCTCGTCGTTGTGCCAGTACCCCTGGAAGATGAGATCGCCGGCGATGAGGACCTCGCCGTCGTCGTCGATGCGGATGGTCACGCCCGGCAGCGGCCGGCCGACCGTGCCGATCCGGGTGAAGCCGGGCAGGTTGGCCGAAGCGGCGGGAGAGGTCTCGGTCAGGCCGTAACCTTCGCAGACGGTCACGCCGACGCCCCGGAAGAAGTGGCCGAGCCGGGCGCCGAGTGGCGCGCCGCCGGAGATCGCGTCGCGGCAGCGGCCGCCGAGCGCGGCCCGCAGCTTGCCGTAGACCAGCCGGTCGAAGAGCGCGTGCTGGGCGCGCAGCGCCAGGCCCGGTCCGCCGGGCGTCTCCAGTGCCTCGCTGTACGCGATGGCGACCGCCTCGGCCCGGGCGAAGATCTTGCCCTTGCCGCCGGCCTCGGCCTTCTGCTTGGCGCCGTTGTAGACCTTTTCGAACACGCGCGGCACCGACAGGACGAAGGTCGGCTTGAACTCCTGGAGCTGGGCGACCAGATCCTTGGTGTCCGAGCAGTGCGCCATGGTGGCCCGGGCCTGCACCACGCCGATCTGGATGAGCCGGGCGAAGGCGTGCGCGAGCGGCAGGAACAGCAGGGTCGACGCGTTCGGCCCGAACAGGTTCGGCAGCACCGGCACGGCGTTGGCGATGTCGGCGTACATGTTGCGGTGGGTCAGCACGCAGCCCTTGGGTCGGCCGGTGGTGCCGCTGGTGTAAATGATCGTCGCCATGTCCGAGGAACGCAGACCGGCGCGGCGGCGCTCGATCTCGGTCGGCTCCACCTCCGCGCCGGCGGCCACCAGGTCGTCCACCCCGCCCAGGTCGATCTGCCAGACGTGGGACAGCGCGGGCAACTGGTCACGGACGCCGGCCACCAGCGTGGCGTGCGCGGTGGTCTCCACCACGACGGCCACCGCGCCGGAGTCGCCCAGGATCCAGGACGCCTGCTCGGCGCTGGAGGTCTCGTAGATCGGCACGGTGACCGCACCGGCCGCCCAGACGGCGTAGTCGACCAGCGTCCACTCGTACCGGGTGCGGCTCATCAGCGCCACCCGGTCGCCCGGCTGCACGCCGGCGGCGACCAGCCCACGGGCGACCGCGGCCACCTCGTCGCGGAACTGCCGGCAGGTCACGTCGGCCCAGGCACCTGTGGCGTCCCGGCGGACGAACTGCACCGCGTCGGGCGCGGCCTCGGCGTTGTCCCAGACCGGATCGGTGAGGTTGGCCGAATCGCCGACAGTGACGATCGGCGGGACGGTGAACTCGCGCACCTGCACTCCCTCGTGCTCACAGGACCGGGTCGGGCCGCCACCTGCGCCGGTGGCTGTGTCGAAACCTACCCGGCCGGCCGGCCGGGAGCACACCGCAGGTGGGCGGCGCGGCACGCCGGGGGTCACCGGACGGTAGCCTCCCAGCATGGCGGACACCTCCACCCAGTCGATCATCATCGGCGCGTCACCGGACCGGGTGGCGGCGGTCATCTGTGACTTCCCGAGCTACCCGGAGTGGACCGACGCGGTCCGCGAGGCGGAGGTTATCGAGGAGTACGAGGACGGTTACGCCAGCCAGGTCCGTTTCGTCCTCGACGCCACGGTGATGACCGACGAGTACGTGCTGGCGTACGCCTACGCCGAGGATCTGTCCCGCATCGAGTGGCACCTGGTGGCCCCGTCGAAGATGCAGCAGGCGCAGCGGGGCGCGTACGACCTGGTGGCCAACGCCGACGGGGGTACCACCGTGACCTACACCCTGGAGGTGGAGCTCGCGGTCGGGATGCTCGGGATGTTCCGGCGCAAGGCCGAAAAAATGATCATGGATGCCGCGTTGAAGCAGCTCAAGCGCCGGGTAGAAGCATCCGGTGCGGCGCAGTGACGCGTCCGGCGACCCGGTCGCCGCGGTAGAGGAGCCCAGCATGGGTGCGACAGATCCGGGTACGGCCCGGGAAGAAGCGGAGCGGCTGGTCGCCACTCTGCTGGCCACCGTACGGATGGCCGCCAACAACCCGGCAGCGGTGCCGCTGGGCCCGCTCGGCGGGATCGTGACCGGTGTCCTCGGTCACAACGACGCACCGGCCGCCGGGCCCGGTGCCGCCGGGGGTGGTTTCGCCACCGGTGCCGCCGAATGCTGCGTCTGCCCGGTATGCCGGGGCATCGCCGCGCTGCGCGACCCGAGCCCCGAGTTCGCCGAACGACTGGCCACCGGTGCCGGAGATCTGGCCGCTGGCCTGGCAAGTTTCCTGCGCGCCTTCAGCCCGGCCGAGTCGGCCCCCGGCCCGGCCGCCGACCCGGCGGAGACGTCCGCCGCCGATGCCACCGCCACCGCCGCCGAACCGTACGGCGACCACGTGTGGCGCGAGGCGACCCGTACCGGGCATGATTCTCAGCCGGCACCGGAGCGGGACGTCTGGTCCGCCGCGACCCGGGCGGAGGACGTCGCCGTCCCGGCCGCCGCGCCCGTCGACGCCGCCGGGCCGGTCGCACCGGCCGGGCGCCGGACGTCGACCGAGCGTCGCGTGGTGCCCGCCTCCCGGGTACCCGACGGCGAACCCGTGCCGGGTGACCAGCCCGCACCGGACGGCCGTGCCGTGCCCGGCGGGCGGCAGGGCGCACCAGGCGACGGAGCCTGATCAGGGACGACCCGCACCACCGGCGAGGGCCGGTGTGCGCGGGGTGGCACAGCAGAGGGGAGTGGCAGCGGTGACGCTGACCATCGGAGTCGACGTCGGTGGCACCAAGGTGGCCGGCGGTGTCGTCGACGACACCGGCACGGTCCTTGTGCAGACCCGACGGGACACCCCCGCCGACGATGTCGGCAAGACCCGCGACGTGATCATCGAGTTGGTCGCCGAACTGGCCGCCGGCCACGACATCCAGGCGGTCGGCATCGGCGCGGCGGGTTGGATCGACGCCAGCCGTTCCACGGTGCTCTTCGCCCCCAACCTGGCCTGGCGTGACGAGCCGCTGCGGGCGTACGTCAGCGCGGCGGTCGGCCTGCCGGTCATCGTCGAGAACGACGGCAACGTGGCGGCCTGGGCGGAGTTCCGCTACGGCGCCGCCCGCCACGCCGACGACTCGATGGTCATGTTCACCATCGGCACCGGCGTGGGCGGCGGCATCGTGCTCGGCGGTGAGCTGGTCCGGGGCGCCCATGGCATCGCCGCAGAACTGGGCCACATGCTCACCGTCCCCGACGGTCACCAGTGCGGCTGCGGCCGACTCGGCTGCATCGAGCAGTACGCCAGCGGCAGCGCCCTGGTCCGGTTCGCCCGGGCTGCCGCCCGGCAGGAGCCGCACCGGGCCGCAGCCCTGCTGGAGTTGGCCGACGGGGAGGCCGAGGCGATCACCGGCCCGATGGTCACCGCCGCCGCCAAGGGTGGCGATCCCGTCTCGGCCGAGGCGTTCGCACAGGTCGGGCGCTGGCTCGGCACCAGCCTGGCGGACATGGCGCAGATTCTCGACCCGCAGATCCTGGTCGTCGGCGGCGGCGTCATCGACGCCGGTGACCTGCTGATGGGCCCGACCCGTCGCTCGTTCACCGAGGCGTTGGCCCAGCGCAGCCGGTTGCCGGTGGCCGAGATCCGTCCGGCCGAGCTCGGCAACTCCGCCGGAGTCATCGGCGCTGCCGACCTGGCCCGACGGGTCTAGCCCGTGTCCTCGACACACCCGGTGACCGAACTCGGCGTGCCGCTGCGCGTGCTGTCGTACAACGTCCACGGCCAGCGCGACGACACCGCCGCGCTGGCCGCTGTGGTGCGCGAGGCGGCGCCGGACGTGGTGATCGTCCAGGAGGGGCCGCGCCGGTTCCGGTGGCGGGAGAAGTCGGCCGCGCTGGCCGAGTCGTTCGGCCTGGTCGTCGCCGCCGGTGGGCTGCCGTCGCTGGGCAACCTGGTGTTGACAAGCCTCCGGGTGCGGGTGACCGGGACCCGCTGCCGGCGTTTCCCGCTGACCCCCGGCCGGCACCTGCGCGGCGCCGCTTACGCCGACTGCCGGGTGGGCGCCTCCGCCCGGTTCACCGTGGCCGGGTCACACCTGTCCACCGACGCGGCGGAGCGTCCCGGCCAGGCCGAGCTGTTCAAACGGGACCTGGCCGCCGCACCGCACCCGGTGATCGCCGCCGCCGACCTCAACGAGGAACCGGGTGGGCCGGCATGGCGCACCGTCGCCGACGGGCTTACCGACGCGGCGGAAGCGGCCGACCGGACCGACCGGCTCACCTACTCGTGCGCGGACCCCCGACGGCGCATCGACGCCCTGTTCGTCGATGCGCGGATCATCGTGGTCGACTACGACGTGGTGGACACCCCGCTGACCCGGCGGGCCAGCGACCACTTCCCGGTCCTGGTCGACCTGTTGCTGCCCGCCACCGCCTGACATCGGCCGTCCGCCGGGCTGGACATCCCGCTCCGTTGTGGAGAGGATTTCGCGCGACCCGGCACTCGTGCCGAGACGAAGGAGATCCCCCGGTGCCCACCTCCACCGAGCCCGGCCGGCCAGATCCGGAAACGACGACTCTCGCTCGCCGCCATGACGGCCGCCCGGTCTCCGACCGGGGCGACACCGTCTGCGTCATCGGCGCCGGTGCCAGCGGCCTGACCGCGGTCAAGAACCTCGCCGAGCACGGCTTCGGGGTCGACTGCTACGAACGCGAGACCGGCGTCGGCGGTGCCTGGAACTGGCGGCACGACCGCAGCCCGGTGTACGCCAGCACCCACCTGATCTCGTCGCGGCCGTTCACCCAGTTCCCCGACTTCCCGATGCCCGACCACTGGCCGGACTACCCGCACCACAGCCAGCTGCTGTCGTACTTCGAGCGCTACGCCGACCACTTCGACCTGCGCCGGCACATCTGGTTCGGTACCGAGGTGGTGCGCGTCGAGCCGGTCGCCGACGACCGGTGGGACGTCACCACCCGCAGCACCGGCGGCTACGGCCCCGAGCGCACCTCCCGGTACGCCGCCGTGGTGATCGCCAACGGGCACAACTGGTCGCCGAAGCTGCCCCGCTACGAAGGGCTGGAGCAGTTCCGTGGCGAGGTCATGCACGCCTCGTCGTACAAGGACTCGGCGCAGCTGCGGGGCAAGCGGGTGCTCGTGGTGGGCGCCGGCAACACCGGCTGCGACATCGCTGTGGAGGCCGCCCAGCAGGCGTCGCGTTGTTGGCACTCCACCCGCCGTGGCTACTGGTACGCCCCGAAGTACGTCTTCGGTCGTCCCGCCGACCAGGTGAACGACCTGCTGCTGGCGTTGCGGGTGCCGCTGCGCGTACGGCAGTGGCTCTACCACCGGACGCTGCGACTGACCGTCGGCGACCTGACCCGCTTCGGCCTGCCGAAGCCGGACCACCGGGTGTACGAGACGCACCCGATCGCCAACAGCCTGCTCGTCTACCACGTGGGGCACGGCGCGATCGCCCCGGTGCCGGACATCGAGCGTTTCCACCCGCACTCGGTGGAGCTGACCGACGGCCGGCAGATCGACCCGGAACTTGTCGTCTTCGCCACCGGCTACCTGCCGCGCTTCGAGTTCCTCGACGGGAAGATCCTCGGCGACGACGAGGGAGTGGGCCGGCCCTGGCTGTGGCTCAACGCCCTCGTACCGGACCATCCCACGCTCGCGGTGACCGGGCTGCTCCAGCCGGACTCCGGCATCTTCACCCTGGCCCACTGGCAGGCCGTGCTCTTCGCCCGGCTGCTGCGGTTGCGCGTCAGCCGTCCCGAGCGGGCCGCGGCCTTCGCCGCCCGGGTACGCGCCGGGGCTGGTGAGCGCTACTCGGGACAGGTGAAGGAATCGACCCGGCACTGGTTCGAGGTCGGGCACGCCGACTACCTGCGCGCGCTGGAGCGCGCCCTACGCGAGCTGGAGAGCAAGTGACCGAGCGGGTGATGCGCAGCTGGGAGTGGGCGCGGCCGGTGCGCCCGGTCCGGCGTGAGGTGCTCAGTGCCGTTCCGGAACTGGAGGAGGGGCGGCCGCCACTGCTGTTCGTGCCGGGCTTCGGTCACGGTGCCTGGGCGTACGCCGAAAACTGGCTCGGACATGTCGCCGCCCGCGGCTTCAGCGCCTACGCGGTGAGCCTGCGCGGGCACGGCGGCAGCGACCCGGCACCGGAGGCGACCCTGCGGGCGTACGCCCACGATGTGGTGCAGGTGGCGGCCGGCCTGCCGCGCCGGGCGGTGCTGGTGGGGCACGGCGCCGGGGCCCTGGTCGCCGCGCACGCCATGGCCCGCTATCCGGCCCGGGCTGCGGTGCTGGTGGCACCGGTGCTCGGCGGTTGGGCGACGTTCGGCACCGCGTTGCGTCGCAACCCACTCGGTACCCTGCCGGCGGTGTTCGGTGCCGGGCTGCGGCTGAACCGCAGGCAGCTGTTCAGCAGCGAGCTGCCCGACGCGGACGCCCGGCGCCACACCGCGCGGCTGGGGCGGGCGGCCCGGCGGGCCCAGTGGCAGCTGTTGACGGGCGCCGAGCCGGAGCCGGCGGTGGGTGACCCGCCAGTGCTGGTGCTGGGTAGCCCGGACGACCGGGTGGTGCCGGCCTCGGCGTTGACCCGGGCCGCGCGACGGTACGGTTCGGCTCCGCTGCTCTTTCCCGGTATGGGGCACGACCTGATGCTCGACGCCCGGTGGCGGGAGCCGATCGACGCGATCCTCGACTGGCTGGTCAAGGATCCGGCCCGCGACGACCGCGGCTGACCGTCGCGGGCGTGGCCGGGCGGGCTGGGCGGGCTGGGGGTCAGCCGCCGCCGAGGCGGCTGAGCATCGAGCCGCTCTGATCCAAAGTGGACAGATAGGAGCGGGCCCAGGCGCGGATGTCGTGTTCGTGCAGGTGCGCGCGCATGGCCCGCATCCGCTCCCGTACGTCGGCGGGGTCGGCCCGCAACGCCGCCAGCAGGCCCTGCTTGAGCCCTTCCAGGTCGTGCGGGTTGACCAGGTACGCCTGCGGCAGCTCGGCGGCGGACCCGGCGAACTCGCTGAGCAGCAGCGCGCCGGTGTCGTCGACCCGGGCGGCGACGTACTCCTTGGCGACCAGGTTCATGCCGTCGCGTAGCGGGGTCACCGCCATCACGTCGGCGACCCGGTAGAGCGCGGCCAGTTCGGCGCGGTCGAACGGCTGGGTGAGGTAGTGGATCGCGGGCTCACCTACCCGGCCGAACTCGCCGTTGATCCGCCCGACCTCCCGCTCGACCCGGTCCCGGAGGATCTGGTACTGGCTGACCCGCTCCCGGCTGGGTACCGCCACCTGCACCAGCACCGTGTCGCGGACCTTCACGTGCCCGCCAGCGAGCAACTCGCTGTAGGCCTTGAGTCGCTGCTCGATGCCCTTTGTGTAGTCCATCCGGTCGACGCTGAGGACCACCTGGTCGGGGCTGCCCAGGTCGTGGCGCAGCCGGCGAGCCCGGTCGGCCACGTCCGGGCGGTCGGCCAGCGCGGCCATCTCGACGGTGTCGATCGACACCGGGAACGCACCGATGCGCACCACCCGGTCCTCGATCCCGATCCGCCGGTCGGTGGCCGGCAGCCCCAGCACCTTCGTCACCAACTGGGCGAAATTGTGCGCCGCCTGGGCGCGTTGGAAGCCGACCAGGTCGGCGCCGAGCATCCCGCGCAGCAGCTCGGCCCGGCGGGGCAACTGCATGAACAGTTCCGGCGGCGGGAACGGCACGTGCAGGAAGAAGCCGATGCGCAGGTCGGGTCGGAGGGTGCGGAGCAGCCCCGGTACCAGTTGCAGGTGGTAGTCCTGCACCCAGACCACCGCGCCGGGCTCGGCGACCTGCGCGGTGGCCTCGGCGAACCGCTGGTTGACCCGAAGGTAGGCGTCCCACCAGCGCCGGTGGTGCTGCGGCTGCTCGACCGCGTCGTGGTAGATCGGCCAGAGGGTCGCGTTGGCGAAACCCTCGTAGTGGTCGCGCAGGTCTTCGCCGCTGAGCGGCACGGAACGCATGCGTACCCCGTCGATGTCGGGCAGGGCGGGCGCGGGACCGGTCCCGCCGGCCCAGCCGACCCAGGTCGCGGGGGTGTGGCGCAGCAGCGGGTGCAGGGCGCTGACCAGCCCACCGGGGCTGCGGCGCCACTCGCAGGCACCGTCGGGGGCCACGCTGTCGTCGATGGGTAGGCGGTTGGCCACCACCACGAGGGAACTCTGTCGCATCTCGGGCATTCCGATCAGCAGGGGAGTGACCGCCACGAGGGAGGAACAACCGGGCAGTCGGCGGGTGACGTGACGTACTGCGGTATTCCTACTGACAGTAAGTTACACCACTGTTACGCGCGTCGGCGTGGCGGTCGGCGTCCCGGTATCCGGGCGGCTACCCTGCGCGGCGAATCAGACGACGGCGCCGTCGTCCGGGTCGCGGTCGTCGGCGTCACCCGGTCGCAGCCGCCACACCAGCGTGACGAAGCCGGCGAGGATGCCGGTGAAGCCGAGCAGCGTCACGATCCCCTGGTCGGCGGGGAGCAGATCGGGGAAGAGGAACAGCACGAAGCCGAGCAGCACGGCGAGGATGCCGGCCATCGCGAACTTCGACACCCGGGGCAGCGGCGGAGGCGGTGGCGGAACGTAGCGCTCGTCGTCGTCCGGGTCGTCGGGCAGCTCCGCGCCGAAGGTGTCCAGGCCGTCCAGCAGTGACGGCCCCTCCCCGTCCCGGGGGCCACGTCCCACCGAGACGCCGGAGATGTCGGCGGCGTACGGCAGCCGGCGTACGTCGGTGGCGGTCGGACCCGGCTCCTCGGAGCCGGGCCGGGTGGCGGTGGCCGTGCCACCGCCCCGGCCGGCCTGGTCGTCCACGTTCTCTGCGGCGGGCCACGGGTGGTCGCCGGTGTCGGTCGGGGTGTGGAAGCCGGCGACGATCCGCTCCCACTCGGCGTCGATGTCCGGTTCCTCGCTGGCGCGGGCACCGCCGGTCTCGTCGGCGAGCTGGCTGAGGTAGTCCCGGGCGGTGCTCAGGTGGGAGCGGTCGACGTAGAGCCGGTCCACCGGCCGCGACGGCACGGTGGTGGTGCGGGTCACCGGATTCAGGTCGGCCGACGGTTGCAGGTAGGCGGCAATGCCGCCGGCGGCCAGCACGTCGAGCAGGTGCTCGCCGACGCGCGGGTCGACGTCGCCAGCGATGGCGTACTCGCTCGCGTCGAGACCGTTGTCCCGCCGTCCCCGGCGGGCCCCACCCGCTGACACCGGACCATCCTCCTCATCGCGCCACCGGCGCGCCCCGCAGCCCCTCGACGCGCCCCCGCACGCCCCGTGCCCTGAATCGTGACACGTCGAGGGTGGGTTCGGGGAGTGCCTTGTGGCGCGGCGTACGGTCGGCGCGGACCGGGCGCCTCGTCGCCACTGCCAACTGTCGCACCGCTGTGGAGCAGGCGACGACCCTCGGTGATGACGACCCAGCGTGACAGAGCCCGCCGTGCCCTTCCACCACCCGCCCGATCCTTTGCTCTGCTTCAACCAACGCAAGGCTGCCTGACCAGGTACGACGGCGCCAGCGGAAGTCGGGTTCCGGATGACAATCGATACGGAAAGTGACTATTGCGTGGGTTGAAGCAGAGCAAAGCGCGGAGACCTGAGGTACCGAGGCCAGCCGGCCGGCACCGAACGTGACGGGCGATTTCGGGCCGGGCGTCCGTTGCCGCGACTGGCGGTGGTTCGTAGGCTCGTGCCACACGATCACCCGACCCGGCGCGGTCCGCGGTGATCAACACCTGGGGAAGGGATGCCGGTGCTCTACTGGCTGCTGAAGTACGTGCTGCTCGGCCCGCTGCTGCGGCTCATCTTCCGGCCGCAGGTGGAGGGTCTGCACCACGTACCCGCTGCCGGACCGGTCATCCTGGCCAGCAACCACCTCTCCTTCTCCGACTCGATCTTCACGCCGCTGATCGTGCCCCGGAAGGTCACCTTCGTGGCCAAGGCGGAGTACTTCACCGGCAAGGGGATCAAGGGCTGGCTGACCAAGATGTTCTTCACCGGCACCGGCACCATCCCGGTGGACCGCTCCGGCGGCCGGGCCGCCCGCGCCGCACTGGACACCCAGCTGAACGTGCTGCGGTCCGGTGGCGTAGCCGGCATCTACCCGGAGGGCACCCGCTCGCCCGACGGTCGGCTCTACCGGGGCAAGACCGGAGTCGCCCGGCTGGCGCTGGAGAGCGGTGCGCCGGTCGTGCCGGTGGTGATGCTCAACCTGGACGAGATCCAGCCGCCCGGTCAGCTCATCCCGAACCTGGCGCGGGTCCGGATCCGCTTCGGCCCGCCGCTGGACTTCTCCCGCTACGCCGGGCTGGCCGGAGACCGGTTCGTCGAGCGCGCGGTCACCGACGAGATCATGTACGAGTTGATGGAGCTCTCCGGCCGCGAGTACGTCGACGTCTACGCCCAGAAGCTCAAGACCCAGCCCGCCGCGACCACCACGCCGCCCGCCACACCCGTCGCGGCCTGAGCCGCCCACCCAGTGCCGCAGACCGGGCAGAGGGGCCGGGCCGGCGGCGGTTCAGCAGGCGAGGGTCTGCGCGGCGTCGGCGGGCGGGTGGGTCAGGGCGAGCAGGCCCGGTGCGCCGTTGCGGTGGGCGAAGGCGCGCAGCTCGGCCAGGGGTGCACCGGCCGCCGCGTGGTCGCCGGCGAAGGTCAGTTCACGTACCGCGAAGGTCAGCGCCAGCATCCGGTCGGTGACGTCGGGGATGCCGGCGTACGTCTCGGCGGCGGCCAGGTGCAGCTCGGCGGCGTGCCGGTGGTCGTCGTCGGCGCCGGCCAGCGCGCCGGTCACGGTCCGTAGCGCCGCCTCCGACCAGGGCGTACGGTGCCCGACCTGGTCGAGCATGGCGCGTACCCGGGCGGCGGGCTTGCGGCCGGCGAGGCTGGCCGCCCAACTCGCCGCGGCGATCCACTCGCCGCTGGCCAGCGCCGGCACCGCCGTCCACGATTCGGCCAGCTCGTCGACGAGCGCGGCGGCCTCGTCGACGCGGCCCTGTACCGCGCGGCACAACGCGCCCATCGCGAGCATCGTCCAGTGCAGCCGGTGGAAGCCGCTGCGCCGCGCGAAGTCCAGCGCGGCCGCCACGTCGTCGCGCGGTGGTGTCCCGGGCGGGGACTGATCGGCGGACGGACCCGGCGGCACCGGCTGGCCCCGCAGCACCAGCAGGCACGACCGCAGGCCGCGCACCTGCATGTCCCAGCTGCCCGTCGGGGTGTCCACGAACGCCTCGGCGGCGGCGAGCAGCCGGCCGAAGTCGCCCTCGAACCAGGCCCGCATGGCCTCGCTGGAGTAGCTGGTGGTCAGGGTCTGCCCGCTCGCGGTACGCGCCGGGACCGCCGAGAGCAGGGCGTCGGAGCGCACCCAGTCGCCCTCCTCGCAGACGGCGTAGGCGAGGTTCTGGGTGGCCCGGGGCAACGCGAGCAGTTGACCGGCCCGGCTGAACTCGACGATTGTGTACAACTCGTCGAGCCCGGCCCGGTCGCCGGCCTGGTAACGGGCGGTGGCCGCGGTGATCCGGGCGTTGGTGCGGATCTCGGTCAGCCCGAGCCGTTCACCGATCTCCGCTGCCGTGTCGGCCGCCGCCACGGCCGGATCACGCTCGTAGTTGAGCATGTGCAGCCGCCCCAGCTCGGCGAAGGCGTCGGCCTTCTGCGCGCTGTCCGGTAGCGGCTCGAACAGCCGTACCGCCCGGTCCAGGCAGGCCAGCGCCGCCGGACGGTCGGCCCGCAGCCACGCCGCCTGGCCGAGCAGCGTCCAGGCCCGCGCCGCGCACGCCTCGTCGCCGTACGCGAGCAGTCGCTCGGCGAGCGCCTGCACCTGCTCCGGCCCACCGCCGGAGAGGAAGGCGTTGCCGTCGCGGTGGAACGAGATCTCGGTGCTGAGCAGCTCCAACTGGAGGCGGCCCACCGGATCGGAGTCGTCGGCCAGGCCGAGCGCCCGGGCCGCGTGGCTGGCGGCGGCGTCCAGCCCGTGCAGCGCGTACGCCCGGCGCGCCGCCCGGTGCAACGCGGCCCGGGCCGGCGCGGCGTAGCGGCGGGTCTCCATGCCCAGCGAGCGGGCGATCTCGTGCGCCGCCCAGCGGTGGTGGGCCAGCACCTCGGCCAGGTCGGTGTCCCGGCTCTGCGACAGCGTGTCCAGCCAGTCGGCGGTGCGTTCGTGCCGGGCCACCCGCTCGGTACGGGGCAGCCGCTGGTAGCACACGTCGCGGACCAGGACGTGCCGGAAGCGGTACTCCGGTTGACCGGCCATCGTGGAAGCGGCCTGCTCGTGGACGAAGTCCCGCTGTTCCAGCCGACGCAGGGCCCGCTCGACGGACTCGACAGGCTGGCCGACGGCGGCGGCCACCGCGCCCGGCCAGAACTGCACCCCGACGACCGCGGCGGCCAGCAGAACCGCCCGGTCCTTGGCGTCGAGCAGGTCGACCCGGTTGGCGATGACCGCGTGCACGCTCTCCGGCATCGGCAGGTCCAGGTGCTTCTCCAGCGACCAGCCGCGTCCGGACTGCCGCAGCGCCCCCTGCTCGATGAGCATCCGGACGTACTCGTGGGCGTAGAGCGGATTGCCGCCGGCCACCTCGATCAGCGGGGTCAGCAGGTCGGCGGAGAACGCGGCCTGGCCGAACATGTGCGCGTACAACGCGGCGATGCCGGTGTCCCGCAACGGCGGCAGGGCGATGGTGACCGAGCCGGTGATGGTTCCCGCCCAGCTCGGATCCCGGTCGACAAGCTCGGGGCGGGCGGTGCACAGCAGCAGCAGCGGTACGTCCCGGGCCGCCGCGCCGAGCAGCTCCACGAAGCGCAGCATCGCGTCATCGGCCCAGTGCAGGTCCTCGAAGACCAGCACGGTGGGGCGACGGGCCGCGAGGGCGAGCAGGAACCGCCGCCACGCCGACTCCGCCTCCTCCGCCGGCAGCGGGTTGCCGGCCAGCCCGACCAGCGGACGCAGCGCGTCGGCCACCCGGTCCCGCTCGTTCACGCCGACCAGTTCACCGACGGCGGTGGCCAGTCGTTGCGCGGCGCTGGCCGCCGGGTCGGTGTCGAGGATGCCCGCCTCGGCCTTGACGATGTCGGCGAGTGCGGCGAACGTGACGTTCTCGCCGAACGGTGGACACCGCCCGATCCGCCAGGTCAGCGGCTCGTCCACCAGCCGGCTCGTGTGCCGGTGCAACTCGCGGACCAGTCGGCTCTTGCCGATGCCGGCCCGGCCGAAGACGGTCACCACCTGGGGACGGCGGTCGCGCAGGCTGCGGTGCAGGGCGTTGACCAGCATGCCCAGCTCGTGTTCCCGGTCGATCAGCGGGGTGGTGTCCGGTTCCCGATCAGTGGGCTGCTGGCGTACTGCCGACCGGGCCAGCCACACCTCGGTCGGTGCGGACCGACCGCGCAGGGTGACCGGGGGCTGCTCGTCGTACCGGATGGTGTCCCGGGTCAGTGCGTGCGTCGCGCCGTCGACAAGCACCCCGCCGGGTGGCGCCGCCGACTGCAACCGGGAGGCGGTGTTGACCACGTCGCCGGCGACGATGGCCTGCCCACCGTCGCGGGCGGCGGCCACGTCGACAAGCGCCTCCCCGGTCGCCACGCCGACCCGGAAGCGCAACCCGTCGGTGCCGGTCGGGGTGAACCGGGTCAGCACCCGCTGCAACTCCAACCCGGCTCGGACACACCGCAACGCGTCGGTCTCGGTGGCCACCGGCGCACCGAAAAGCGCCATCACCGCGTCGCCGATGTACTTCTCCACCACCCCGCCGTACTGGCCGACCACCCGCCGGGCAGCGGAGAAGAAGCCGGTCTGCATGCCCCGGACCAGCTCCGGGTCGGCCCGCTCGACGTACGGGGTGAAGTCGATCAGGTCGACGAAGAGCACGCTGACCCGGCGGCGATCCTCCTGGTTGAGGCTCCCCGGTAGGTCCGTGCCGGCGCGGGGTGCGCCGCAGGAGGTGCAGAAGGCCACGTCCGGTGCGAGCGGGCGCAGGCAGTGCGGGCAGACGGCACCGAGTTCCGCGCCGCAGCCACCGCAGAAGCGGTCGCCCTCGGCGGCGGTACGTCCACAGCGGTCACACTGCGCGGCGATGACACCCTCCACTGGCAGGCCCCCGACGCCCCGGGGCGCAGCATCGAGTATCGCCGTCCGACGCATTGTCGGGTACCGGGCTGTTGGCTTGTGGACACTCAGCCGGGCAGCTCACCACGTTCCGGAACGGCTAGATTCAGGCAGCCGATTCGACGACCGCTGATCAGGGGGACAGCTCCATGGTGTACGTGATGCTGAAGAGTGACTGGACCGACGGTAACGGGGTCGCCCACTCCGCGGGTGACTCGGTGGATGTGGACGCCGCCACCCTCGCGCAGTTGCAGGCGCAGGGGATCGTCGGCGAGGTGCCCGGCGGTGGCAAGGACGGCACGGACTGGGTCGGACCGGGTGGCACCGACTGGGTCGGGCCGGGCAGCACCAAGCCCTGACCGAACAGCTGAGCGGGGCCGGGACGATCGTCCCGGCCCCGCTCGCGTACCTGATGTCGTCGTCCTGGTTGACCGCGCCGGGCCGGTCAGCGCTCGTTCATGCCGGCGCGGCGGCGCAGCGCGGGCACGTCGGTGACGACGATCCGCCGGCCCTCGGTACGCAGCCAACCCCGGTTGGCGAACGACCCGATCGCCTGGTTGACGCTCTGCCGGGAACCGCCGGCCATCTCGGCGAGCTGGCTCTGGTTCAGCTCTATGGTGATCATCGGGGCCTGACTCTCCCCGGCGAGCCGGACCAGCGTCTTGGCCACCCGGCCGGGCAGGTCGAGGAAGACATGGTCGGCGTTCTGCTCGGTCAGCCGGCGGATCAGCGCACCGAGGGACCGCATCACGGCGTCGAGGATGCGTGCGTTCGAATGCACCAGCTCCATGAACGCCGGACGGGACAATGCCAGCGCGGCGGTGTCCTCGATCGCCTCGGCCGAGGTCGACCGGGTCGAGGCGTCCAGCAGAGAGACCTCACCGAGCACGTCCGGTGGTCGCATCACGGTCAGGATCGCCCGCTCGCCGGTGGGCGCGGTCCGGAACACGGCCACCGCACCCCGCCGCAGGATGATCAGCGACTCGCCCGGGTCGTTCTCCACGAACAGCAGCTGACCCTTGCGGTACGTGCGGGGCACCGCTGCGGCGACCACCCGCTGGCGCACCTCCGGCTCAAGCCCGGCGAACATGTCGACGCCGGTGAGCGCGTCGCCCGGCTCCGGCAGGCGCATCTCCACGGCCCCACCCCTCCCCGGTCAAGGACCCCAATTCGCTCACCGGGTGAGCCTGGCGGCCCTGACGAGGTGATCCGACACCCGTTCGGCGTCCGGCAGCGGTAACACATCAGATCATGACGGTCCGGTCGCGTGCTGTACACCCCTCAAATCACTTCCGTGACCGGTTCGAGCTGGGGCGTGACCTCGCGGCGGCCCATGGAAGCGCTCCCGGCACCGCCGACCCGATCGACGGGCCGCGGTGACCGTCGGCGAGGATGGTCCGGATGGCCTACCGCTACTTCTACGACTGCGAGTTCATCGAGGACGGCCGGACCGTCGAGCTGGTCTCGATCGGCGTCGTCGACGAGCACGGCCGCGAGTTCTACGCGGTCTCCACCGAGTTCGACGCGTCCCGGGCGGTGCCCTGGGTCCGCCGCAACGTGCTGGACAAGCTGCCTTCTCCCGCTGACCGGTCCTGGCGGTCCCGCGAGCGCATCCGTGACGACCTGTACGACTTCCTGGTCGAGCCGATCCGGGGCCGCCCCGGCGAGGAGTTGGAGCTGTGGGCCTGGTACGCGGCGTACGACCATGTGGCGCTGGCGCAGTTGTGGGGCGCGATGCCGGCGCTGCCCCGGGAGATTCCCCGGTACACCAAGGAGCTGCGGCAGCTGTGGGACGACCGGGGGCGGCCCCCGCTGCCGAACGCCGCGGCGGCCCGGCACGACGCGTTGGTCGACGCCCGGCACAACCTGGCCCGGTGGCGGGCGATGACCGGTTCGTGAGATCCGGGATTTCGGTGGTTTGACCCGTGCTGTCCCGGGCACCGGGTTCGCCGACGGGCCGAGGCGAGGGAGTTCCGGCGTGACCAGGTGCAGTGGAGTACCGACGTGAGCGGCGGGGTGATCGGCGGCCGGCAGGCCCGGATCCGGATCACCGAGCTGATCCGGGCCGCGCGGATCTGCACACTGACCACGATCTCCCTCGACGGTCGGCTGGTGGGTCGGCCGATGACCCTCCAGCGGGCGGAGTTCGACGGGCAGCTGTGGTTCTTCGCGTACGCCGGCTCGGCGACCGTCCGCCAACTGCGGGTCAACCCGGAGGTCGAGATGAGCCTGCACGACCCGCAGGCGCAGGTCTGGGCCTCGATCACCGGCAGCGCCCGGGACGACCCTGACCCGGCGCGCGCCGAGCGGCTGTGGCACCCGGGACTGGCCGCGTGGTTTCCGGACGGTCCGGCGACGGCGGGTCTCACGCTTGTCGCCGTGCACACCACGGCCGCGCGATGCTGGGACGCGCAGGGTGGCCAGACCGACCTGATCGGCCCGGTCGGCGCAGCGGCGAGCGCTGGGCCGTCGACCGATCGCCGCGAGGACGGCTACTGACCGGTAGCGGGGCGCGGTGTGGGCCGTACCGAGCGGCGACTACAGTTCGTAGGGACGGCCCGCCCCGGGCCGGCAACGGTGCCGAGGTCCGCGCTGACACATATCCTGGGGCTTGATCGGGCTTGACCAGATGCTCCCCAGGAGGATGAGCGGATCATGCGTATCGGCGTGCTCACCGGCGGCGGCGACTGCCCGGGTCTCAACGCGGTCATCCGGGCGGTGGTCCGTAAGGGCGTCGCCAGCTACGGCCACGAGTTCGTGGGTTTCCGCGACGGTTGGAAGGGTCCGCTGGAGGGGCTGTCCCGCCCGCTCGGCATCGCGGAGGTCCGCGGCATCCTGCCCCGTGGCGGCACGATCCTCGGCTCCTCCCGGACCAACCCCTTCAAGATCGAAAACGGCGTCGAGCGGATCAAGGACAACCTGGCCGCGCAGGGCGTCGACGCGCTCATCGCCATCGGCGGTGAGGACACCCTCGGCGTCGCCACCAAGCTCCATGAGCTGGGCGTCAACGTCATCGGTGTGCCGAAGACCATCGACAACGACCTCGGTGCCACCGACTACACGTTCGGCTTCGACACCGCCGTCAACATCGCCATGGAGGCGATCGACCGACTGCACACCACCGCCGAGAGCCACCACCGCACCCTGGTGGTCGAGGTGATGGGCCGGCACGCCGGCTGGATCGCCCTGCACGCCGGCCTGGCCGGCGGTGCCAACGTGATCCTGCTCCCCGAACGGAACTTCGACGTCGAGCAGGTCGCCGGCTACGTCGAGAAGCGTTTCCAGCACCAGTACGCCCCGATCGTCGTGGTCGCCGAGGGCGCCCAGCCGCTGGAGGGGCAGATGGTCCTGCAGAACCAGGAGCTGGACGCGTTCGGTCACGTCCGCCTCGGTGGCATCGGCCAGTGGCTGGCCGAGCAGCTGGAGGCCAAGACCGGCAAGGAGGCCCGCACGGTCGTGCTCGGCCACATCCAGCGCGGCGGCACCCCCACCGCGTTCGACCGGGTGCTCGCCACCCGGCTGGGCCTGCAGGCCATCGACGCCGCCCACGAGGGTGACTGGGGCAAGATGGTCGCGATGCAGAGCACCAACATCGTCCGCGTCCCGCTCGCCGACGCGACCGCCGAGCTGAAGACCGTTCCGCTGGAGCGGTACGCCGAGGCTGAGGTCTTCTTCGGCAGCTGATCGTCGTTCCGGCGTCGCGGACGGGCCGCCAGGCCCGCCGCGACGCCGGCCCACGAAGGGGGTACGCCAGGTGTCAGCCGGGGTGCACACCGTCGCGGTGATCGGGGCGGGCAAGATCGGCGAGCTGATGCTCTCCGGGCTGCTGCGGTCGGGCTGGCCGGTGGACCGGCTACTGGCCACCGCCCGCCGTCCGGCACGCGCCGAGGAACTGGCCGCCCGCTACGGCGTGCGGGTGGTGGACAACCTCACCGCCGTGGACGAGGCCGAGGTGCTGGCCGTCTCGGTGAAGCCGCAGGACGCCGCCGCGCTGCTGGACGAGATCGGGCCCAAGGTGCCGCCCGGCAAGCTGCTGATCTCGCTCTGCGCCGGCCTGCCGAGCAGCTTCTTCAGCCGTCGGCTGCCCGAGGGCATCCCGGTGGTGCGGGTGATGACGAACACCCCTGCGCTGGTGGACCAGGCGATGACCGCGATCTCGGCGGGCGCGTACGCCACAGGTGAACACCTGGCGCTGGCCGAGGAGATGTTCAAGCCGCTGGGCGCGACCATCCGGGTGCCGGAAACCCAGCAGGACGCGGTGACCGCCCTCTCCGGCTCCGGTCC
Organism: Micromonospora sp. NPDC049891; assembly: GCF_040660295.1. NCBI lineage: Bacteria > Bacillati > Actinomycetota > Actinomycetes > Micromonosporales > Micromonosporaceae > Micromonospora > Micromonospora sp. NPDC049891. The sequence continues at coordinate 100,070 of NZ_JBFAML010000014.1, forward strand.
GGCCTACTTCTACCTGCTCGTCGAGGCGATGACCGACGCCGGCATCCTGCTGGGCCTGCCCCGTCAGGTGGCCCACGACCTGATCGTGCAGACCGCGATCGGCTCGGCGGTCATGCTGCGCGACTCCGGCGAACACCCGGTGAAGCTGCGCGAGGCGGTCACCTCGCCCGCCGGCACCACCATCTCCGCCATCCGCGAACTGGAGAACCACGGCGTACGCGCGGCCCTGCTGGCCGCCCTCGAAGCCGCCCGCGACCGCGCCCGCGAACTGGCCGCCCAGGCCGAGTAACCCCACCCCCCCGGATACCCGCGTTGATCATGAGGTTAGCGGCAGTAGTCGATCTTCAAACTGCCGCTAACCTCATGATCAACGGGGAGCGGGGCGTTTTCGGCGTACCGGAGTGTGGTGGGGGATCGGTGCGGTGAGTGGGGTGGCGCATACTGGCGCGGTGTTCACTCTCGCCCAGGCCCGGCACCTGGTAGCCACCCTGCACCCCCGGATCGACGAACTGGTCCGGGTCCGTGCCGACCTGGCCGAGTTGCAGGCCGACCTGGCCGCACACGGGCTCAGTGCGCTCGGTGGTCGGGCCGAGGTCAAGGGCCTGGAGGCCCGGCTGTACGCGGTCCTCGACGAGATCCAGCAGCACGGCATCGAGGTCAAGAGCGTGGCGCCGGTGCTGCTCGACTTCCCCGGTGAACGTGAGGGCCGACAGGTGCTCTGGTGCTGGCTGGAGGGGGACACCGACGTGCGCTGGTACCACCGCGCCGACTGCGGCTTCGCCGGCCGCCGCCCGATCTGACGCCCGAACGGGCTCGACGGACAACCGCTACCGGAAGGCCGGCACCGGTCGGGTCCAGGCGGTGGCAGGAAGGCCCGCGCGGCCGGGGGCCAGGTGGAAATGTGAACACGGCTAGTCTCTGCCGGTGGGTGATGTGCGGCGGGCGACTGTGGACGACGCCCGGGAACTGGTCCGGTTGCGGTCAATCATGTTGGGTGCGATGAGTGGTGCGCCGCCGGAGCCCGGCGAATGGCAGCATGTCGCCCTGCGTACGCTCCGGCGACAGCTGCCGGACCTGGAGGCCGACCTCGCCGCCTACGTGGTGGACGCGCCGGGCCGACCTGGGACGCTTGCCGCGTGCGCGGTCGGCGTGGTCGACCTGCGGCTCGGCGGTCCGGTGGACCCGGGCGGCAGGTCCGGGTACGTCTTCAACGTGGCGACCGATCCGGCGTACCGTCGGCGGGGTTTCTCGCGGGCCTGCCTGGTCGCGTTGCTGGACTGGTTCGCCGCGCGGGGCGTGCGCACGGTGGACCTGAAGGCCAGTCCGGAGGGGGAGCCGCTCTACCGGGAGCTGGGCTTTCGTGCCACGTCGATGGCCGCGATGCGGCGGGTCGGAGGGTGCTGATGTTCGCCGTACCGTTGGGTGAGGACGCCGAACTGCGGCCGCTGAACCCGTGGCACGCCGAGGAGTTCCTGGCCAACCTGGACCGGTCGCGGGAGCACATCGCGCCGTGGGTGTCGCCGTCCTTCGTGGCCACCGATCTCGACGGGGCGCGGCACGTGCTCCAGCGTTACGCCGACCGGTGGGCCCGGGACGACGGCGGCATCTGGGGGATCTGGTCCGATGGCAGGCTGGTCGGCGGGGTGCTGCTGGTGTCGCTCAACGCGGCCTCGGGCGGGTGTGAGGCGGGTTGCTGGTTGGAACCGACCGCCGAGGGGCGGGGTCTGGTGACCAGGGCTGTCGAACGGATCATCGACTGGGTGCTCGTCGAGCGTGGGCTGCACCGGGTCGAGTGGCGGACCAATGCCGGAAACGTGCGCAGCATCGCGGTCGCCCGCCGGCTGGGCATGCGCCGCGACGGTGTCCTTCGGGAGGCGTTGCCGGGTCCTCAGGGGCGCATCGACCTGGAGGTCTGGTCGCTGTTGGCACCCGAGTGGCGGGCCCGGCACACCGGCACCGACGAGCCGCGCTGAGCTGAGGATCGGCCCCGGCGTGGGCGTCGGCACCGATGAGCCGCGCTGAGCCGAGGGTGAGCCCCGGGCGCATCCGCGGGGCCGGCGTAGGGGGTGCGGCCGGTCAGCCGGCGTCCGCGAGGGCGGAGCGCAGGATGCCCGCGCCGGCCGGGGCTCCGCGCTCCGCGTCCGACGGATCGGCGGAATAGATGACGCCGTACGCCGGGGTGTCCGGCTGGAAGCGCCAGCTGTCGGCAAGCGTGCCCGCGTCCACCGCGTCGTAGCCGATCCGATCCAGGAAGGCGGTCACCGTGGCCTTGGCCTCGGCGTCGTCACCGGCGATCGGCAGCGCGCTGCGGTCGGCGGCGTCGCCAGGTCGGGCCAGGGTGAGCAGGTGCTTGAAGAAGATGTTGTTGAACGCCTTCACCACCCGGGACTGCGGCAGGTGACGTTGCAGCAGCTGGCTGCTGGTGACGCTGCCCTCGTCCAACTCGGGGAACTGGCCGTCCCGCTGCGGGTAGTAGTTGTTGGTGTCGATGACGACCTTGCCGGCCAGCGGCTCGGCCGGCACGGCCCGGTACGACTTGAGCGGAATGGTGACCACCACCAGGTCACCGGCGCGGGCGGCGGCATCGACGGTGCCCGCGCTCGCCTGCGGCCCCAACTCCTCGACCAGGCCGGTCAGGGTCTCCGGACCGCGTGAGTTGCTCAACACCACGTCGTAGCCGGCGTTCACGGCCAGCCGCGCCAGCGTCCCTCCGATGTGCCCGCTCCCGATCAACCCCACAGTCGCCATACCCACCCCTTCCTCTCCACCCGAACCTACCCCGCCCCGCGGTAGCACCCACCGGCTCGTCGATCATGCAGTTTCTGTCGACCCGAAAGTGTGCGAAAGCCATGAAACGGCGACCAAAACTGCAAGATCGACGAGGCGTTCGTGGGGCGAGGCGGGGCGGGGGTGGGGTGGTCAGGTGGGGAGGGTTTTGTCGATGGCGGTGCGGAGGTCGGGGTCGTCGGGGGTGACGGTGGGGGAGAAGCGGGCGGCGACGGTGCCGTCGGGAGCGACGAGGAACTTCTCGAAGTTCCAGCGGACGTCACCGGTGTGACCGTCGGCGTCGGCGGTGTCCACCAGGGCCGTGTAGAGGGGGTGGCGGTCGGGGCCGTTGACGTCGACCTTCTCCGTGATCGGGAAGGTCACCCCGTAATTGACCTGGCAGAACTCGCTGATCTCCGCAGCCGTGCCCGGCTCCTGGCCGGCGAACTGGTTGCACGGCACGCCGAGCACCGTCAGCCCTCGATCGGCGTATTCGTCCTGAAGGGTCTGCAGGCCGGCGTACTGCGGGGTGAGGCCGCAGCGGGAGGCGACGTTGACGATCAGCAGGGCGCGTCCGCGGTACTGCGCGAGGTCGGCCGGGCCACCGGCGAGCGCACCGATCGGGATGTCGAAGACGGTCATGCCCGGAGGCTACCGCCGGGATCGAGATCGCGGGCGATGCGGGTGGCGGGGAAGTTACCGATCGGTACCCGAGCATTGGCCGGCGGTGATGTGAGTGGGAGTCAATCTGGCCCCCTGGGCCCAATCGATACATGGACATCTTGACGAAGTGGTGGCGTGTGAGTAGCGTCTCCTCATCCTTTTGGAAAGTTTCCTAACTGTTTGGAGACGCCACATGAGAAGATCGCTTCGCCGAGCCCTCTGGGTCGGCGCCGTGGTCGCGGTGACCGTCGCCACGGTCCCGATGGCCTCGGCGTTCGGCGCCGGAAGCGTGACCACCTCGTTCACCCGGGTGTCGGACTGGGGGACCGGTCACGAGACGCGGGTCACCATCACCAACGGTTCGGACGCCAGCGTCAGCACCTGGCGCATCGAGTTCGAGCTGCCGTCGGGCACCAGCATCAGCAGCTCCTGGGACGCCGACGTCACCCGCAACGGCAACCGCTATGTGGCGGTCAAGAAGAGCTGGGCCGGTGCGCTGGCCCCGGGCGCCTCCTTCAGCTGGGGCTACAACGGCACCGGCGCGTACCGGGCGCCGCTGAACTGCACGATCAACGGCGCGCCATGCGGCGGCGGCACCACCCCGCCGACCACCACCGCACCGCCCACCACGACGCCGCCCACCACGACGCCGCCCACGACCACCCCGCCGACCACCACGCCCCCGACCACCACGCCGCCGAACCCGGGCGCGCAGAAGGTGGTCGGCTACTTCGCCCAGTGGGGCGTCTACGCCCGCAACTACCACGTCAGGAACATCCACACCAGCGGCTCGGCGTCGAAGCTGACCCACATCCTGTACGCCTTCGGCAACACCACGGGCGGCCGGTGCACCATCGGTGACAGCTACGCCGACTACGAGAAGGCGTACACCGCGGCGGAGAGCGTCGACGGCGTCGCCGACTCCTGGGACCAGCCGCTGCGCGGCAGCTTCAACCAGCTGCGCAAGCTCAAGAAGATGTACCCGCACCTCAAGGTGATCTGGTCGTTCGGTGGCTGGACCTGGTCCGGCGGCTTCACCCAGGCCGCGCAGAACCCGACCGCCTTCGCCGAGAGCTGCTACAACCTGGTCGAGGACCCGCGTTGGGCGGACGTCTTCGACGGCATCGACATCGACTGGGAGTATCCCAACGCCTGCGGCCTGACCTGTGACGCCAGCGGCCCGAACGCGTTCAAGAACGTGGCCAGCGCGCTGCGCACCCGGTTCGGCTCGGCCAACCTGGTCACCGCCGCGATCACCGCTGACGGCAGCAACGGCGGCAAGATCGACGCTACCGACTACGCCGGTGCCGCCACGCACCTGAACTGGATCATGCCGATGACGTACGACTACTTCGGCGCCTTCAACGCGCAGGGCCCGACCGCCCCGCACTCGCCGCTGTACTCGTACTCCGGCATCCCGCAGCAGGGCTTCTGGTCCGACGCGGCGATCCAGAAGCTCAAGAGCAAGGGCATCCCGGCCAACAAGCTGCTGCTCGGCATCGGCTTCTACGGCCGTGGCTGGACCGGCGTCACCCAGACCGCGCCGGGCGGTACCGCGACCGGACCGGCGCCCGGCACCTACGAGCAGGGCATCGAGGACTACAAGGTGCTCAAGAACACCTGCCCGGCCACCGGCACCGTCGCCGGTACGGCCTACGCCAAGTGCGGCAGCAACTGGTGGAGCTACGACACCCCGTCGACCATCGGCGGCAAGATGACGTACGCCAAGAACCAGGGCCTCGGTGGTGCCTTCTTCTGGGAGCTCTCCGGTGACACCAGCAACGGTGAGCTGATCGGCGCCATCAAGGGCGGCCTCGGCTGAGCCGACGGCCGACGCAACACCCACACGACGGGGAGGGGCCCCGCACCGGCCCCTCCCCGTCCGGCGTGCCCGGGGCCGATCTCCGTGCCCGGCCGGCGGTGTGACAGACTCGCCGCTCGACCGTGTCTCGATGTCCGCCATCGAGGGAGGTGACGATGCGGGTCACGTACCGGCGTCCGGCGAGCACCGCCGCGCTGCTCGCCATCCTGCCCTTCGCCCTGGTCGGCTGCGGGCTCGTCGGTGGTGAAACCGAGGCGGAGCAGCCCGGACGCGCGCCGGCCGAGGAGGCCATGCTGAAGTCCCGCGAGCGGGTCCAGGCGTACCTCGACGCGATGGCGGCCAAGGACGTGGCGGCCGGTCGCAGCCAGCTCTGCGCGGTGCTGCACGACGCGTTCGACGCCGCCGCCACCGAGCCCAACGGCGACTTCGCCGACCACTTCAAGGTGTCGAAGTCCGAGATCACCGACATCCGACCCGGTCCGTCCGGGCAGGAGGTGAGCGCCGCCGTCACGGTGACCGTCGGCAAGAAGAAGGCGACCCGTCCGCTGTTGTTCACCGTCACCCGCGACGGGCTCGACTGGTGCATCTCCGACGAGCGACCCGGCGCGAACAGCCCGGCCCCGGCACCCACGCCCTGACCTGCGCCACCGTCGAGGATCGTCCATCTGCCGGAACCCGGCCCCTCGCCGGTCGCCCACCCGGCTGGTCGCCGTACGCTGAATACCATGCGCCATGAGTGGCATCAGTTGAGTCATCCGGCGGTGGGCAGCCCGGTGCTGCAGACCAGCCGCCCGACCGTCGACTCCGCCGAGGACGAGGCTCTCGGCCTGGACCGCTGGCGGGAGTTGCCGCGCGCCCAGACCCCACCCTGGCCCGACGAGGCCCAGGTCGCCGAGGTCTGCAAGGTGCTCGACACCGTGCCGTCGGTGGTCGCCCCGTACGAGGTCGACCAGTTGCGCCAGCGTCTGGCGCTGGTCTGCGAGGGCAAGGCGTTCCTGCTCCAGGGCGGTGACTGCGCGGAGACCTTCGCCGACAACACCGAGAGCCACCTGCTGGCCAACGCCCGCACGCTGTTGCAGATGGCCATCGTGCTGACCTATGGCGCGTCGTTGCCGGTGGTGAAGGTGGCCCGGGTGGCCGGGCAGTACACCAAGCCCCGGTCGCTGCCGACCGACGCCCGGGGGCTGCCGGCCTACCGCGGCGACATGATCAACTCGCTGGAGACCACGCCGGAGGCGCGGGTCGCCGACCCGCAGCGCATGATCAGGGCGTACGCGAACTCGGCCGCCGCCATGAACATGCTGCGCGCCTACCTGGCCGGCGGACTGGCCGACCTGCACGCGGTGCACGACTGGAACAAGGGCTTCGTGCGCAACTCCCCGGCCGGGGAGCGGTACGAGGCGATCGCCCGGGAGATCGACCGGGCCCTCGCGTTCATTCGCGCCTGCGGGATGACCGACGACGAGGCGTTGCGCACGGTCACCCTGTACTGCTCGCACGAGGCCCTCGCGCTGGAGTACGACCGGGCCCTGACCCGGGTCTCCGGCGGCCGGCCGTACGGGCTTTCCGGGCACTTCCTGTGGATCGGTGAGCGCACCCGGCAGATCGACGGCGCGCACATCGACTTCATCTCCCGCATCGCCAATCCGATCGGGGTCAAGCTCGGCCCGACCACCACTCCGGACGAGGCGATCGAGCTGTGCGAGAAGCTCAACCCGGACAACATCCCCGGCCGGCTCACCCTGATCAGCCGGATGGGCAACCACAAGGTCCGGGACGCGCTGCCGCCGATCGTGGCCAAGGTGACCGCCGCCGGAGCCAAGGTGGTGTGGCAGTGCGACCCGATGCACGGCAACACCCACGAGTCGTCGAACGGCTACAAGACGCGTCACTTCGACCGGATCGTCGACGAGGTGCTGGGCTATTTCGAGGTGCACCGTGGCCTGGACACCCACCCCGGCGGCCTGCACGTCGAGCTGACCGGTGAGGACGTCACCGAGTGCCTCGGGGGTGCCCAGGGCATCGCCGACCTCGACCTGCCCGACCGCTACGAGACCGCCTGTGACCCCCGCCTGAACACCCAGCAGTCGCTGGAGCTGGCGTTCCTCGTCGCGGAGATGCTCCGTGGCTGACGCGAGGAGTGAGCTTGCGAGCCCCGCAGTCGGCGGCCGGAGGGATGACTGTGGCTGACGCGAGGAGTGAGCTTGCGAGCCCCGCAGTCGGCGGCCGTGAGGCGGCTCCGTGGCTGATCTGATCGACCTGCGGTCGGACACGGTGACCCGGCCCACCGCGGCCATGCGGCGGGCCATGGCCGACGCCGAGGTGGGCGACGACGTCTACGGCGAGGACCCGACGGTCAAAGCCCTGGAGGTCGAGGTCGCGGCGATGTTCGGGCACGAGGCGGCACTGTTCTGCCCGAGCGGGTCGATGGCCAACCAGATCGCCCTGCAACTGCTGGTGCCGCCCGGCGCGGAGCTGCTCTGCGACGCCGACGCGCACGTGGTCACGTACGAGATGGGGGCCGCCGCCGCGTACGGTGGGGTCACCTCGCGAACCTGGCCCCCGGTGGGCGCCCAGCTCGACCCCGACGTGGTCGCCGGCATGATCCGTCCCGACGGTTACTGGGCGGTGCCCACCCGGGCGATCGCGGTGGAGCAGACCCACAATCGTGGCGGCGGCGGGGTGATTCCCCTCGACACGCTGCGGGAGCTGCGCAGGATCGCGGACGCCGGGCAGGTGGCGCTGCACTGCGACGGTGCTCGGATCTGGCACGCCCACGTCGCCGACGGGGTGCCACTCGCGACCTATGGCGCGTTGTTCGACACCCTGTCGGTGTGCCTGTCCAAGGGGCTCGGCGCGCCGGTGGGCTCACTTGTCGTCGGCGCGGCCGACAGGATCGAGCGGGCCCGGGTGATCCGTAAGCGGATGGGCGGTGGGATGCGCCAGGCCGGCATTCTGGCTGCCGCCGGCCGGCACGCTCTGACCCATCACATCGACCGGTTGGCGGCCGACCACGCCAAGGCGGCCCGGTTGGCGGAGGCGATCGCCCCGTTCGGGGTGCTGGCCACCACGGTACGCACAAACATCGTTCCGCTGGACCTGACCAAGGCCCCGCTGGACGCGCCCGCGTTGGCCGCCGCCGCCCGCGCCGAGGGCGTACTGATCTCGGTGCTCGGCCCTCGCACCGCCCGCCTGGTCACCCACCTCGACGTCACCGACGCCGAGGTCGACCACGCCGCCACCACCCTCACCCACATCTTCCGCCACTAACTCACCCACCCCACCCCGGACCCTGGACCCCGTGTTGATCATGAGGTTGGCGGCACTCGCAGAGATCGAGATCGCCGCCAACCTCATGATCAACGGGGCCGAGGGTCGGGGGTAGGGGAGTTAGGCGGAGGGGAGGAGGCGGCGGAGGGTGGTTATGTCGGCGGCGTGGCCCTCGTGGCGTTCGGTGGGGGTTTCGACGAGGGTCGGGACGCCGAGGGTGGCGGGGTGACGCATCAGCTCGGCGAAGGCTGGTTCGCCGATCATGCCCTTGCCGATGTTCTCGTGGCGGTCCCGGGTGGAACCGCACAGATCCTTCGAGTCGTTCGCGTGTACCAGTCGTAGCCGGTCCGCCCCGACGGTGGCCACCAGGGCGTCCAGCGTGGCGGTCATCCCGCCCTCGGCGGCCAGGTCGTGCCCGGCGGCCCAGGCGTGACAGGTGTCGAAGCAGACCCCGAGCCATGGGTGCCGGTCCACCGCGTCGAGGTACGGCCCGAGCTGCTCCACCCGGCAGGCCAGCGACCGGCCGCCTCCGGCACTCGGCTCGACCAGCAGCATCGGCCCGCCCGCGTCGGCGGCCGAGTCGAGCAGCGGCAGCAGCGATTCGCGTACCTGCCGCATGGCCGCGTCGGCGTGCCCGGCGTCCACCGCGCTGCCGGCGTGGAACACCACCCCACGGGCGCCTATCGCGGCACCGCGGCGCAGCGCGTGCGCCAGGGTCTGGGTCGACCGCTCGACTGTCGCCGCGGTAGGGGAACCCAGGTTGACCAGAAGCGACGCGTGGATGTAGACGGCGACGCCACGTTCGGCGCAGCCGTCCCGGAACAACGCGTCCTGCACCGGATCACCGGCCGGCATCGCCCAGCCCCGGGAGTTGCCGACGTAGACCTGCGCCACCTCGGAGCCGGCCGCGTCGACGTACGGCAGGGCCGCCTTCGCCAGCCCACCCGAGGTGGGCGTGTGTGAACCGATCGGCCGGCGGCCTGGATCCGGGGCGGACATCAGAAGCACCCGATGGTGATCTGCGTCCCCGGGGCGACCTGGGCGTTCTCGTTCGGGTTCTGGAACCGGGTGACGGCGTTCGGGTTGAACTGCACCGCCACCGGGAAGCCCTGGCTCTCCAGCACCTGCTTGGCCTGCTGACACGGCAGGTCGACGACGCGCGGCACGGTCACCAGCGGCGGGCCCTCGCTGACCTCCAGCCGGATCTGGGCACCCTTTTCCACGCCGCCGCCAGCGGCCGGGCTCTGCCCGATCACCTCGTCACGCGGCTTGTCGGACTCTTTGCGCGTCGGCTCCACAAGCACCAGTCCGAGCTGCGCGATCTGGTTACGGGCGTCGTTGAGGTTCTTGCCGACCAGGTTCGGCACGGTGATCGGGGCCCGGCCCTTGCTGAGGATGACGGTGATCTCATCGCCCGGCTTGACCTCCTCGCCCGCCTTCGGGTCGGTGGCCACCACGATGCCCTCCGGCAGGCTGTCGTCGTACCGGGCGGTGCCCTTGGTCACCTCGAGCTGGGCGCTGAGCAGGTCGGCCTCGGCCAGCGCGAAGTCCTTGCCGACCACGTCCGGCAGCTCGAAGCGCTCCGGCCCGAGCGACAGGGTGAGGGTGATGGTGCCGCCCTTGAGGATCCGGGCGGACGACGCGGGCTCCTGGCCCAGCACACCGTCACGGGGGATCTGGTCGTCGTACCGCGGATCGGCGTAGACCACGTCGAAGCCCGCCTGGGAGGCCTGCGCCTCCGCCTCGGCCTTGCTCATGCTCACCAGCTCCGGTGCGGTGGTGTACCGGCCGACCCCGAACCACCAGCCACCGAGCGCGGCCACCAACCCGAGCACGACGACCACGGCCGCGACGGCGAGCCGGCCGCCACCCTGGCCGGTCAGCCGGGCACCCAGTCCGGCCAGTCGGGTACGCAGATCGTCGTCGCCGCCGGACGTCGCCCGACGGCGACCGCGAGTGGGTGGGCCACCCTCCGGCAGCCGGGCCCAGGTCGGTCGGTCAGGCGGACGTACGGGCGCGACCATCATCGTCGGTTGGGACATGGCCGCCGGGCCGTCGGTCACCGGGGCGATCCGGGCGGTGTGGCTGTTCGGACTACCCAGACCGTCCCGGGCCACCTGCACCTCGGTCAGCAGCGTGCCGGCGTCGCCGGGGCGGGCCGTCGGGTCGCGGCGGGTGGCGCGGGCGACCAGGTCGTCGAGCACCCTGGGCAGGCCGGGCACCAGCGTCGACGGTGCGGGGACGTCCCGGTCGACGTGCTGCCAGGCGATGTCGATCGGCCGGTCACCGTCGTAGGGCACCCGGCCGGTGAGCATCTCGAACAGCACGATGCCCGTCGAGTAGACATCGGTGCGGGCGTCGGCCCGGCCGTCGGTCACCAGCTCCGGAGCGACGTACGCCACGGTGGCCATCAACTGGTTGCCGCTGTCGTGGTCGGTGCTCGCCTCGACGGCTCGGGCCAAACCGAAGTCGGCCACCTTGACCACGCTGTCGACGAGGTTGGCCGGACCGCCGCTGGGCGCCTCGGCGACCAGCACATTCTCCGGTTTCACATCCCGGTGCACCAGACCGGCCCGGTGGGCGGCGCCGATGGCCGCGAGCATCTGCTCGGTGATGGCCAGCGCCTCGTCCGGGTTGAGCCGGCGCCGCTCGGCCAGCACCTCGCGCAGGGTGCGGCCGCGGACGTACTCCATGACCAGGTACGGCCGGCCGGCGTGGGTGCCCTGGTCGTAGACCGCCACCACGTTGGGGTGGGTGAGCCGGGCGATCGTCTTGGCCTCGTCGGTGAACCTGTCGACGAAGCTGGATCGACCGGCCTGACCGGGTGACCCCTGGGTCGAGTGAATGATCTTGACGGCGACGGTGCGTTCGAGCCGCTCGTCAGTGGCGGTGTACACGGTCGCCATGCCGCCACGGGCCACGCGACCGCGAATGCGGTAGCGCCCGTCGATCAGCGAGCCCAGCAACGTGTCGGCGACCTGTGTGTCCATCAGCAGGCAGTCTATGTGTCGGGGGGATGAAGGTTGAACAGGATGCTACCGGCCGGCGTCCGTCGGCGGGTCCGGCGCGCGCGCAGGGTGACGGTCGCCCCTGCTCAGGGTGGTCGCCGGGAGGCCGTTGACCGGAGATGGGGGTGGCGTGGCAGGGTGTTGCGCGTGACCGATTCCGTACCCGCTGAGGGCGCCGCGCCCCTGGCCGGTCCCGCCGACGCGGCGGGCTGGCTGACCCTGCCGGACGTCGCCGAGCGGCTCGACCTGCCGATCAGCAAGGTCCACCAGATGATCCGGGACCGGGAGCTGATCGCGGTGCGCCGCGACGGTGTCCGCCGGATCCCGGCCGACCTGGTGGCCAACCGCACCGTGCTCAAGCACCTGCCGGGCGTGCTCACCCTGCTGGCCGACGCCGGTTACGACGACGAGGCCGCGCTGCGCTGGCTCTACGAGCCCGACGACACGTTGACCGGTGGTACCCCCGCGGTCGCCCTCGGCGGCGACCAGGCCCGTGAGGTCAAGCGCCGCGCCCAGGCACTGGGCTTCTGACGCGGGCCACCTGCCGGGGGTCACGAGCCGGACGTCTGACGCTAGCCGGACGTCTGACGCTGCCCCGCGCCGCGCCCGGGCCACGGGCTGGTGAGCGGGCCGCAGGCTGGTGAGCGGGCGCCGGGTGGTGGGCGGGCCGCGGGCCCCGGGGGCGTCGGGCTACCGGGGTCAGTCGGCGCGGCGGGTGGCGGCGATGGCCAGGTCCACAAGCGCCTGTCGGGCCTCGGTGTCCAGGTCGACGGCGGTGAGCGCGGCGAGCGCCGCGTCGGTGAGCGTGACGATGCGCTGCTCGGTACGGGCCAGCGCACCGGTGTCGACGATCAGCTCCCGCAGCCGGGCCACCGCGGTGGCGTCCAGATCCCCGTCGCCGAGGCCACCGAGCAGCAGGGCGCGGCCGGCGTCGTCGGCCGCCTCCAGGGCCGCCGCCACCAGGTAGGTCCGCTTGCCCTCGCGCAGATCGTCACCGGCCGGCTTGCCGGTCTGCGCCGGGTCGCCGAAGACGCCAAGCACATCGTCGCGCAACTGGAAAGCCTCACCCAACGGCAACCCGTACGCCGAGTAGGCGATGCGTACGTCGGCGGGGGCGTCGGCCAGCGCCGCACCGATCAGCAGCGGCCGTTCCACGGTGTACTTGGCCGACTTGTACCTGGCGACCTTGCTGGCCCGTTCCAGTGAAGTGTCCCCGGTGGCCTGGGTCAGCACGTCGAGGTACTGCCCGATGGTGACCTCGGTACGCATCTCGTCGAAGTCCGGCCGGGCGCGGGCCACCGTCCGGGGGTCGAGCCCGGCGGAGTGCAGCAGCTCGTCGGACCAGACCAGGCACAGATCGCCGAGCAGGATCGCCGCGGCGTCACCGAAGCCGTCCGGGTCGCCACCCCAACCGGCGCGGCGGTGCCGGGTGGCGAAGCGTCGGTGCACCGCCGGCTCGCCCCGTCGGGTGTCCGAGCGGTCCATCAGGTCGTCGTGGATCAGGGCGCTGGCCTGCACGAACTCCAGCGCGGCGAGGGCGGTCACCACCGGGTCGGTGTCCACCCCGCCGGCACCCCGGTAGCCCCAGTAGGCGAAGGCCGGTCGCAGCCGCTTGCCGCCACCCAGCACGAATGCCTCGATCGCCTCGGCGACCGGCACCAGGGCGTCGTCGACATCGGTCATCCAGGCGCGGCGGCCGGCGAGAAAGTCCGACAGCGCCTTGTCGACCCGCTGGCGCAGGCTGGCACGGTCGACGGGGGAGACGGGAGCAGCATGGGTCACGTCCCGACGCTAATGGGTCGAGGTGCGCCACGACGACCCACCCGCCCTCCGGCGCGTCGGGTCAGCCGCTGGTCGCGGCCGTGCCGGGGCGCGTCGTGCCGGGCGCGGCGACCCGCCGGGCCCGGTCGCGGTGCCGGATTTGGCCGCCGGGCCGGGCCCGCCGGCCGAGGCGCGGCCGGTTGGCCTGGCAGCGGGGCCGGTGCGCCGGGCTGCCGGAGCGGCGGGCTGGACCGCCGGTGCCGCGAGGACCCGGACCAGCCAGCCACGCCAGAAGCTCCCCGGCTCGCGTACCTGCCGCTCCCAGCGGGAAATCTCGTGCCGGCTCACCGTGGGCACCCCGGCGGCGGCGCAGAGTTCGGCGGCGAGGCGGGACTGGCTCCAGCCCCGGGCGCGTCGTGACCGGGCCACCAGCGGGCCGAACGGCGGGCGACCGGGCGGGATCGGGGACATCTGGGCCTCCGGGCAGGTCGGCGTGGCGGTGGCCCGACCCACCCCGCACGGGGAGGTGCCGGTACGCACCGGTCTGCTGATGACCCCCGCGCGGCCCCCAAGGTGCGGACTCGGCCGCCCCGCGCCAGGTGAGCACGCTAGCCCGCAGATGTGACAGTTCCGGAAGGCGGCACGCGTCCCCACCGCTGGGAAGCCGGTGGGGGTGTCCGGCCCGGCCCGCTAGAGTCGGTGCGTGGCGCTCGGTCTTCCCTCGGTCCTCCCGAACTCGCAACCGGCGATCGGGGAGCTGGTCCGCGACTGCCAGCCGACCTTCTCCTTCGAGTTCATGCCCCCGAAGACGGAGCAGGGCGAGCGGCAGTTGTGGCAGGCCATCCGTGAGCTGGAGCCGTTGCGCCCCTCCTTCGTCTCGATCACCTACGGTGCCGGCGGCTCGACCCGGGACACCACTGTCGCGGTCACCGAGCGGATCGCCACCGAGACCACCCTGCTGCCGATGGCCCACCTGACGGCGGTCAACCATTCCGTCGCCGAGTTGCGGCACGTGATCGGCCGGCTGGCCGGCGTCGGGGTGCGCAACGTGCTTGTGGTACGCGGGGACCCGCCGGGCGATCCCACCGCCGAGTGGATCCCGCATCCGGACGGCGTGCTCTACGCCGAGGATCTCGTTCGCCTGGTCCGTCACTCCGGTGACTTCAGCGTCGGTGTCGCGGCCTTCCCCTACCGGCACCCGCGCTCGCCGGACGTCGACACCGACACCGAGTACTTCATCCGCAAGTGCCGGGCGGGTGCTGATTTCGCCATCACCCAGATGTTCTTCGACGCCGACGAATATCTTCGGCTGCGCGACCGGGTGGCCGCCGCCGGCTGTGACACCCCGATCCTGGCCGGGGTGATGCCGGTGACCCGGATCGGCACCATCGAGCGGTCCGTGCAGCTGTCCGGGGCGCCCTTCCCGCCGGCGCTGGCCGCGCGGTTCGAGCGGGTCGCCGACGATCCGGAGGCGGTCCGCCGCCTCGGCATCGAGCAGACCAGCGAGATGTGCCTCCGGCTGCTCGACGAGGGGGTCCCGGGCATCCACTTCATCACCTTCAACCGGTCCACCGCGACCCGGGAGATATGGCAGAACCTGCGGGTGGGCGCCGCGACGTGACCACCGGCGCGCGACACCTCGGCGCTGTCGCGACGGTTGAACCGTGGTGGGCAGACAGCTGAACTGGAACGAGTACGCCACGGCGTGGGCCCGGCTGCACGGCGGTTTCGATCCCCGGGCCGCCACGCCGGTGGTGCGCGGCTGGCTGCGCTTCTCCTACCACCTCGGATTCCTGCTGGGTCGGCTACGGGTCGGCCCGACCGCGGTGACGGTGGTCGGGGTGCTGCTCTGCCTCTGCGTACCGCTGTTCGCGGTCCGGCCGGGCGACGGGCCGTTCCTGGGCGCGCTGTTCGTGCTGCTCGCCTCGGTCGCCGACAGCGTCGACGGGGCGGTGGCCGTGGCCACCGGACGCACCACCCGGCTCGGCTACGTCTACGACTCGCTGGCCGACCGGCTCGGCGAGGCCGCCTGGCTGGTGGCGTTCTGGCTGGTCGGCGCGCCGGGGGCGCTTGTCGCCGCGGGTGGTGCGCTCTCCTGGCTGCACGAGTACGTCCGGGCCCGCGCGGTCGCCGCCGGCATGCGGGAGATCGGCGCGGTCACGGTAGGGGAGCGACCCACCCGGGTCTGCGTGGCCGTGGCGGGGCTGCTGCTGGCCGGCCTGTCCGGGCTGATCGAGGCGGACCTGGCCGCCGGCACCATCACCATGGCCAGCGCGGTCTGGGTGCTGCTCGCCGCCTTCGGGCTCGGCCAGTTGCTCTCCGCCGTCCGCCGGGCGCTCATCGACGCGGACTGAGTCGTGCGCCGGGCGCTTGTCGACGCGGGCTGAGCCCTCCGGTCGCCTACCAGGCGGGGCCTATCGCGTCGGCGACGATCTGCGCGGACAGGGTCACCATCGGCAGGCCACCACCCGGATGGCTGGAGCCGCCGACCAGCCACAGGCCCCGGGCCGGTCCCCGGTTGGCCGGTCGGAGCAGGCCACCGGCCGTGCCGTAGATGGTGCCGCCCGGTGCGCCTGTGGCGCTGGCCAGGTCGGCCGGGGTACGGACGTCGCGGAACACCAGCCGGTCGCGTACGTCCACGCCGCGTCCGGCCAGCACGTCGAGGATCCGGTCGGCGTACGCCTGCGCCAGGCCCGGCCGACGCCAGTCGACAGATCCCGGAGCGGTGCCCTGACGGGCGGCGTTGACCAGCACGAACCACGCCTCGTGCCCGGCCGGGCGGACGACCGGGTCGTTCGCCACCGTGACGAAGACCGTCGGGTCGGCGGCCGGGCGGGCCCGCCTCCCCCGTCCCGGATCACCGAAGACCGCGTCGAACTCGGCGTCGTAGTCGGCGGGGAAGAAGACGTTGTGGTGGGCCAGCCCGGAGTCGCCGCGTACGCCGAGCAACAGCACGAAACCGGCCAGGCTGCGGTCGGTGAGCCCGGCCAGCCGGCGCGGGTCGGGCAGCAGGTCCCGGTAGACGCTTAGCGCGTCGACGTTCGCCACCACCACGTCGGCCGGGATCGGGGTGGCCGAGTCGGCGACGCGTACCCCGTGCACCCGGCCGCCCACCGCGTCGATCCGGTTGACGGTGGTGCCGGTGCGCACCACCACCCCCAGATCCAGGCAGCGCGACAGCAGCGCGTCGGCGAGGGTACCCAGCCCGCCACGCAGATACCAGCCGCCGAAGGCCAGCTCGGCGTAGGGCACCGCGACAAGCGCGGCGGGTGCCCGGCGCGGATCGGCGCCGGTGTAGGTGGCGTACCGGTCCAGCAGCATCCGCAGTCGCGGGTCGGACATCAGGGTGCGACCCAGCCCACGCAGGCTCTGGCCGGGCCGGATCGCGGCCAGGTCGCCCAGCCGCCAGGCCAACCGGGCCAGGTCGCGGGGGGAGTCGACGCGGCGGCGCAGGATGTCGCGTTCGGAGGCCCGCCACACCCGGCCGGCGCGCCGCCACAGCCGCTGCCAGTCGGCGGCGGCCCGGTCGCCGAGGGCCGCGCCGATCCGGGCGGTGAACTCGGCCGGGTCGGCGCAGGAGTCGAGCACCGGGCCGCCACCGGGGAAGACGTGCCGCACGATCGGGTCCAGCGGCACCAGGTCGAGGTACTCGTCGAGCTTCGCCCCGGTCGCTTCGAACAGCTCGTGGAAGACCTGGGGCAGGGTGAGCAGGCTGGGGCCGGTGTCGAAGTGGAACGGGCCCTCGGGGGTGTCCCGGCGGTGCCGTCCGAGTTTGCCGCCGACCTCGTCGGCACGTTCGAGGACGGTCACCTGGTGTCCGGTGACGGCCAGCCGGGCCGCGGTGGCCAGCCCACCCACCCCGGCGCCGACGACCACGATCCGCGCCATGTCGCGTCCCCTCAGCCTTGGTGCCTTGTCGGATCGCCGCCTGGACCTCGCCGCGACACCGTCAACGCCCTGAACACCGCACTAGCCGACCGGACGGCCGCGCCAGGACAGGCGCCGCCGCTTGCGCAGATGGTACGACCGTAGGGTCAGCCAACCGAGGACCGCGACCGACACGGGGTGGCCCAGCGCGTCGGGCCAGGCCCGGCCGCCGGTGGCCCGGGCGCTGATCACCCGCCCGGCCACCCCCGCCAGGTACGCGCCCCCGGCGACCCCGGCCACCATCGGCGCACCGGCGGCCAGCGCCGCGACGGCCACCAGCGGTGGTGCGGTGTAGAGCGCCAGCAGCAGGGCCAGCACCACGGCCGCGCTGGTCGGGTGCCCGAACGAGGCCCACAACGACTTGGTGTAGCCGTCGCGCAGCTGCGGCCAGTTCTCGTACATCCGGCAGCTGGCCAGTCGGGAGCCGTCGGCGAGGGCGATCCGGCCACCGGCCCGCTTCACCGCCCGGGCCAGCTCGATGTCCTCCAGCACCCGGTCGGCGACCGCCGCGTGCCCGCCCGCCCGCAGGTAGCCGGCCCGGTCGACGACCAGGAACTGTCCGCCGGCCGCGGCCAGCGACGGCCGCGGCGAACGCTCCATCGCCCGCAGCGGCAGGAAGGTCAGCCACAACCACTGCAACAACGGCTGCACCAGCCGGTCGGCCACCGTCCGCACCACGATCCGTGGGTACGGCGACAGCAGCGTCGCCCCGGCGGCGCGCAGTTCGGTGACCGCCGCCGCCACAGCGTACGGGTCGAGCACCACGTCGGCGTCCACGAAGACCAACGCGGTGACCGACTCCTCGACGCCTGAGGCCAACTGCCAGCAGGCGTGCGGCTTGCCCAGCCAGCCCGGCGGCGGGGCCACCCCGGTGAGCAGGGTGACCCGGGGGTCGTCGGCGACGACCGCGCGGACCACCTCGGCGGTGCCGTCGGTGGAACCGTCGTCGAGCACCACCATCCGCAGCCCGGGGACTGCCCGCTGGGCGAGCAGGGCGCGCAGGCACGGGGTGACCCGGTCGGCCTCGTCGCGCAGCGGCAGCAGCACCGCCACCGTCTCGGCGACCTCCACCGGTCGGTCGGCGGGCCGGCGCAGCCAGCGACCGGCGTTCACCACTGTGTGCGCGGTCAGCACGGTGACGCCGAGCAGCAGGACCAGCGCGACGGTCATGCCGCCACGTCGACCGGGGAGCGCGGCGAACCGGTGTCCCGGTCGCGGGTGCGCCGGGCCCGCAGCAGGGTGACGGCCAGCGGTACGGCGACCACCGCCATGCCGACCGCGCCCCACACCGCCGAGGCGGGCAGGTCGAGGAAGACGGCGTGGGCCAGCACGCTGGAGCCGTACGTCCACAGGTAGAGCGCGTACATCGGATGGTCGCGGTCACCGGTGCTGGCCACGGCGGGCCCGGCGAGCGGGCGCAGCGCGGTCATCATCAGCACCGCGAACAGCAGCCAACCCAGGTAGTTGCTGACCGGGATGCCGGGCAGGCCGGGCAGGGCCGGGGTGGGATCGCGCCACACCCAGTGCCCCTCGGCCACCATCTGCGGGTCGAGGAAGAGGTCCCAGGCGGCCAACCCGACGGTGGCCAACGCGATCCGGCCCGGCCAGCGCCACCGACCGGGTGTCCCGCCGGTGAGTCGGGTGGCCGCCAACCAGGCCGGCCAGGCCATCCAGGTCCAGGCCAGCGGGATGATCAGCGGAACGCCTGCCAGTTTCGGGCCGAGCTGACCGGAGTAGTCGTAGCTGCCGAACGGGAAGCCGGTGGCCACGCCGAGCGCCTCGATGGCGAAGCCGCCGCCGGTGGCCACCGCGACAAGCGCCACCGCCGTCCGTGGTCCCCGGCTGACCAGGGCGTGACCGACCGAGAGCAGGTAGCCGAGCACGACGGTGGCCACGGTCAGTCGGGCCCGGGTGACCCCGTCGGTCAGCGGGTAGCAGATCTGTGCCAGCACCAGCAGGGCCAGCAACGTCCAGGCGTAACCGCGGGCCGGTGACCGTGCGGTCATGACCGCACCGGCGGTGGGGTCGGCACCGACGCCTGTGGTGACGATCCCGGCACGGGCAGTGGCAGATCCCGGCCGAGCACCCCGAACGGGCGCTCGTCGCCGGGGAAACGGAAGTTGCGCAGCACGTCGACGAAGCCGAACCGGCGGTACAGCCGCCAGGCACGCGAGGTCTGTTCGTCGGCCTCCGGGGTGGACAGCAGGGTGGTGGCGCCCTCGGCCATGGTGAGCAGGGCGCGCAGTTGCCCGGCGCCCAGCCCGTGCCCCTGGGCCGGTGGCCGCACGTGCAGCTCGACCACCTCGAAGCAGTCGGTCAGCCAGCGCCGCCGGGTGGGCTGGTCCAGTGCCCGCCAGACCTGGTCGTGCCACCACTGACCGGCGGCGCCGACGTAGCCGTACCCGAAACCGGCCAGGTGGCCGGAGCTGGTGAGGCTGGCCACGGCGCGGAAGCCGGGCCGGCGTACGTGGGTGGCGATGTAGCCGCGACGGGCCTCCAGCAGGTCGGCGCGGTAACCCATCGCCTCGCCGTAGACGGCCACCACGTCGTCCAGCCGCCGGAGGAGATCGTCAGGTGTCCACCGCACCAACCTCATGCCCGCTCACCCTTCGCCGGGTCACCGTCGTCGGTGGCCCACCCCAGTACCGTCCGGTCGCCGACCACGTCCCGCACCTCGAACCGGGCGAAGAGCTCCTCCGCGTACCACCGCTGGGTCTCCGTCCGGGTGATCGCGGCCCGGTGCTGCGGGTGACGGTACGCGAACGCCACGAGATCCGCCGGATCACGCCACACGCTCACCGTGCCCTGCCAGCCCAGCGGCGCCTCGCCGACGCCGAAGCGGGCCAGCAGCCCGGGTGCGGCGTGCAGGGCCGCGGCCACCGGCGGGACCGCTCGCCAGAAGGTGAGTGCCCGGGTCGGGCGTAGTCGGGCCCGGGTCAGCGCCAGCACCGGGCCGGTGACCCGGCCGCCGGCGGGCTCACCGAACGGCCGCCGTCCGGACCATTCACCCCGGCTGGTCAGTGGCCGCAGGTCGAGTCGGACGCCCGCGCGGGCGAGACCGGACCAGGCCCGCGCCACCGGCGAGTCGGCGAACCGGGCGGCTGCGGCGGGGGAGTCCCAGACCGTCAACGCCGCCCAGCGGGTCAGGTCCGCGTCGCCGGGCCCGAAGCCGGTGCCGGTCCCGGTGCCGAGCAGCTTGCCGAACCGTACGCCGGGCAGGGCACGCAGCCGGCGCGGGTCGACCGCCATCCGGGTCAGTGCCCGACCCACGGCGGTCGGCGCGATCCGCCACACGTGCAGCGTGACCAGTTCGGGGACGCTCTCCGGGCGACTCACGCCGCCACCTCGCTGCGCTCGCCGCCGGCGCGAGGCACCACTGTGCCGTGCCTGATGGTTCGCTCGCTTCGCTCGTTCACGCCACGTCGGTCGGGGTCCCGCCGGTGACCCGCAGCAGTTCGGCGTACGTGATGGGGAAGACCGCCTGTGGTACGCCGCCGGCGGCCCAGATCTCGTCGTACTTGTCCAGGGCGGTGTCGACGAGCGTGCGTAGCGGCTGCGGGTGACCCACCGGGGCGACCCCGCCGATCACCTGCCCGGTGTGTTCCTTGACGAACTGTGGGGTGGCCCGGCGCAGCCGGGTGACGGCGAGCCGGGTGGCCAGGCCGGCGGTGTCCACCCGGTGCGCGCCGGAGGTGAGCACCAGCAGCGGGGTCCCGTCGGCGTCGAAGACGAGCGAGTTGGCGATGGCGCCGACGTCGACGCCGAGCGCCTCGGCGGCGGCCGCGGCGGTGTGCACGGCGTCGGGCAGCAGGCGGACCGTGGCGGGCGCGTCGGAGCCGTTCCGGGCGTTCGCGGCGTCGAGGGCGTCCTGCACCGCCCGGACGTTCGGGTGTGACTGCATGCCGCCATTCTTCCCGGTACGCGGACCGTCCGCGCAGCCGGCCACGTCGCCCGGGGAGCCGGCGCGCAGCGACCGGCACAGCGGCACAGGTTGCCGCATGTCGCGGTGTCCGGGCCGGTTGAAGCCGCGAGTTGCGGCGTCTCGCGGGACGCTGCTGATCCGATCGACGTTGTCGGCGCGTCACACGTTGCGTTTTCGTCGGAGGGAGGGTGTACTGTCAGCAGCAGTTAGAACGAGTGTTCGATTGCCTCGAACGTTCGTTCCAACCCCTCTCGGGGGCTGGTGTTTCGCGGCACCGGCTTCCGACAGGTGCGGTGCCGCGGACCGCACCTGGGCTCCGGGCAGTCGCGAGTCCGGGCCCGTCAGGCAGGACCGTCGTCCGCCGCCCAACGACCCCCGGGCGGCGGACGACGGACCCGCCGGTACGCCGGCCGGGTGTGGTGTGGGGAAGCTCCGCACCCGGCCGGCCACCCACCTGGTGCGTCTTCCTCCGCACCGACCGCCGCGGGCTTCCGCGTCGACGGATCCGACTCCGTCGTGCGTCTGCCCGCCCCGGCTCATCTGGAGGAGAGACCATGCCGACCAGTCCGGCTCAGGCGCCGACGGTGCCCGCGCATGTGCTGCCGCACCGCACTCCCGTCCAGTTGCTCGCGGTGGCCCGGCAGGGGCTCGCCGAGGCCGCCCGGACCGGCCCCGACGGCCTCCGGTACGCCACCGCCCATCTCGCGGCCCTGCGCGCCGCCGCAGCGGTGCTCGCCGCCCGCGCCCGTCCCGCGCCCGTCCGACGCCACCGGATCACAAGCGTCTGGGTGCTGCTCGCCAGCGTCGCCCCCGAGCTCGACGAGTGGGCCAGCTACTTCGCCCTCGGTGCCGGCAAGCGGGCCGCCGCCGAGGCCGGCATACCCCGGGTGGTGACCGCCCGGGAGGCCGACGACCTGCTCCGCGCCGCCGAGGAGTTCGTGACGGTGGTGGAGGCGGCGCTCGGCCTGGCGCACCAGCCGGCGATCGAGGGTCTGGTCGCCTGAGCCGCGGCGTCCGGCCACCACCGGCGGGACCCCAGGGTGGCCGGACGCCGCCCCGCCACGCGCACGTTCCTGTGATCCACGACAGCACCATCCACGGGCCGGATGTCCGTGGCGACGACGGGGGAGGTCCGATGGCGGGCCGCATGGTGGTCGGTTCCGCCGCGCTGGCCGGGCTGGTCCGCCCGGCCAGCGCACCCGACCCGGCGGGTGGGCACCGGGTGCTGCCCGTGCGGCCCGAGCTGACCGGGTTGCTGCCCAACCGGGGTCTGCGGCGCGGCAGCACCATCGCGGTAGGCGGCGGGCAGCATCGACACAGCGGCACCACCTCGTTGTTGCTCGCACTGCTCGCCGAGGCGTCCCGTGCCGGATCCTGGTGCGCCGTGGTCGGGATGCCGACCTTCGGGGCCGGCGCGGCGGCCGAGGCCGGCATCGTCCTGGACCGGCTCGCCCTGGTGCCGCAGCCCGGCCCGGAATGGCCCACAGTCGTCGCCGCGCTCATCGACGGGGTCGACGTGGTGGTCACCGCGGTCCCGTCCACCGTCTCCGCCTCCGTCGCCGACCGGTTGGCCGCGCGGGCCCGGCAACGTGGCAGCGTGCTGGTGCCGTACGGCCGGTGGGACGGCGCGGACGTGACGCTCCAGGTGGTCCGTGGGATCTGGCAGGGGCTCGGAGCGGGGCGGGGACGGCTGCGCCGCCGGGAGGTGACCATCTCGGCTCGCGGGCGGGGCGCCGCCGCCCGTCCCCGGGAGGTCAAGGTCTGGTTGCCCGGTGACGACCTGACCCGGGTCGTCCCCGGCCCGGCCGTAGCCGCCCGGTCGGGCGCCACTCGCCTGCGGGTGGTGGCGGGCCGTGGGTGAACCGGTCCGGACGCTGCTGCTGTGGTGCCCGGACTGGCCGGTACTCGCCGCCGAGATCGTCGACGGGGTGCCCGCCACCGGGCCGGTCGCGGTGCTGCACGCCAATCGGGTGATCGCCTGCTCGGAGCGGGCTCGCGCCGAGGGGGTACGCCGCGGGCTGCGCCGGCGGGAGGCGCAGGGACGCTGCTCCGGGCTCACCGTCGTCGACCACGATCCGGGGCGGGACGCGCGGGCGTTCGAGCCGGTGGTGGCCGCGGTCGAGGAGGTGGCGGTCGGGGTCGAGGTGATCCGCCCCGGGGCCTGCGCGCTGGCCGCGCGGGGGCCGAGCCGCTATCTGGGTGGTGAGGAAGCGGCCGCCGAGCGGATCATCGAGCACGTCGCCCTCAGTTGCGCGGTGGAGAGCCAGGTCGGTGTCGCCGCCGGGGTGTTCGCCGCAGGGCTGGCCGCCCGCGAAGGGCGGATCGTGCCGCCCGGCGGGACGGCGGAGTTCCTGGCCGGTCAGCCCGTCGAGGCGCTCGGCCGTTCCGCCCTGGCCGACCTGCTGCGCCGGCTCGGGGTGCGTACGCTCGGCGACTTCGCCGCGTTGCCCGCCGGCGACGTGCTGGCCCGGTTCGGGTTCGACGGGGCGCTGGCCCACCGGCTGGCCGCTGGGCGGGACGACCGGCCGCTCGCGGTGCGGCGCCCGCCGGTCGACCTGACGGTCACCGCCGACCTGGACGACCCGATCGACCGGATCGACGTGGCGGCGTTCGCGGCCCGGACGCTGGCCGAGCAGCTGCATGAGCGGCTCGCCGGGTACGGACTGGCCTGCACCCGGTTGGGCATCGAGGCGGTCACCGCGCACGGCCAGGAGCTGCACCGGGTGTGGCGGCACGACGGGCTGCTCACCGCGGCGGCGATCGCCGACCGGGTCCGCTGGCAACTGGACGGCTGGCTCTCCGGTGCCCGTCGCGGCGGTGACCGGCCCGCCCGTCCCACGGCCGGAATCATCCGACTGCGGCTGCTGCCGGACGGGGTGCTGGCCCAGGCCGGCCTGCAACCCGGGCTGTGGGGGGAGACCGGCGCGGAACGCGAGCGGGCGCACCGCGCGCTGAGCCGGGTGCAGGGCCTGCTCGGCCCCGAGGCGGTGGTCACCGCGGTGCTCGGCGGTGGACGGTCCCCGGCCGACCAGACCCGGCTGGTGCCCTGGGGCGACGAACGGCTCCCGGCTCGTTCCGGTGGGCGGCGGGCGAGCGCCGGGTCGGCCGTACCGTCCTGGCCGGGACGAATGCCGCCGCCCTCGCCGGCCGTGGTGCTGCCCACCCCGCTCGCCGCGAGCGTGCTCGACGCCACCGGCGCGCCGGTCGTGGTGAGCGCCCGGCTGGCGGTGAGCGCCCCACCGGCCCGGCTGAGCATCGGCACGAGGCCGCCGCAGCCCACCGGCCCCACTCCCGCCCCGGGTCCCGTTCCTTCGGCCGCCGTCCTCCGTGGTGGCACGGTCGCGTCGGTCGAGATCGTCGGTTGGGTCGGTCCGTGGCCGGTCGACGAGCGGTGGTGGGCCCCGGCCGAGGCCCGCCGCCGAGCCCGGTTCCAGGTCCGCCTCGCCGATGGCAGCGCCCTGCTGCTCGCCGTCGAGTCCGGTCAGTGGCTGGTGGAGGCGATTTATGACTGACGTCGGGCCGACGGACTTCACCAGTTGCGGTATGTGGGGGCATCCGGGCGGGTTGAAGGCGCGAGATACAGCGTCCTGCGCGACGGTCGCGACGGTGAGGTGGCGGCGGTGAGTTTCCACAATCCCCGGCTGCCCTGGTCGGAGTTGGAGCGGGTGCTCTCCGGGCGGTCGGACGGCGGGAAGGGCAGCGACGGCGGGAAGGGCAGCGACGGCGGGAAGGGCAGCGACGGCGGGAAGGGCAGCGGGGGGAAGGGCAGCGGTGCGGAGCGGCACCTGCACGTGGTGGATCCCCTCGCGGTCGACGCCGACGGGGGCGACTCGCCGGCCTGGAGCCGGCGGCGGGAGCACTACCGACCGCCGGAGCTGACCCGGCCCGACGGCGTGCCGCCGTACGCCGAACTGCACGCGCACACCAACTTCAGCTTCCTCGACGGCGCCAGCCACCCCGAGGAACTGGCCGAGGAGGCCGTCCGGTTGGGGCTCAGCGCGCTCGCCGTCACCGACCACGACGGTTTCTACGGTGTGGTGCGCTTCGCCGAGGCGGCCCGCGCGCTGGACCTGCCGACGATCTTCGGAGCGGAGCTGTCCCTCGGCCTGCCCGGCCCACAGAACGGCGTACCCGACCCGCACGGCAACCACCTGCTGGTGCTGGCCCACGGTCACGAGGGGTACGCCCGGCTGGCCACGACGATCGCCCGCGCCCAGCTGCGCGGCGGTGAGAAGGGCCGCCCGGTCTACGGCGAGCTGGAGGAGATCGCCGCCGACCTGCGGGACCACGTGCTGGTGCTCACCGGTTGCCGCAAGGGGCACGTGCCGGCCGCCCTGCTCACCGAGGGGGTCGACGCGGCGGCCCGCGAGCTGGACCGGCTCACCGCGCTGTTCGGCGCGGAGACGGTGGCGGTGGAGCTGACCGACCACGGGCATCCGGTCGACGGTGACCGCAACGACGCCCTGGCCGAGCTGGCGGCCGCCGCCGGGCTGCCCACGGTGGCCACGAACAACGTGCACTACGCGACCCCGGGGCGGCGTCGGCTGGCCACCACACTTGCCGCTGTCCGGGCCCGGCGCAGCCTGGACGAGATCGACGGCTGGCTGCCCGCGGCGGGTACCGCCCATCTGCGGGACGGCGCCGAGATGGCGGCCCGGTTCGCCGCCTACCCGGGCGCGGTGGCCCGGGCCGCCGAGTTCGGCGCCGAGCTGGCCTTCGATCTCCAACTCGTCGCGCCACAGCTACCGGCGTACCCGGTGCCGCCGGGGCACAGCGAGATGAGCTGGCTGCGTCACCTCACCGAGCAGGGTGCGCGGGAGCGCTACGGCCCGCGCGAGGCGCACCCGCAGGCGTACGCGCAGCTCGACCACGAGCTGAACATGATCGAGGAACTGGGGTTCCCCGGTTACTTCCTGGTGGTGTACGACATCGTCGCGTTCTGCCGGCGGGCGGACATCTACTGCCAGGGCCGGGGTTCGGCGGCGAACTCGGCGGTCTGCTACGCGCTGCGGATCACAAACGTGGACGCGGTCCGGCACCGGCTGCTGTTCGAACGGTTCCTGGCTCCCGAGCGGGACGGGCCGCCCGACATCGACGTGGACATCGAGTCCGACCGCCGGGAGGAGGTCATTCAGCACGTCTACACCCGGTACGGCCGGGAGCACACCGCCCAGGTCGCCAACGTGATCTCCTACCGGCCCCGCTCGGCGGTGCGGGACGTGGCCAAGGCGTTCGGCTTCCCACCCGGCCAGCAGGACGCCTGGAGCAAGCAGATCGACAGGTGGGGCGACGTGGCCACGGTGGACGTACCGGAGATCCCCGAGCAGGTGGTCGCGTACGCCAACGAACTCCAGACGTTCCCCCGGCACCTGGGCATCCACTCCGGCGGCATGGTGATCTGCGACCGGCCGGTGATCGAGGTCTGCCCGGTGGAGTGGGGGCGGATGCCCGGCCGCAGCGTGCTCCAGTGGGACAAGGACGACTGCGCCGCCGTCGGCCTGGTCAAGTTCGACCTGCTCGGCCTCGGCATGCTGTCGGCCCTGCACTACGGCTACGACATGATCGGGATGAGCCTGGATCTCGGGGACATGGCGCTTGACGACCCCGAGGTCTACGACATGCTCTGCCGGGCCGACTCGGTCGGGGTGTTCCAGGTGGAGAGCCGGGCCCAGATGGCCACCCTGCCCCGGCTCAAGCCCCGGACGTTCTACGACCTGGTGGTCGAGGTGGCGCTGATCCGGCCGGGGCCGATCCAGGGCGGCTCGGTGCATCCGTACATCCGGCGCAAGAACGGCCAGGAGCCGGTGACCTACCCGCATCCGCTGATGCGCAACGCGCTGGAGAAGACCCTCGGCGTGCCACTGTTCCAGGAGCAGCTGATGCAGCTCGCCATCGACCTGGCCGGCTTCGACGCGGCCGAGGCCGACCAGTTGCGCCGGGCGATGGGCGCCAAACGGTCGGTACAGCGGATGGAGAAGATCGCCGACCGGCTCTACCGGGGCATGGCCGAGCGCGGCATCACCGGCGAACTGGCCGACGACGTCTACCGCAAGCTCACCGCGTTCGCCAGCTACGGCTTCCCGGAGAGCCACGCGATGAGCTTCGCCTACCTGGTCTACGCCAGTTCCTGGCTGAAGCGCTACCACCCGGGTCCGTTCCTGGCCGCGCTGCTGAGCGCCCAGCCGATGGGTTTCTACTCGCCGCAGACCCTTGTCGACGACGCCCGCCGGCACGGTGTGGAGGTCCGCCGTCCGGACGTCAACGCCAGTGGTGCGAAGCCGGTGCTGGAGTCCACCCCGGACACCCGCTGGGGCAGCCGGGCGGGGGAGCCGCCGCACGCCTGGGGGCTGGGCGGTCCGGCGGTCCGGCTCGGGCTGTCCAGCGTGCGTACCCTCGGCGACGGTGTGGCCGAGCGGATCGAGGCCGAGCGGGTGGCGAACGGCCCGTACCGCGACATGCCGGACCTGGCCCGGCGGGTGGGGCTGACCGCCGCACAGTTGGAGGCGCTGGCCACCGCGGACGCCTTCGCCTGTTTCGGGTTGACCCGGCGGCAGGCGCTCTGGGCGGCCGGCGCGGCGGCCCAGGAGCGGCCCGGCCGGCTGCCCGGCACGGTGACCGGTACGGCGGCGCCCGTCCTGCCCGGGATGGAGGAGGTGGACCGACTGGTCGCCGACGTCTGGGCCACCGGGTTGTCGCCGGAGAGCCATCCGGCCCGGTTCATCCGTGCGCAGCTGGAGGCCGTCGGCGCGGTGCCGATCGACAGGTTGGGCCGGGTGGAACCGGGGCGGCGGATCCGGGTCGGCGGGATCGTCACCCACCGGCAGCGGCCGGCGACCGCAGGTGGGGTCACCTTCCTCAACCTGGAGGACGAGACAGGCATGCTCAACGTCACCTGCTCGCCGGGGCTGTGGCAGCGGCATCGGCGGGTGGCCCGCACCAGCGCGGCGTTGGTGGTGCGGGGACGGCTGCAGCGGCACGAGGGGGTGGTCAACCTGGTCGCCGACCGGTTGGACGCGATCGAACCACCGGTCCGCCCCACCTCCCGCGACTTCCGCTGACGGCAGGCGACGGCAGGCAGGTGGTGCCCCCTGGCGATCTGGTCCCGGCTGACTAGGCTCGACCGGGTGGAACAGACCCCAGGCCCGGCCGGGCCGCCGCTCACCCCCCGTACCGCCGTGGTCTGGTCGGTGCTGCGCGCCGAGTTGGACCGCCGGCCGGCCGCCGAGCTGACCGTGCTGGACGTGGGGGGTGGCACCGGTGGCTTCGCGGTGCCGCTGGCCCGGGCCGGGCACCGGGTGACAGTTGTCGACGCCAGTCCCGACGCGCTCGCCGCGCTCAGTCGCCGGGCCGCGGAGGCCGGGGTGGCCGGGCGGGTACGCGCGGTGCAGGGTGACGGCGACGCGCTGGCCGGGTTGATCGAGCCGGCAAGCGTCGACCTGGTGCTCTGCCATGCCGTGCTGGAGGTCGTCGACGACCCGGCACCTGTGGTGTCCGCGCTGGCCGGCGTACTGCGGCCGGGCGGTGCGGCGAGCGTGCTGGTCGCCGGGCGGGCCGCCGCGGTGCTCGGCCGGGCCATGAACGGGCACCTGGACCTGGCGGCGACGCTGGCCGCCGATCCGGCGGGCGCCGCCGGCGCCCGGGACACCCTGCGTCGCCGTTTCGACGTCGAGGGCGCCGCCGCGCTGCTGGCCGCCGCCGGGCTCACCGTCGAGGAGATCCACGGCGTACGCGTCCTCGCCGACCTGCTGCCCGCGGCGGTGGCGGACGGTCAGGCCGCTGCCCTTGTCGAGTTGGAGCGGACGCTGGCCGCGCGACCACCCTGGCGGGACATGGCGGCCCAGCTGCACCTGTTCGCCCGCCGCCCGGCATGACCGGCGTGGTCGGCCGGGCCCGGCCGCTGGAGGTCGTCGCGCCGGGGTACGGCGGCGGAAGCCTCGCCGACGTGCTGCCCAGCGCGCTTGCCGTGCTCGGTGTCCCCGGCGTCGCGGACCCGCTCGGCCTCGCCGCCGAACTGTCCGAGGTGCGCCGAATCGCGGTGCTGCTTGTCGACGGCCTGGGCTGGTACCAGATCCCGACCGCCGCACCGTACGCGCCGACCCTGACCGGGTTGACCGCCGCGTCGGGCCGACCGCTCACCTCCGGTTTCCCCTCCACCACCCCGACCAGCCTGGTCACCCTGGGCACCGGAGTGGCGCCCGGTGCGCACGGGGTGCTCGGCTTCACCGTGCGCGTTCCGGGCACCGAGCGGGTGCTCAACCACATCGAGTGGCTCGACGGCGATCCCGATCCGCTGCGCTGGCAGCCGGTGCCCACCCAGCTGGAACGGGCCCGGGCGGCGGGGGTGGCGGTCACCGTGGTGAGTCGGCCGGAGTTCGGCGGCACCGGCCTGACCCTGGCCGCGAACCGGGGCGGTGACTACCGCGGTGCGGCCGGGGTCGACGCGGTGGCCGCCACCACGTTGGCCGCGCTGACCGCCGGACCCGGCCCGACCCTGGTCTCCGCCTACCACCCGGACGTCGACCGGCACGGTCACCTCAGCGGCGTCGACTCGCTGCCGTGGCGGGTGGCGGTCACCGAGTTGGACGGGTTGCTGGCCCGGCTGGTGGACGGGCTGCCGTCCGACGCCGCGCTGCTGGTCACCGCCGACCACGGGCAACTCGACATCCCCGAGGGGGACCGGTTCGACCTGGACACCGATCCCCGGCTGACCGACGGGGTGCGGGTGGTCGCCGGCGAACCCCGGGTGCGCTACCTGCATGTCGCCCCGGGGGCCACCGCCGACGTGGTGGCTGCCTGGTCGGCCGTGCTCGGCACCGCCGCCCGGGTGTTGACCCGGGAGGAGGCGGTGGCCAGCGGCCGGTTCGGTCCGGTGACCACCGGCCACCTGGACCGGATCGGCGACGTCGTGGTGGTCTGCAACGACACGTACGCCGTGCTGGCCAGTCGGTCGGAACCGCCGATGGTGTCCCGGCTGGTGGCCTTCCACGGTGCGGACACGGCGGCCGAGATGACGATTCCGCTGCTGGTGGTGCGGGGCTGACCGGCCGGAATGTCACAGCCGCGGGCTAACCTGCGCGGGTGGGCCGCAGCCAGTCGCTACCCCGGGGCGGCGATTCCCGGTTCGGGCCCGGCGCCGACGACGCCGGGTGCCCGATCCTGCACGTCGACATGGACGCCTTCTACGCCTCGGTGGAGGTCCGTCACCGACCCGAGCTGCGCGGCCGGGCCGTGGTGGTCGGCGGGGTCGGTCCGCGCGGCGTGGTCAGTTCGGCCAGCTACGAGGCCCGGCGGTACGGCGTACGCAGCGCCATGCCCACGATGCGGGCCCGCGCGCTCTGCCCGCACGCGGTCTTCCTCGCCCCCGACTTCGCCAGCTACTCGGCGGCCTCGCGGGCGGTCATGCAGATATTCCGGGACGTCACGCCGCTGGTCGAGCCACTCTCCCTGGACGAGGCGTTCCTCGACGTCGCCGGCGCCCGGCGACTGTTCGGCCGGCCGGCGGCGATCGCCCGTGGCATCCGGGAGCGGGTCGCCGAGGAGCAGGGGCTGACCTGCTCGGTGGGGGTCGCACCGAGCAAGTTCGTGGCCAAGCTCGGCTCGACCCGGGCCAAGCCCGACGGTCTGCTCGTGGTGCCGGCCGACCGGGTGCTCGAGTTCCTCCACCCGCTTCCGGTCGGCGCGCTGTGGGGGGTGGGGGAGCGCTCCGAGCAGGCGCTGCTGCGGCTCGGTCTGCGTACCGTCGGTGACCTCGCGCAGGCTCCGCTGGGGATGCTGCGGACCGCGATCGGCGAGGCGGCCGCCGCGCACCTGCACGAGCTGTCCTGGGGTCGCGACCCACGCCGGGTCAGCCCGGAGCAGGCGGAGAAGTCGATCGGCGCGGAGGTCACCTTCGACGTGGACGTCGACGATCCGGCCGAGATCCGCCGTACGCTGCTGGCCCTGGCCGAGAAGGTCGGTGCCCGGCTGCGGGCCGGCGGGCAGGTGGGCCGGACGGTCTCGCTCAAGGTGCGGACCGCCGATTTCCGCACCGTGAGTCGGGCACGCACCCTGGACGTGCCCACCGACGTGGCCCGGGAGATGTTCGACACGTCATGGGCGCTCTACACCGCGCTGAACCCGGGTGAGCGGATCCGCCTGCTCGGTGTCCGGGCGGAGGGATTGTCGGCGGCGGCCGAGACGCCGCGGCAGCTCGCGCTCGGGCAGCCGGAGCGGGGCTGGCGGGAAGCGGAGGTCGCCGCCGACGCGGCGGCTGCCCGTTTCGGGCGGTCCGTCATAGGACCGGCCAGTCTTCTCAGCGGGCGCGATCCCCGACGAAATGAAAATCCGACCCGGCCGTAGGTCGTCCCGCTTTCCGACGCGCGAGGGCCCTCGTAGACTTGCGGGTAAGCAGCCGGTTGGCTGCCACGGTCTGTCGGTCCGACCGGACCGACCAACGTGACCGGGGAGGAGTGCCGTGCCGCTCTCGGAGCACGAGCAGCGGCTGTTCGAGCAGATCGAGCGGTCGCTTGCCGAGGACCCCAAATTCGCCTCGGCCGTGCGCGCCAGCGATCCGCGCTTCCACGCGCGGCGTCGCCTGCTCGTCGCTGCCGGCATGATCATCGCTGGCCTGGCGTTGCTGGTCTATGGCGCGGTGATCAAGACTCCGCCGCTGGCAGTGGCGGGATTCGTTGTCATGCTGGCCTCGGCCGCGTTCGCGGTGCAGTCGCACCGTCGGGCGCAGTCACCCGACCTGCACGTCGTCGGGGGCACGGCGAGTCGTCGCCGGTCCCGGGGCCGTGCCGGCCGGAGGTCGGGTTTCCTCGACCGGATGGAGGACCGGTGGCGGCAGCGCCCGGAGGGGCACCGCTGATCCCGTTCCACAGCTGACGAGGAAGCACGTCACCCCGGGCTCGACCGCCCGGGGTGAGCGACGCGCGACCGGCCAGGGTGCCGTTCGAGGCTTCGTGTTGCCCGTCGTAGGCCCCCAGGCCCGCCCGGCCGGTTGTCGGTGGGCGCGTCGGGGTGGGCTGACAGGGCACTCAACGTCATGTCGAGGTGACATTTTCATGTCACCTCGACGTGTTCCCGAATGGGAAACCCGGGCTGCCGGTCACTTTCCGTCACAGGGTGTCCAGCACCAGACCGACGCCGATCAGGTGGACCCGTTGTGACCACCGATCGGCGGGCCGTTGCCGGCGACCCGGATGGTGTCGCCGGCAACGGGGATCAGCGACCCGCGCGGCTGGCGATCAGCCGGCGCGGACTGAACCGCAGCAGCCTCCGGCGCACCTGGCCGCCGGAGTTGACAAGTCGTGACGAGTTGTCGGCGATGGCGGTGCGCCACCGGTACAGCACCGACGGCGGCAGTACTGTCGCCACCAACCGGGTCCGCCGGTCCGCCTGCTCGGCGAGCGCACCGCGCACCGTCCGCAGGGCGGCCGGCAGCGGTTCCCCGGTCAACGGGTCCCGGGCGTAGCGGGCCCGTTCCTCGGCCCGCCCGAGCAGGCGTACCGCCGATCCGGCGTCGGTCTGCGCGGCCAGCCGCTCCCGGGCCAACCGCTCCGCCGTGGCCCGTGGGGTCTCCGTCCGGTCCACCCCGACCCGGTAGTCGACAAGCGTGTCGATCAGTTCGTCCCAGGCGGCGTGCGCGTCGGCTCGTGCCCGGTCCGGATCGGTGGCGACCACCATGGCTGGTTGCCCGGTCGCGGATGAGGCCGCGTCCGGCGCGTCGACCGTCCGAACCGCCGGTGCCGGCCGGCCTCGACGACGGCGCAGGGCGAGCCGGCGCAGCGCGGGCACGGCGAGCAGGACCAGCAGCGCCAGCAGGCTGGCGGCGACCAGCCAGGGCCAGATGGGCCGCTGCTCCACAGGAGCGTCGGAGCCGAGCGCCGCGCCCGGGTCCTCGCCCTCCTCGAACTGGTTCGGTCCCTGCTCCGCCTCGGTCGACGGATCCGTCTCGTCGGGTGTGTCCGAGGTGCCGCCCTGCGGCGTGCTCTCCTCCGGGGCGTCCACGTCCGGTGCCCACGCCGAGCGGGTCGAGCCCGGCACGCCGTAGGCCGGCGTGGCGTCGAAGGGCACCCAACCGATCTGGTCGAAGTAGACCTCCGTCCAGGCGTGCAGGTTGCGGTTGGTCAGGGTGAGCCTGTCGTCGCTGCGCCGGCTGCCGTTGGTGAACCCGAAGGCGACCCGCGCGGGGATCCCCGCGTCGCGGACCATCCAGGCCAGCGCCGCGGCGTACTGCTGGCAGTAACCGACCTTGTTCTCCAGGAAGTCGAGGATCGCCTGGCCGCTGGTGCCCTGCTCGGTGCTGAGCCGGTAGCTGAAGCCGTTGTCCTCGGAGAAGTAGTCGTAGATGGCCCGGACCTTGTCGTACTCGGTGCGTGCCCCCCGGATCAGATCCTCCACCAGGGCCCGGACCTCCGGCACGTCCGGCGTCACGGTCTGCTGCCGGCGCAGCGGCAGGTCCGCCGGCAGTGGCTGGGCCCGCCGCAGCGCCTGCGGACTGTACGACGAGCGCACGTAGTCGAAGGAGTACTCCTTGCCCCGGGAGTTCTCCCGGTTGGAGAAGACCACCTGAAGGTTCGGGTCGTAGAACCAGTTGTTGCCCAGCTCGCCGAAGCCGACCGGTTCGGCGTAGACCGGCAGCAGCGGCATGTTCAGCTCCCGGCTCACCTGCACGGTGGCTCGTTGCCGGGTCCGTTCGACACCTGGCAGCGACCGCCCCGACGGATCGGGCAGCTCGCCGGTGACCCGCCTACCGTTGGGGCCGCGCACCCGGAACCCGTCGGTACGCAGGTCGTCGGCGACCCCGAAGCGCAGGTAGAACGGCTCCTCCTCGGTGGTGGTGACCGTCACCAGGTCGGTCACCTGGGACTGGTTGAGCTGTCCACTGAGCGCGGCGAAGAGGTCCACCCGGCCGGGGGAACCCCCGAACCCGGGACCGATACCGGAGCCGGCGCCGGAGTTGAGCGTGGTCATCAGTCCGGCGGTCATTCCCGGCACGGCCAGCGGCACCAGCACGGCCAGCGCGAGGCCCACCACCGCCAGTCGACGCCCGGCGGCGGCAAGTGGCGAGGACTCCCAGACGTCGACGTCGCGGCCGTCGCCGGTGAACCGCCGGCCGAACCGGCGGACCCGGTCCACGTTGTCGGTGACCAGCAGCCACAGGAAACCGGCGGCGCCGATCGCGAACGGCACCGGCGGAACGCTGTCCACGTAGACCGCCACCGGCACCGAGTAGATGGCCAGCATGGGCAGGCCGGCCAGGGCGGGGCGGCGCAGTCCGACGCAGAGCACGTCCACCAGCACCGCCACCCCGCCGATGCCGAGCACGGTGATGAACAGCAACGGATCGGTGTCCGGGACCTTCACGCCGTGGGAGCGCATGTCCTCGACCGAGTTGCCGAGCAGTTCCGCGAAATGCCCGAAGGTTGCCGGCGTGGGCAGCACCGCCAACAGTTCGCTGCCGCTGGGGAACAGCCAGGTCAGGGCGAGCGTGAGGCCGCCGACCATGGCCAGGATCTGCACCCACAGCGGGGTCCGGCCGAGCCGGGCCAGCGCCGCCGCGGCCGCTACCGCGGCCACCGCGATGACTGCCTGGACCAGCCACGTCCAGCGGTCGAAGATGGCCGACAGCGGCGCCGCCGCGAGCAGCGTCGCGCCGGCGGCCACCAGGCCCAGGTTCCGATGGGCGATCATGAGGGGGACCTTCCGTTCATCGCACGCCACCGGCCACGGTCTCGGCCATCGCCGCGCGTAGCGCGAACCCCTGCGAGCCCCGGCCGGCCTGCGGCCACAGCGCCGGCAGTCGGCCGCCGTGGTCGACGCCGATCACCCGCCAACCGGAGTGCAGCAGCGCAAGTGCCGCGGCGTCGTGCGCCTGATCGGCCTCGGCCCGCGCGGGCGTCGGCAGGTTCAGCCAGGCGGAGCTGTCCAGCAGGAAACAGATGCAGGTGGCACCGTTGGCCCGCAGCCCGGCCAACAGTTCCGCCTCGGCCGTGCTCAGCGACCCGAACAGGCCGATGATCAGCCCGCCGTCGGAGCGTTGCCGGAGATGCTGCACCAGGGTGGTGATCTCGACCCGCTGGTCCAGCCGGACCTCCGCGAGCTGGTCGAGCAGCAGGCCGTCACCGGCGCCCTCGGTGGCGTCGACGTCCGCGCCCGAGCCGGTCACCAGGCGCAGCTTGTAGCCGGCCTGCCGCAGGTGCACGGCGACGCTGGCGGCGGCCGAGACCGCCCACTCGAAGCTGGCCGTCGGGCCGTCGCCCTGGTGGCCGTACGCGCGGGTGTCCAGCAGCACCGTGGCCCGGCTCTCCCAGGGCTGTTCCTCCCGCCGCACCATCAGCTCGCCGGTGCGTGCCGTCGACTTCCAGTGCACCCGGCGCAGGTCGTCGCCGCGCCGGTACTCCCGGGTGGCCGCGTCGTCCTCGCCGTGCACCGCCACCGAGCGGGCCCGGCTCTCGCCGCTGCCGGCGTACTCGCCGGGCAGCCGCACCGACGGCAGCGGGACCACCTGCGGGACGACCGTGAGGCGGTCGGTGCCGGGGAAGGCGCGGCTGAGTTCGCAGAGACCGAAGGGATCGGTCATCCGGACCACCAGCGGGCCCACCTCGTACCGGCCACGCACGTCGGCGCGCACCGTGTACGCCACGGAACTGGCCTGGTGCGCGCCGAGACGCTCCAGCACCACCCGGGGCCGGCTGCCGAGGGCGTACGGGAGCCGATCCTCCAGCAGCAGGGTGCCGGTGGGCAGCCGGGACATGTTCTGCAGGCGCAGCACCACCCGGGCGGTCGCGCCGACCGGCACCCGGTGCGGCTCCAGTGACCGGTGGCAGGCGAGCTTGTAGCGGCTGCGGCCGACGTAGAGCGCGGCCAGCAGCGGCAGGACGGCCAGCAGCACGGCCACCCGCAGCAGGTCCTTCTCGCCGAGGATGCCGGCGGAGATGGCCGCCGCCACTGCCGCGGCCAGGAAGGAGCGGCCGCGGGTGGTCAGCCCGCGCAGCCCGTCACGCACGTCACGGCCTCCGGGGCTCGAAGGGGGCCCGGCCGTTACCGCCAGTGGGTGGCCGGGTGTCGTAGGGCGAGCGCTTGCGGTCGTGCGGCAGCGGCAGCCGGTGCACCAGGTCCGCGACGATCGCGTCGGTGGTACGCCGGGCGAGCTGGGCGTCGGCCGTGGGGATGATCCGGTGCGCCAGCACCGGCACGGCGAGGACCTGGAGGTCGTCGGGCAGGACGTAGTCACGCCCGTCGAGGGCGGCCACCGCACGGGCGGTGCGCAGCATCTGCAGCGTGCACCGGGGGGAGGCACCCAGCCGCAGGTCGGGTGACTCGCGGGTGGCGGTGACCAGGTCGACCGCGTACTGCTTGACCGCGTCGGCGACATGCACCTGCCGTACGTGCCCGATCAGCCGGCGTACGGTGTCGGCGTCGGAGACCGGCCGCAGCCCGGAGAGCGGGTCGACCGCACCGTGCCCGTCGAGCATGGCCAGCTCGGCGGTGGGGTCCGGGTAACCCATGGCGATGCGGGCGGTGAACCGGTCGCGTTGCGCCTCCGGCAGCGGGTAGGTGCCCTCCATCTCGATCGGGTTCTGGGTGGCGATCACCATGAACGGCGTCTGCAACTGGTAGGTCACCCCGTCGACGGTGACCTGGCGTTCCTCCATGCATTCCAGCAGCGCGGACTGGGTCTTCGGCGAGGCACGGTTGATCTCGTCGCCGACGACCAGGTTGGCGAAGACGGCGCCCGGGCGGAACTCGAAGTCGTGGGTCTCCTGGTTGTAGACGCTGACTCCGGTGACGTCGCTGGGCAGCAGGTCGGGCGTGAACTGGATGCGGCGTACCGAACAGTCGATCGACCGCGCCAGCGCCTTGGCGAGTTTGGTCTTGCCGACGCCGGGCACGTCCTCGATGAGCAGATGACCCTCGGCGAGCAGGACGGCCAGCGCCAGCCGTACGGTCGCGGTCTTGCCCTCGATGACCTGTTCGATGTTGGTCACGATCGCGTCACTCGCGGCGCGGAACTCGTCGTACGGCAGCAGACCGCCAACTTCGTCCCAGGTCTGTTGTGTCACGGGCCTCCTCCTCGTCGCCGTCACGGCAGCTCTATACAAGAGCACCCGGCCCCGCCGTTTCGTTCGCGAGGGATGAGCCTCATGTGCCGCGGCAATCTCACTGGCCTCTCAGGCTAACCATGTTTGTCGTCAACGCCGACCGCCGCAGGTGTTTGAGCGCTTACGCAGCGATTTGTCATTCACGCAGCGCATGTCGTCGGTTCTGCCGGGTAAGGGAGCCGGAACCAGCCATCCGGGACAGGAGGGACATGCCGGAGACAACCCTGCCGATCAACCTCGGAACCTGGCTGCTGGCGATCAGCCCGATCCTCCTGCTCCTGCTGCTGCTGGCGGTGCTGCGATGGAAGGCGCCGCAGGCCGGCCCGGTCGGCATGTTCCTCGTTCCTCGCCGTCGCGGTCGCCGTGCTGTTCTTCCAGGCGCCGTGGGAGTCCGTCGCGGTCGGTGCCGGCAAGGGTGTCTGGGACGCGGTGTTCATCCTGCTGGTGATCTGGCCGGCGCTGCTGCTCTACCGCATCGGTACCGCCTCCGGTGCCTTCGACGCGCTGCGTCGCGGGTTGTCCCGCTACAGCCGCAACCACGTGTTCCTGGTGCTCGCCTTCGGTTGGGTCTTCGCCTCCTTCATGCAGGGCATCGCCGGCTTCGGCGCGCCCATCGCGATCGTGGCGCCGCTGCTGCTCGCGATCGGGGTGCGGGCCGTCTACGCCGTGGTGATCCCGCTGATCGGGCATGCCTGGGCGAACATGTTCGGCACCCTGGCGGTGGGCTGGCTGGCCACCCTCCAGGTGGTCGATCTCGAGGACGAGCTGACCACCACGCTGATCACCGCGGCGCTGCTGGCCCCGGTGACGCTGATGGCGGGTGCCGCCATCGCCTGGATGGCCGGCAAGGGGCCGGCACTGCGGCTGGCCTGGCCGTTCATTCTGATCATTTCGGCCATCCACGGCGGTCTCCAGTTCGTGATCATGTACTGGGAACCGGTGCTGTCGACCTTCCTCGCCGCCACCGTGGCGCTTGTCGCGCTCTACCCGTTGTCCCGCTGGTCCCGCTACCGGGAACCGGCCCGGAACGTGTCGGACCGTCCGGCGATGAAGGAGGAGGCCGACGAGACGGCCGAGGACGAGGACGAGCGTGCGCCGACGATGAGCCTGTCCTGGGCACTGTTGCCGTACGCGGTGCTCACCGCCGTCGCCGTGTTCACCCTCGCCGTCCCGCCGGTCGAGGCGGTGCTGGACCGCATCGAGTTCGGTCTGCCCTTCCCGGAGGTCAACACGGGCTACGACGTGGTCACCGAGGCGGAACAGCCCTACTCGGCGATCGCCCCGTTCACCCATCCGGGTTTCTCGCTGATCGTCGCGGTGCTGGCCACCTGGCTCGTGTTCCGTGCCAAGGGCTTCTTCGCCGCCCGCACCGAGCGGGAGGGGCGGCAGCCGATCTGGTCGAGCCTGGCGGCCGACGCCACACCGGCGTCGGTGGCGATCCTGTCCTTCCTGATCCTGGCGGGCGTGATGGAGCACTCGGGGCAGACCGACGTGCTGGCCCAGGGCATCGAGCGGATCTCACCGCCCCTGCTGTACGCCTTCGCCGCCAACCTCATCGGCCTGATCGGCGCCTTCATGACCTCCAGCAACACCGCCTCGAACGTGCTGTTCGGCCAGTTGCAGCAGGGCGTGGCGTCGGGTACGGGCCTGTCCGAGAGCGCGGTCATCGGTGCGCAGAGCGCCGGTGGGGCGATCGGCAACGCCATCGCCCCGGCCAACATCGTGCTCGGCACCGGTACCGCCGGCATCGTCGGCCAGGAGGGCGCGGTGCTGCGCAAGACCCTGCCGTGGACTCTCGCCGCCGCCGTGGTGATCGGCCTGCTGACCCTGCTGTTCGTCTGACCGGAAGGAGTCGAGAGTGAGCGAGTTGCGTTGGCTGCTGTTGGCGTTGGTGCTGTTCCTGGCCGCCCTGCCCGCGTTGAGCCTGGGCACCGACGGCGACCTGCCGGCGCTGTGGTGGGCCGGGCTGGTCCTGGTGGCCGTGGCCGGTGCCATCCCGGTCGTGCTGAGGTTCGCGCCGTCGGATGGTGAGGACTGAGATGGCCGGCTACCGGGAGATCTACCGCGAGACCGGCGACGGTGGGGTGCAGTTGGGGGCCAGCGCCGACCGCTGGTACCTCTACGAGGACCACGTCCACCTGGCACCGCACCACACCGAGGGACAACTGGTCCGGTTCGACGCCGAGCTGCTGCCGTTCGTCGACAACCTGGACCGGGGAGCGCTGGCGGTGGTGGACATGCAGAACGACTTCTGTGCACCGGGCGGATGGACCGAACGTTCCGGGCTCGACCACGAGGCGTGCCGGGCGGCCATCCCGGGCGTGCAGCGGGCGATCGACGCCGCCCGCCGACACGGCATGTTCGTCATCTGGATCTACTGGCACAACCGACCGGACCTGCGCAACCTCGGTGCGCCGACGCTGCACTCGTTCAAGCACCGCCTCGACCAGGCCGGTATCGGGGAGGAGCTGGACAACGGCGCGGTGCTCACCGCCGGGTCGTGGGGCGCGGAGATGGTCGACGAGCTGAAGGGCTACCTGGCCGACGACGACATCCACATCGAGAAGGTGCGGATGAGCGGCTTCTACGGCACCCATCTCGACCAGGTGCTACGCACCCAGGGCATCCAGACCCTCTACGTCTGCGGGGTCA
This sequence comes from Micromonospora sp. NPDC049891, assembly GCF_040660295.1. Classification (NCBI taxonomy): domain Bacteria; kingdom Bacillati; phylum Actinomycetota; class Actinomycetes; order Micromonosporales; family Micromonosporaceae; genus Micromonospora; species Micromonospora sp. NPDC049891. The sequence continues at coordinate 139,949 of NZ_JBFAML010000014.1, forward strand.
ACGCCGACCAGTGCGTCAGCACCACCCTGGAGGACGCCTACTTCCGCGACTACAACCCGGTGCTCATCGCCGACGCCACCGCCACGTCCAGCCCCGCGTACTGCAAGGACGCGGTGCTGTTCAACACCAAGCAGTGCTGGGGCTTCGTCACCACCACCGAGGCCTTCGCCAACCCGCAGCCGTACGAGCGGAAAGGGAGGACATGACCGCACCGCACGGACCCCGTACCGGCCGGCCGCCCACCCGCGCCGATCGTGGCATGGTCGCCTCGCCGCATCACCTGGCCAGCGGTGCCGGGCTGGCGGTGCTGCGGGCCGGTGGCAGCGCGGTGGACGCCACGATCGCGGTGAACGCGCTGCTCTGCGTCGCGTACCCGCACATGGCGGGCCTCGGCGGCGACGGCTTCTGGCTGCTGGCCGAGCCGGATGGCGCGGTGCACGCGCTTAACGCCTCGGGCCCCGCGGCCCAGGCAGCCACCCGCGACTACTACGGCGAGCGCGGCCACACCGACGAGGTGCCGTCGCGGGGCCCACTGTCGGCGCTGACCGTGCCGGGCGCGGTCGACGGCTGGCGGTTGGCCCACGAGCGGTACGGCCGGTTGCCCTGGGCGGATCTGTTCGACGACGCCATCCACTACGCCCGGCACGGCGTTCCGGTGGCTCGCTCGCTCGCCGACTGGCTGGTGGAGGATCTCGACCTGCTCGGCGCGGAGTCCTCGACCGCACGGCTATTCGTACCGGAGGGCCGGGCGCGGCGGGAGGGGGAGCGGATCGCCCAGCCGGAGCTGGCCCGCTCGCTGGAACTGATCGCCTCCCAGGGTGCCCGCGCCGGCTTCTACGAGGGCGACCTCGGGCGGCGCTTCTGCACCGGGATCGCCGCGCAGGGCTCGCCGCTGCACCCGGACGACCTGGCCGCCTACCAGGCCCACTGGGAGGAGCCGATCGCCGTCGACTACCGGGGGCACACCGTGTACGAGATGCCACCGAACACGCAGGGCTTCGCCGCCCTGCAACTGCTCAACCTGATCGAGGGCTACGACGTGGCCGCCTGGGGGGACGGCACCCCGGACTACTACCACCACCTCGCCGAGGCGGTGAAGCTGGCCTTCGCCGACCGGGACGAATGGCTGACCGACCGGCACTGGGTGGACATCCCGGTCCCCGACCTGCTCGACAAGGCGTACGCGGCACGCCGCCGCGAGCTGATCCGACCGGACCGGGCGATGGTCATGGCCGACGTCGAGCCGGGGATCCGCTTCGGACCTCAGGCCCGTCGGCGCGCACCGGAGGGCGACACCTGTGCGTTCTGCGTCGTCGACGAGCACGGGCTGGTCGTCTCCGCCATCCAGTCGATCTACCACGACTTCGGTGCCGGCCTGGTCTCCGGTGACACCGGGATCATTCCGCAGAACCGGGGTTCCTTCTTCTCCCTGGACGAGCGGCACCCGAACCGGATGGAGCCGGGAAAGCGGACCTTCCACACCCTCATCCCGGGTCTGGTCTGCCTCGACGGCCGGCCGTGGTTGGCCTTCGGGTCGATGGGGGGCGAAGGGCAGCCGCAGACCCACGCGGCGCTGCTCACCCGCCTGATCGACTTCGGTTACGACGTGCAGCAGGCGATCGAGGCTCCCCGCTGGCTGATGGGTCGCACCTGGGGTACCACCGCCCAGGACCTCTCCCTGGAGGGGCGCATCTCCGACGAGGTGGTGCGCGAGCTGCAACGCCGTGGCCAGCCGGTGCGGATGCTGCCGAACTGGGACGACAACATGGGCCACGCCCAGGCGATCCGGATCGACGCCGAGCGGAGCCTGTTGGAAGCGGGTGCCGACCCGCGTGGCGACGGTGCCGCGATCGGCTACTGAGGCGGGCGGGACGAGGTGATCCTGGCTGTCGCGCTCGCCTGGCAGGTCGGCCTGGCGGCCTGCGTACCGCTGCTGGTGCGGCGCTTCGGCCGCAACGCCGGCTATCCGCTGGCCGCCGGCTACCTCACCGGGGCCGCGCTGCTGCTCAGCCGGTTGCCGGTGATCCTCGACGACCGGGAGGTCGCCGTGGCCTGGCGGTGGCTGCCCGGACTGGAGGTGCACGCCGCGCTGCGGATGGACGCGCTGGGGTTGGTCTTCGCGCTGCTGGCCCTCGGTGTGGGCGCGCTCATCATGGCCTACTGCCCCCGCTACCTCGACGGCACCGAGGTGGAGCAGGAGCGGGTGTACGTCACGATGACCCTCTTCGCCGCCGCGATGCTGGGCCTGGTCCTCGCCGACGACCTGCTGGTGCTCTTCGTCTTCTGGGAACTCACCTCGATTCTCTCCTTCGTCCTGATCGGGCAGGGCGGCCGGCCGGCGGCCACCGGCCCCGCGGTGCAGGCGCTGCTGGTCACCGTCGCCGGCGGTCTGGCGCTGCTGGCCGCGATCGTGCTGCTGGCGGTGCACGTCGGCACCACCAGCCTGGACACCATCGTGGCCGAGCCGGAACGGCTGAGCGGCGGACCGGCCTGGGTGGTGGGGGCGCTGATCATCGTCGCGGCGTTCACCAAGTCCGCGCAGTTGCCGTTCCACTTCTGGCTGCCCGGCGCGATGGTGGCGATCACACCGGTGAGCGCCTACCTGCACGCGGCGACGATGGTCAAGGCCGGCATCTACCTGCTGATGCGCTTCTCGGCGGTGTTCGCCGGCTCCTGGGCGTGGGACGGCACCCTGATCGCCGTCGGTCTGCTCACCGCGATCCTCGGCGCGCTGCTCGCGCTGCGTCAGTACGACCTCAAGGCGCTGCTGGCGTACTCGACTGTCAGTCAGCTCGGCCTGCTGGTCGGGGTGATCGGCGTCGGCACTCCGGCCGCCGATGCTGCGGCGATCCTCTACACCGTCGCCCACGCGCTGTTCAAGGCGACCCTGTTCATGCTGGTCGGCATCATCGACCATCAGGCCGGCAGCCGGGACGTGCGGGAACTGGCCGGGCTGCACCGGGTGATGCCGGCGACGGTCTCGCTCACCGCGCTGGCGGCGATGTCGATGGCCGGCCTGCCACCGACGATCGGCTTCGTCGGCAAGGAGGCGATCTTCGAGTCACTCGGTGAGGCGCACGGCGGATGGTGGCTGGGCTGGTGCGCCGCCGGGCTCGGGGTGCTCGCCTCGGTGCTCACCTTCGCGTACGCGGCCCGTCTGGTGCACGGGATGGTGGAGGGGCCGCCCCGGCAACGCCAGCTGCGCGAGCCGTCCTGGGCGTTTCTCGCCCCGGCCGCGGTGGCCGCGGTGGTGGCGACCGCGCTCGGCCCCACGGTGGCCGTGCTGAGCCCGCTTGTGGAACGGGCCGCGAACGATGCCCGCCCGGAGGGTACGCCGCCCTACCTGGCGTTCTGGCACGGCTTCACCCCCGCGTTGGGGCTGAGCCTGCTCACCGTGCTGCTGGGTGTGCTGATGTTCCTCGGCCGCGTCCGGGTCGACCGGTGGCTACGGGCTGTACCCACCACCCCACCGTTCGCCGAGTTGCTGGAGCGCGCCCGGCAGGCACTGCTGCACACGGGCTCGATCGTCGCCCGGACCGCGCACGCGTCGAGCCCGGCGCCCTATCTGGCCCGACCGTTGCTGGCGGCGGTGGCCCTGGCGGCGGTCGCGGCGGTGGCGCTGCCGGACCTTCCGGCCGGTCTCGGTGGCGATCCGGCCCGGCCCGGCGACTGGCTGATGCTGGGGCTGCTCGTGACGGCCCTCGGCGGGCTGCTGGTGGTGCGTTCCGCGCTGGCGGCGATCGGACTGACCGGGGTGGTCGGGCTGCTGCTGTCGGCGTGGTTCCTGACCGTCGGAGCACCGGACGTGGCGTTGACCCTGATGCTTGTGGAAGTGCTGACCGCGGTGGTCGTCATGCTGGCGTTGCGGCAGCAGCCGCGCCGGCTCGCCCACGTCGGGCGACGCGTGTCGGTCACCGGCGCGGCCCTGCTCGCGGTCGCCACGGGTGTCGCGGCGGCCGCGGGTACGGCAGTGCTGACCGGACGCGACAGGTTGTCCGACCCCGGCCGGTGGTACCTCGACCGGGCGGAGGAACTGACCGGCGGCGCCAACGTCGTCAACACCATCCTGGTGGACTTCCGGGCCCTGGACACCCTCGGTGAGGCGGTGGTGCTCGCGGTGGTGGCACTCGGGCTGGTCCGGCTCGCCGCTGGCCGTCCCATCGAGCCGGCCAACGTCGAGCCCGCCGGGGAGGACCTCGTGCTCGGCCTCGCCTACCGGGTGCTCGCACCGGTGATGCTGCTCGCCTCGGCGGTGCTGTTCCTGCGTGGCCACGAGGAGACCGGTGGCGGTTTCATCGGCGCGCTGCTGGCGGGCACCGCCGTCGGGCTCGGCCAGTTGGCGCACCCCGGAGGAGCGCCACTGCTGAGCCGCCTGAGGTCGGCGCCGCTGGCGGCGGCCGGGCTGCTGACCGCCACGGTCGCCGGTCTGGTGCCACTCGCCGCCGGTCGTCCGCTGTTCACCCCGCTGAGCGTCGCCCTGCCGGGGCCGGTGCCGTCGCTGTCCACGTCACTGCTGTTCGACCTCGGGATCTACCTGATGGTCCTGGCGCTTGTGGTGGCCGCCGTGCGGCGCCTCGGCGTACCACCGGCCCGACCGGTGGTCCCCTCGGAAGCCGGAGGTGCCCGGTGAGCGCCGCGTTCGTGGTCGGCGTCCTGGTCGCCGCGGGGGTGTTCCTGCTGTTGCGGCCGGGCCTGCTGCGCGTGGTACTGGGCTTCGTGCTGCTCGGGCACGCCGTCAACGTGGTGCTGCTCGCCGCGGGTGGGCTCGGCCGGCGGACCGCGGCGCTGGAGGAGGTGGGCCCGGACACCGCCGACCCGCTGCCGCAGGCGTTCGTGCTGACCGCCATCGTGATCACTTTCGGGATCACCATCCACCTGCTCGGCCTGCTGCGGCGCGGTGCCGGCGGACCCACGAGCGGTGCAGACCCCACGGGCGGTGGCAGCGGTACCGAATCCACCGACGAAACCGACGACACCGACACCGGCGGAGACGACACCGGCGGGAACGGGACAGTGGGGCGGCGGCGGTGAGCGGTCTTCTCCTGATCCCGGTGGTCGGGCCACTGCTCGTCGCCGGGGTACTGCTCGCCCTACCGGGCCGCACCCGGCTGCATCGGGTCGGCGCGCTCGCCACCATGGCCGTGGTCCTGGTGACCGGGCTGGTCCTGCTGGTACGGACCAGTGGTGGCGCGCTGACCGTACTGCGGGTCGGTGGCTGGCCCGGCCCGATCGCCATCAGCCTGGCGGCGGACGCGTTCAGTGCCCTGCTGGTCACCGTGACGGCGCTTGTGGTGCTCTGCTGCCTCGTCTCCGCCGTCGGCTCCGGAGACGACCGTCGCCCGTACTTCCTGCCGCTGGTGCTGGTGCTCTCCGCCGGGGCCAGCGGCGCGTTCCTCACCACCGACCTGTTCAACCTCTTCGTGCTGATCGAGGTCATGCTGGTGCCCTCGTACGTGCTGCTGAGCCTGGCCGGCGGGGCCGGACGCGGCGGTGCGGGACGGGTGTACGTGGCCACCAACCTGCTCGGCTCCACCCTCCTGCTGGCCGGGGTGGCCCTGGTCTACGGCACCACCGGAGTGGTCGGGCTGGGTGACCTGGCCGGCGCGGCACGCGATGAACCGACGGTCGCGGTCGCCTGCGGTGTGGTGCTGCTCGCCCTCGGCGTCAAGAGTGCCCTGGTGCCGCTGCACGACTGGCTGCCGCGCACCTATCCGGTGGCCTCGCCGGTGGTGGTGGCGCTCTTCTCCGGGCTGTTGACCAAGGTCGGTCTCTACGCGGTGATCCGGATCTACGCGGTGGTGTACGGCGGCGACCCCGCGTACCACTGGCTGCTCGGCGCGGTGGCGTTGCTGTCGATGGTGGTCGGCGTGCTCGGTGCCGTCGGTGAGGACTCGATGCGGCGGATCCTGACCTTCCACATGGTCAGCCAGCTCGGCTACGTGCTGCTGGGTCTGGCCCTGTTCACCGCTGCCGGGCTGGCCGCGGCGGTCTACTACCTGGCCCAGTACATCCTGGTGAAGGCCGCGCTGTTCCTCTGCGCGGCGGCGGTACGCACCGGCCGGGGCACCGACCGGCTCGACGGCTCCGGCGGTCTGGCCGGGCAACGTCCCGCGCTCGCCCTGGCCTTCGCCGGGGCGGCGCTGTCGCTGGCCGGCCTGCCGCCGTTCTCCGGGTTCCTGGCGAAGTTCCTGCTGCTGCGCGCCACCGCGGAGACCGGCGCCTGGCTGGCGATGACGGTCGCGGTGCTGGTCAGCCTGGTCACCCTGCTGTCCATGCTGAAGATCTGGAGCGCGCTGTTCACCGGCGACCCGCCGGCTTCGTCGACGGTGGCGAAGCGGATCGGACCGAACCTGGTCGGCCCTCCGCTGGTGCTTGCCGGCCTCTCCCTGGCCGCCGGGCTGGCAGCTCAACCGCTGCTGGTGGTCGCCGACACGGCGGCGGCCGGGCTGCGTGACCCGGCGGGCTACGTACGGGCGGTGACCGGCCGATGAGCACCGAGACGATGCCGGCCGCCCGCCGTGCGGCGGTGCGGGCGCGACGCGTCCTGCGGTTCGCCGGCTACTTCGCGGTCCGGCTGGTCCAGGCGAACCTCGCCGTGGCCTGGGAGATCCTGACCCCGGGCTCCCGGCTGGCGCCGGCGGTGGTACGGGTGCCGTTGCGGGCGGCCACCGACACCGAGGTGGCGGCGGTGGCGCTGGCGGTGAGCCTGACCCCGGGCACGTTGACCCTGAGCGTGCACCGGGAACCCACCGCAGCGCTGTCGGTGCACGGCATGTACGCCGCCGACCCGGTGGCGTTCCGGCGGGAGGTGACCGAGCTGGAGTGGCGGCTGCTGGCCGCCCTGCGCCCGGCCGCCCACCCGGACGGCGGTCCCGACGCGGGCCGGTCGGAGGCGAACCGGAGGTGACGATGTTCCTGCTCGACGTGGTGCTCGTGGTTCTGGCGGCCTCGATGGCGGTGGTGATCGGCCGGCTGGTGGTCGGTCCGACCGACGCCGACCGGGCGGCCGCGCTGGACCTCGGCTTCTTCGTCTTCCTGGCCGCCCTGGCCGTGCTCGCCGCCCGGCTGGACGCCCCTGATCTGCTCGACCTGGTGCTCACCGGGACGCTTGTGAGCTTCCTGGCGACGGTGGCGATGGCCCGGCTGGTGCACCGGAGGCAGCGGTGATCCGGACCCTGGCGGCATCGGCGCTGCTGCTGCTCGGCACCGGGCTGATCGCGATAAGCGCGGTCGGCCTGATCCGCCTGCCGGACGTGTACAACCGGATGAACTCCGTGGCCAAGGCCGCCAGCCTGGGGCTGAGTTTCGTCCTGCTCGGCGTGTTGCTGCTGATTCCCGGCTGGCGTACCGCCCTGGTGGTCGTCGCCGCTGTCGCGCTGCAACTGTTCACGGCGCCGATCGGCGGCTACGCCCTGGCCCGGGCGGCGTACCGGGCCGGGGCGCCGCTGGCGCCGATCACCAGGTACGACGAACTCGGCGGTCGGGCGGGCGAGGGCGGCGACGAGCCGGCCCGGGACTCCGCCTGAGGGGTGGTGGGAAGCGGCGTCGCATCACGCGCGGTACACTGCCGGTCATGGCCGGAGTCTTCCTGCTTCTTACCGGGCCGTGCTGATGCGCTGAGCGCGCGACAGCACGGCGGCCCCTCCTGCGTGAGGGGCTTTTTCGTGCCCGCCGCCGGCCCGGGACGGGCCGTCGAGGCAGACCCGAGACCAGCCAGCACTGCGACAGACTCCGCCGAGCGACGCGAGGAGAAGGCCATGACCGAGGCAGACGTCCCACCGTTCCGGTACACCGCGGCGCTGGCCGACGAGATCGAACGCCGCTGGCAGGACCGTTGGGAGCGGGAGGGCAGCTTCCACGCGCCGAACCCGTCCGGTCCGCTGGCCGACCCGGCCCACCCCCGGTCCGGCGCGGAGAAGCTGTACGTGCTGGACATGTTCCCCTACCCGTCCGGCGCCGGGCTGCACGTCGGGCACCCGCTGGGCTACATCGGCACCGACTGCTTCGCCCGGTACCAGCGGATGGCCGGCCGCAACGTGCTGCACGCGATGGGCTTCGACGCGTTCGGCCTGCCCGCCGAGCAGTACGCGGTGCAGACCGGCACCCATCCGAGGACCACCACCGAAGCCAACATCGAACGCTACCGGGCACAGCTGCGCCGGCTGGGGCTGGCCCACGACCAGCGGCGTTCGGTGGCCACCATCGAGACCGACTTCTACCGCTGGACGCAGTGGATCTTCCTGCAGATCTTCAACTCGTGGTACGACCGTGAGGCCGGTCGGGCCCGGCCGATAAGTGAGCTGATCGCCGAGTTCGCCGGTGGTGACCGGCGCACCCCGGACGGTCGGCCGTGGGCCGAGCTGTCACCCGCCGAGCGACGCGCCATCGTCGACGACCACCGCCTGGCGTACGTGTCGCAGGCGCCGGTGAACTGGTGCCCCGGGCTGGGCACGGTGCTGGCCAACGAGGAGGTCACCGCCGACGGCCGCTCCGAGCGGGGCAACTTCCCGGTCTTCAAGCGCAACCTGAAGCAGTGGATGATGCGGATCACCGCGTACGGCGACCGGCTGCTGGACGACCTGGACAAGCTGGACTGGCCGGAGCCGATCAAGCTGATGCAGCGCAACTGGATCGGCCGGTCGCAGGGCGCGCACATCGACTTCCCGACCCCGGCCGCCCCGATCCGGGTGTTCACGACCCGGCCCGACACCGTCTTCGGCGCCACCTACATGGTGCTGGCCCCGGAACACGAGCTGGTCGACACGCTGGTGCCGGCGGCCTGGCCGGAGGGCACCCGGGACGCGTGGACCGGCGGGCACGCCGGCCCGCGGGAGGCCGTCGAGGCGTACCGCAAGGCGGCGGCCGCCAAGACCGACGTGGAACGGCAGGCCGAGACGAAGGAGAAGACAGGCGTCTTCACCGGCGCGTACGCCACCAACCCGGTCACCGGCGGCCAGATCCCGATCTTCATCGCCGACTACGTGCTGGCCGGGTACGGCACCGGCGCGATCATGGCGGTGCCCGCCCAGGACGAGCGGGACTGGGAGTTCGCCGAGGTCTTCGAGCTGCCGATCGTGCGTACCGTGCAGCCGCCGGAGGGCTTCGACGGCAAGGCGTACACCGGGGACGGCCCGGCCATCAACAGCGCCGCGCCCGAGCGCGGCCTGGACCTGGACGGCCTGGGGGTGGCCGAGGCCAAGGCCCGGATCATCGGCTGGCTGGAGGAGACCGGCAGCGGCCAGGGCGCGGTGACCTACCGGCTGCGGGACTGGCTGTTCAGCCGGCAGCGCTACTGGGGCGAGCCGTTTCCGATCGTCTACGACGCCGACGGCGCGGCGATCGCGCTGCCGGAGGAGATGCTGCCGGTCGAGCTGCCCGAGGTGGACGACTTCTCCCCGCGTACCTTCGACCCGCAGGACGCGAACAGCGACCCGGAGACGCCGCTGTCGCGCCGCCGCGACTGGGTCGAGGTCGAGCTGGACCTGGGTGACGGCCCGAAGCGGTACACCCGGGAGACGAACGTGATGCCGCAGTGGGCCGGCTCCTGCTGGTACGAGCTGCGCTACCTGGACCCGACGAACAGCGACCGGTTCGTCGACGCGGACAACGAGCGGTACTGGATGGGACCGCGTGGCGAGGGCGACTGCGGCGGTGTCGACCTGTACGTCGGTGGGGCCGAGCACGCCGTGCTGCACCTGCTGTACGCCCGGTTCTGGCACAAGGTGCTGTACGACCTGGGCCACGTGTCGTCGTTCGAGCCGTTCCGCAAGCTGTTCAACCAGGGCTACATCCAGGCGTACGCGTACACCGACGCCCGGGGCGCCTACGTGCCGGCGGAGGAGGTCGCCGAGCGTGACGGCGGCTACTTCCTGGGCGACGTCCAGGTCAACCGCGAGTACGGCAAGATGGGCAAGTCCCTGAAGAACGTGGTCACCCCGGACGAGATGTGTGCCGCCTACGGCGCCGACACGTTCCGGGTGTACGAGATGTCGATGGGCCCGCTGGAGGTGTCCCGTCCGTGGGAGACCCGGGCGGTGGTCGGCTCGTACCGCTTCCTGCAACGGGTCTGGCGGGCCGTCGTCGACGAGCAGACCGGGCAGTCGCGGGTGGTGGACGCCCCCGCCGACGAGCAGACCCGGCGGCTGCTGCACAAGGTCATCGACGGTGTCCGGGGCGACATGGAGCAGATCCGCTTCAACACCGCGATCGCCAAGCTGATCGAGCTGACCAACGGGGTGACCCGGCTGGCGGGTACCCCGCGCGAGGTGGCCGAGCCGCTGGTGCTGATGGTCGCGCCGTTCGCCCCGCACGTCGCCGAGGAGCTGTGGCAACGGCTGGGCCACTCGACCTCACTGACGTACGCGGACTTCCCGGTCGCCGACCCGGCCCTGCTGGTCGCCGAGACCGTCACCTACCCGGTGCAGGTCAACGGCAAGGTCCGGGGTCGCATCGAGGTCCCCGCCGACGCAGGCGAGACCGACGTACGGGCAGCGGCCCTGGCAGCCGTAGCCACCGTCCTGGCCGGCAAGGACCCCCGCAAGGTCATCGTCATCCCCAACCGAATGGTCTCAATCGTCGCCTGACCCCACCCCCACCCGGCCCTCCCCACCCTCCCGGCCCTCCCGCGTTGATCATGAGGTTGACGGCAGTAGATGATCTTCAAACTGCCGCTAACCTCATGATCAACGCGGGAGGGTGAGGGTGGGGTGGGAGTGGGGGAGGGGGTTAGGGGTGGCGGCGGGGTAGGGCTGTGATGGTGATCAGGGTGGCTGCTGCGGCCCAGGCGGCGTAGGTGGTCCAGGCTCCGGTGACGGTCGCGGGATAGGGGTTGTCGAGCCAGGCCGGGGGGCCGGTCGGCTCCATCAGCCGCTGCCATGCGGGGAGCGGCATGGCGTGCCGGAGCAGCGCGCTCCAGCGTTCGTCCTCGTTGACGGCGGTGGGCAGCAGGAGCAGCACCGTCGCGGCGGTGACGATTGTCGGCGCGGTGTGCCGGATCAGCGCGGCGAGGGCCATACCGACAAGCGCGCAGAGCGGCACCAGCAGCGCGGAGGCGGCGATGCCACGCAGGGCGCCGGGGTCACCGACGGACATGTTCGCGCCGACGTCGGCGAGGATCGCCTGCGACACCGTGAACGCCGCCGCCGCACCCAGCGCCCCCAGCAGGGTCAGCACGCCGGTCAGCACGGTCAGCTTCGCGGCGGCGACGGCGCTTCGCCGAGGGACGGCCGCGAACGTGGTACGCATCAGCCCTGAGGCGTACTCGCCGCCGATCGCGACCGCGCCGACACCACCGGCGGCGAGGACGACGAACATCTGCGCCTCGGTGGGGAAGGCGTCCCAGAGCGGGGAGCGCACCGCCCGTCGCTCGGCCGGCCAGTCCGGCCAGCCCGCGTGGGTGGCCAACGCGGCGTGGACGGCGAGGCCCACCATGGCGAGCAGGATCAGGGCGAAGGCAGCCCAGGTGGAGCGCAGCGACCAGAGCTTGATCCATTCGGCGGCGAGCAGGTCACGGAAACGCGCCGGACGGGTGGGGGTGGTCGGCGTGGCGGGTCGGGTCACGGCGGTCATCGGCTCTCCCGGGCGGCGTACTCGACATCGGCGGCGGTGAGCGCCATGAAGGCCTCCTCCAGCGAGGCGGTGCGGGTGGTCAGCTCGTGCAGCGGGATCCGCAGACCCAGGGCCAGCTCCGCGATCTGCTCGGCGCTCACCCCGGTCACGCTCAGCGCACCAGCGGGATCCGGGTGCACGCTCGCGCCGGCGTCCGCCAGCGCCGTGGTCAGGGTGGCCGGTTCGGGGGTACGCACGACGACCTCGGTGCGACCGACGCGGGCGGCGAACTCGTCCAGGGACTCCTCGGCGATCAGGCGGCCCCGGCCGATGACCACGAGGTGGTCGGCGCAGTGCTCCACCTCGCCCATCAGGTGACTGGAGACGAAGACCGTGCGGCCCTCGGCGGCGAGCCGGCGGAACAACCCCCGCACCCAGCGCACCCCCTCCGGGTCCAGGCCGTTGAACGGCTCGTCGAACATCAACACGGGTGGGTCGCCCAGCAGCGCAGCGGCGATACCGAGGCGTTGCCGCATCCCCAGCGAGAACCCCCCGACCCGGCGGTCGGCGGCGTCGTCGAGGCCGACCTGCCCCAGCACCTCGTCGACCCGGGCGGCCCCGATGCCGTTGCTGCGAGCCAGGCTGGCCAGGTGGGCGCGGGCGCTGCGCCCGCCGTGCACGTCCGCGGCATCGAGCAACGCGCCGGCGTGCCGCAGCCCGCGGGCAAGCTCCCGGAACCGGACGCCGCCGACGGTGGCGGTGCCACTCGTCGGGGTGGTCAGCCCGAGAACCATGCGCAGGGTGGTGGACTTGCCGGCTCCGTTGGGGCCGAGGAAGCCGGTCACCCGGCCCGGCCGGACGGTCAGGGTCAGGTCGTCGACGGCTGTGGTACGGCCGTACCGCCGGGTCAGGCCATCAAGTTCGATCATGCCGTTCACGCTGCCGGTCGCCGGGCCCGACCGCGTCACCCCGCCGGCCGTACCGAGCACCACGGCGGTGGCCTGCGGGCGTACGCCCCCGGGCCGATGCCGGTGCGGCGCGGAGCTGGATACCGTGTGCCGGTGAACGCCATCGCCCTGCTCCGGCCGCGTGGCGCCGTGCCGGTGTTGCGGGCGGTGCTGGTGTGGGCCGGGGTCGCGCTCCTGCCCGCGCTCTGGGTGATGGCGCCGGCCGTGGCGAACAGCGGCGACGGTGTCGGCGTCGTGGGCTGGTGGCTGCCGGTGCGTTACCTGGTGCCGGTGCTGATCGTGGCGCTACCGGCGGGTCTGCTGCGCCGCCGGCCGCTGACCGCGCTCGGCCTGATGCTCGCCGGTGCGACGCTGTGCAGCGCGACCGTGCACGGCCGGGACCCGGGATACCTCGGTGATCTGTTCAACCTCCAGTTCCTCGCCGTCGACGCGGCGCTCGCCGTGGTCGCCGCCAACCGTTCCCGTCGGGTGTCGGTGCCCGCCGCCGGGGTGGTGCTGGTGACGCAGTTGCTCGCGGCCTTCGTGAACCTCGGAGTCGAGCCGGTGAACCAGGCCGCGCTGACCGTGCTGGCGGTCGCGGCAGCCTGGATCACCGGCAACTCGGTGCGGGCCCGGCGGAACTACGCGGCCGCGCTGCGCGTCCACGCCGCCACCGAGGCGGTCACCGCCGAACGGCTGCGCATCGCCAGGGAGCTGCACGACATGGTCGCGCACAGCATCGGTGTCATCGCCATCCAGGCCGGAGTGGGCGCGCGGGTGATCGACACCCAGCCGGCGCAGGCCCGCGCCGCCCTGGCCACCATCGAGGCGGCCAGCCGGGACACCCTGGCCGGGCTGCGGCGTACCCTCGGCGCGCTGCGCCACGGCGACGGGGATCCGGCGTCGCTGGAGCCCGCGCCCGGGTTGGCGGACCTGGACCGGCTGGTCGCGGCCACCGGCGATGCCGGTGTTCGGGTCGAGCTGCGTACGACCGGCGACGCGCCCGTCCCGGCCGAGGTCGACCTCGCCGCGTTCCGCATCGTCCAGGAGGCCCTCACGAACGTGGTCCGCCACGCCGGGGTCGACGCGTGCCAGGTCATCGTCGAGCGTGGCGACGACGCGGTCATGGTGGAGGTCGTCGACGATGGCCGTGGCGGCCCGATCGGCGTCGACGGGCACGGACTGATCGGCATGCGCGAGCGGGTGCTGGCCGTCGGTGGCCACCTCCGGGCCGGGCCACGGCCCGAGGGAGGCTTCCGGGTGACGGCCCGGCTGCCGGTGTCGTCGGAGACCGCCGTCCCGGCTGGCGGTCGTCCGGCCGATGGCGACCGGGCCGGCGGTCGTCCCGCTGACGACGGTCGGGTCGGGGGCCGACTGAGTGGTGCTGGTTCTGCCGGCGGTCGTCCGACCGACGGCGGCGCCGGTGGTCGTTCGGATCGTGGTGGCGGGACCGATGGTCGTTGGGACGAGGCGGTGGACGGGTGACCATCCGGGTGCTGCTCGTGGATGACCAGCCGCTGGTGCGGGCCGGGCTACGGGTCCTGATCGCCGACGTGCCGGACATGGCGGTGGTCGGCGAGGCCGGCACCGGCGCCGAGGCGGTGCGTCTGGCTCGTGAGATGTTGCCCGACGTGGTGCTGATGGATCTACGGATGCCGGGAACCGACGGCATCCAGGCGACGCGGACGATCACCGACTCCGGTGGACCCGTCCGGGTGCTGGTGCTCACCACGTTCGACGACGACGAGCACGTGCACGCGGCCCTGCGGGCCGGCGCGAGCGGCTTTCTGGTCAAGGACATGGCGCTGGAGGACATTCTCGGCGCGATCCGGGTGGTGGCGGCCGGGGACGCGTTGATCGCACCGGGCGTCACCCGCCGACTGATTGCCGAGTTCAGCCGCCGGCCAGCGGCCCCGATGCCCCGGCCGCTCGCCGGGGTGACCGATCGGGAGCGCGAGGTGCTCACCCTCGTGGGCCGAGGCCTGTCCAACGCCGAGATCGCCGCCGAACTGGTGATCAGTGTGGCCACCGCCAAGGCGCACGTGGCCCGCCTGTTCAGCAAGCTCGGCGCCCGTGACCGGGTGCACCTGGTCATCGCCGCCTACGAAGCCGGCCTGGTCGCCCCACCCCGCTGACGCCACACCGTAATCGCCCTGCCGCTCGTCCCCCGTCCGATCGCACCCCGTTGGCCCACACACTGGCCCGCCGGCTCCGCAACGTCGGGAAAGTGCTGCCTCGACCCGCCTCGGACCCGGCAATCTCCCCGGCGTTGCGCGGTCCGCGGGACGGTGATCTGTGGTGGGGCGCGGCCCGTGGTGTTCGCTCAGCGGAGGGCGCGGCCAAGCCGCGGGCGGCGTTCGGCACGCCACCAGCGGGCGAGCAGCACGGCGCTGGCGATGAAACCCAGCGCGGCCGGGGCCGCGGCGAACCAGTTGATCTCGCTGGGACTTGTCACGGCCGCGCCGACCGCCGCATAGCCGAACGCGGTCGGCGCGGAGGCGATCACGCTGCCGACGAGGAACGGCAACACCCGCGCACCGGTGGTGCCGTAGCCGTAGCTGACCAGACCGAAACCGGAGATCGGCAGCAGCCGTACGGTGACCACGCCGAGGACGCTCTGCCGGGTGAACCAGCGGTCGAGGCGGGCCAGCCGACCCCGGACGCGTTCGGCGACGAACTCACGGCCCAGCACCCGGCCCACCGTGAAGCCGATCAACGCCGCCAGCAGCGCGGCGCCGAGCGCGTACGCGGCACCTTCCAGGGCCCCGAAGATCGCTCCTGCGGCGAGCGTGATGAACGTGCGGGGGACCAGTGCCACCAGCAGCAGCGCCCCGCCGAGCACACCGGCCACCGGAGCGAGCCGACCCATCCGGTCGGCCAGGTCGGGCAGTGCCGTCGGTTCGGGGTGGGGCACCAGCAGCAGCGTCACCCCGAAGGCGGCGAGCAGGAGCAGCAGCAGCGCGAACCGGGTGACCGACGGCGTCGCGGCGACCAGCAGGCGGCGCCATCCGGCGGCCGGCGCGCTGACCATCATGCTGCCAGACCGTGCGCTGTCGGCCGGGATGGCAGCTGTGGTCTCGGTCGGCTTGGCACCGGCGGGCGGCGGGGTCTCGGCCGGGCCGGCACCGGACCGGACGGCGTCGGGCGCGATGGTGTCGGGCTGTGGAGGGCCGGCTCCGGGGTCGCCCGCCCGCAGTAGTCGTCTCCGCAGCTTGCGGATCATGCCCGGGCGGTGGCCACCGCGGTCCGGCGTTCGGCACGCAGCCGGTCGGCCCAGGTGTCGTCGAGCGGCGGGAGGTGCTGTGCGCCGGTCGCCCAGCGCAGCAGCAGGTCGGCCAGGGCCGGGTTGCGGGCCAGCGCGGGGCCGTGTGAGTACGTGCCGAGCAGCTTGCCGCGCCAGGCACCCTCGGTGGCACCGTCGTTGCCGATCCCGGCGGTGACCCGGGCCAACGGGGAGACCCCGGGGCCGAGGTGGGTACGGCCGCCGTGGTTCTCGAACCCGGTCAGCGGTGGCAGGCCGAGGCGTGCGTCGATGTCGCCGGCCAGCTCGCCGACGGCCCGGCTGGGGCCCCGGTCCGAGGAGAGGTCCAGCAGTTCCAGGCCCTGGTACTGGGTGCCCTTGGCGAAGAACGAGGTGCCCAGCAACTGGTAGCCGGCACAGACGCCGAACACCACCGAGCCCTGGGCCACGGCCCGGTGCAGGCCACCGTCGGCGAGCAGTCGTTGCGCGCCGAGCGCCTGCGGGCCGTCCTCGCCACCGCCGATGAGGTAGATGTCGGCGGTGGTGGGCAGGCGCTGGTCGGAGCGGACCTCCAGGACCTCGACCGGGAACCCGCGCTGCTGAGCCCGGCGGGCCAGGATCAGGGCGTTGCCCCGGTCGCCGTAGGTCGACAGCAGGTCCGGGTAGATCCAGACGATGCGCAGGGTCTCAGTTGACACGGTCCAACTCCGCTCGGATGTCCTGGAACGCGGTGTAGTTCGCGATGACCTCCAGCCGACCCGGCGGTACCGCCCGGACCGCCTCGTCGAAGGTGCGTACGTACTGGAAGGGCACGTCGTTGACCTCCAGCCGCACGGCCAGGTCGTACGCCCGGTCACCGGTGATGAGCACCAGGCGTCCGCGCAGCGGGGCGAAGTCGACGTCGAAGAGCCAGGAGGTGTCCAGCCCGTCGGGGTCCCGGGCGTTTATGGACAGCAGCGTCGGCGCCTCGTCCGCCATGTCGAACGCCTCCAGCCAGCTGGCCGGGTTCTTCGCCAGCAACAGCCGTACGGTGCGACCCTCCCGGACGACCTGGGCGTAACGCCCGGCCACCGAGGTCACGTCACCGAGGCGGGGGACCGCGTCGAAGGGGCGTACGCCGAATTCGGCGGCGACGGCGAGGGCGGTGGCCGCGTTGCCGACGTTGACCTTGCCGGGGAGCTGGAGCTTGACCTTGTACCAGGCGCCGGTCGGGTCCAGGACGCCCTCGTCGTCCACGGTCCACTGCGGCTCGGGCCGGCGTAGCGCGCAGCCGGTGCACCACCACTGCTCGCCGGAACGCTGGATGGTGGAGCCGCACTCGGGGCAGACCCAGGAGTCGTCGTGCCAGCGCTGCCCGGCGGAGAACCAGGTGACGTGCGGCGGGGTGATCCGCTGGTCGTGGGTGGCCGGCGGGGTGGCCGCCCAGACCACCATCGGGTCGTCGGCGTTGGCGACCACGCGGATGTCCGGGTGACGGGCCAGCGCCGCGCGCCAGAGCTGCGCCATCATGGCGACTTCCTTGGCCCGGTCCAACTGGTCGCGGGAGAGGTTGAGCAGCGCGACCACGTGCGGGTCGGTCGCCTCGATCACCTGCGCGAGGTAGTGCTCGTCGACCTCCAGCACCGCGTACGGGGTGCTGCCGGCCTTGGCCAGCGCGGAGGTGTGCCCGGTGGGCATGTTGGCGCCGAAGGAGTTGGTGGCGACCCGGCCGAGCACCCCCACGGCCGCGGCCGCGAGCCGGGTGGTGGTGGTCTTGCCGTTGGTGCCGGAGATCAGCGCGATGGCCCGTCCGGCGGAGAGGTGAGCGAGCAGTTCCGGGTCGATCTTGAGGCCGAGCCAACCACCGATCACCGAGCCGTCGCCCCGGCCCGCCGCCCGGGACAACGCCGCGGCGGTCCGTGACACGGAGCTGGCCACCTTCGCCCGCAGGGGCATCTTCGCGTCCGTCACGCGAGCGAGGTTACCGGACCAGCGGACCCGCGAGATCGGCACCGACGGCGATCCGTTCGGCTCTGCTCTGCCGGCGCCCGGTCGGATGACGCTCGGCCGGACGGAGTCGATCTATGTCGGAAAGCGGACCCGCCCTGGCGGGCCGCTCCGCCCTCCACTCCGCTCCACCCCGGCTGACGTGCGGTTTTGCCGTGACGCGCGGCGCGCCACGCGGTCGAATCTGGTTGCGAGTGGAGGGAAGTGGAGTAGAGTGGGGCGCATTGGTGGGGCCGGGAGGGGCCCACCGGCCCGGGGGGTCAGCGGCGCGCGAACGCCGCTAAAGGGCGAGGGGGTTGGGCCGATGTTCCTCGGCACCCACACTCCGCGCCTGGACGACAAAGGCCGGTTGATCCTTCCGGCGAAGTTCCGGGATGAGCTGGCGGGGGGTGTCGTGATCACCAAAGGGCAGGAGCGCTGCCTCTACGTCTTCCCGACGCCGGAGTTCCAGCGGATCGCGGAGCAGTTGCGCGCGCAGCCGATGACGCACAAGGCGGCCCGGGCCTACAGCCGGGTGTTCTTCGCCAGCGCGCACGACGAGGTGCCGGACAAGCAGGGCCGGGTGACCATCCCGGCGCACCTGCGCACATATGCGGGGCTCGACCGGGACCTGGTGGTCATCGGCGCGAGCACCCGGGTGGAGATCTGGGACAGGATCGCCTGGGAGACCTACCTCGCCGAGAGCGAAGACGACTTCGCCGACATAGAGGAAGGGGTGCTGCCCGGCGGTCTGTAGGGCGTGGCGACGCCCGACGTACTGCGAGATCTCCAGCCGCTTTCGAGTTCCTGGCATCCCTTCCCCGGTGCCAGGCGCACGATCCGACCCTCCGGGCCACGGTCCGAGGGGCGGGCGGAGAGCGGATGGGGATCTGGCGGTACGACGGCACGGCGTCGTCCGACGAACAGGGCGCGGATACAACCGGTTCAACCAGTGGGGGTCGACATGGGGGAGCTACGCGGCACGCATGTGCCGGTACTGCTCGAGCGGTGTCTCGAGCTGCTTGCCCCCGCGCTGGGCCGGGGTGGGCGCACCGTGCACGTCGACGCGACGCTGGGTCTCGCCGGCCACGCCGAGGCGGTGCTTCAGGCCCATCCGGAGACGGTGCTGGTGGGCCTGGACCGGGACACCGAGGCGCTGGCCCACGCCAGGGTCCGGCTGGCCCGGTTCGCCGACCGCGTTCACCTGGAGCACGCCGTCTACGACGAACTGCCCGAGGTGCTCGACCGGCTGGGTTATCCGTCCGTGGACGGGGTCCTGTTCGATCTCGGCGTCTCCTCGTTGCAGCTCGACGCGCCCGACCGCGGGTTCGCGTACGCGCAGGACGCGCCGTTGGACATGCGGATGGACCAGACCCGGGGGGTGACCGCCGAGGAGGTGGTCAACACCTACCCGCACCCGGACCTGGCCCGGGTGCTGCGGGTGTACGGCGAGGAGAAGTTCGCCGGGCGGATCGCCTCGGCGATCATCCGGGAGCGGGAACGCGGCCGGATCACCTCGTCGGCGCGACTGGCCGAGCTGGTCCGGGAGTCGATTCCGGCACCAGCCCGACGAACCGGGGGACACCCGGCAAAGAGAACGTTTCAGGCTTTACGGATCGAGGTAAACAGAGAACTGGCAGCGCTGGAGACAGCGCTGCCGGCCGCTCTGGACCGGCTCGCCGTCGGCGGTCGCCTGGTGGTCCTGTCCTACCACTCGTTGGAGGACAGGCTCACCAAACAGGCGCTCGCCGATCGGGTCCGTAGCACGGGCCCGATCGACCTCCCGGTCGAACTGCCCGGGTCAGAGCCGACGTTCCGGCTGCTCAGCCGGGGCGCGGAACTGCCCGGGGAGGTGGAGGTCACGGCGAACCCGCGGGCCGCTTCGGTGCGCCTGCGGGCTGCGGAGCGGATCGACCCGCAGGCACGGCAACGGGGGCGTACCGACCGCGAACGGTACCGCCGCCGGGTCAAGGCGATGCACCAACCGGGGACGGGGTCGGCCACGGAATCCGGTCCGGATCCGCGGCGGACGCCGGGGGACACCACGGACGAAGAGGGGGAGGGGACATGAATGTAGACAAGCGTCGGGACATCGCCGGCGCCGGGCAGCGCGCACCGCGGTCGGGGGGCCGGATCGCGGCGGAGCGGACCCGGGGAGCGGGCGACGGTGCTCGGCGGACGGACCGGGTGAACCGGTCGACGGAGACTCGCGCCCGGGGGGCGCGCGAGTTTCCGACCCAGGGCAGCGCGGCGCTGCGTCCGGTGGAGCGGGCCGCTGTCGCGGCCGAGCGGTCGGAGTCGCCGCGGCTGCGGGTCGCTCCGCCGCCGCCGGTGCGGGTGCCGCGGGCGCCGTTCGCCGCGCTGGTGGTGGTCCTGGTCGTCGGCGGGGTGCTGGGCATCCTGGCGGTCAACACGAAGATCAACGAGAACGCCTTCCGGCTGGACGAGTTGCAGCAGCAGCAGGCCAAGCTCGATGTGGAGCAGCAGCAGCTGAAGAAGCAGATCGCCGAGTCCGAGTCGCCCGGCAACCTCGCCGCTCAGGCCCGCAAGCTGGGGCTCGTCGAGTCGGGTGAGCCGGCGTACATCCGGCTGCCGGACGGCAAGGTGATCGGGGTGCCGCAGCCGGCCGGCGGGCAGCTCTCCATCGCCAGCCAGCAGGGCGCGGAGGGGTAGGCCGTGCCACCGAGGTCGGAGGAACCGCGCCGGGACGCCGAAGGCTCCCGGCGCGGTTCGTCGCGTGGCGGCGAGCAGCGGGGGGTGCCGCCCCGTTCGGCGGGGGAGCGGGACGTGGAGCCGGGCATCGGCGGCATCTCCGACGCCCGCGCCTACACCCCGCGGGGCCGTTCCATTCGCGAGGGCGGCGCGCCCTCCGGCACCGGGCGCGCGGAGCAGCGGCGTACCCCGCGCAGCAACCGGTCACAGGATCCGTTCCGGCCGGCTCTCCAGGTCCTCGACGGTGGCCGGGGTACCGCCGGGCGACCGGGCGGTCCGGCCCGCCGCAACGGTGGCGCCGGACGGGCCACGGTGACCCGTGCCGTCACCGACCGGACTCCGCGCGACGAGCCCCCGGTCACCGCCCCCCGACGGCGGGTCGCCGCTCGGGAGCCGCGGCGTGCGGACCGGCCGCCCCCGCGCCGACCGTCGCGTAAGCCACCCCGGCCGCCCAAGCTGGCCGACTCGGGGCGTCGCCTGCGGCTGGGTACCGCGCTGACCCTGGCCCTCTTCGTCGCCGTCGGCGTGCGGCTCGTCGTGCTCCAGGCGGTCGACACTCCGGCGTACGCCGACGGTGGGCTCGCCGACCGGACGCGGACCGTGCAGCTGCCCGCGCCGCGTGGCGCCATCTTCGACCGCTCCGGCGAGGCCGCCCTGGCGCACAGCGTCGAGGCCCGGTACGTCTACGCCGACCCGACCCGGGTGGTGGACATCGCGGCGACCGCGCGGGCGCTCTCCCCGCTGCTCGGCATCCCGGCCTCGGAACTGGCCGAGAAGATGAAGCCCCGGAAGCGGATCAACGGCGTCGACTCACAGTTCGAGTACCTGGCCCGGGGGGTGGACATCAGCCGCGCCAAGGAGATCATGGCGCTGAAGCTGCCCGGCATCGCCACCCATCGAGACGAGCGGCGCGAGGTGCCCGGCGGGGATCTCGCCGCCAACCTGATCGGTTTCACCAGCCCGGACATGGTCGGACTGGAGGGCCTGGAGGCGCGCTTCGACGACCTGCTGCACGGCGAGGACGGCCAACGGGTCTTCGAGGTCGGTCTGGGGGATCTGGCCGCGCCCATTCCCGGTGGCTACAGCCGCACCACGAAGGCCAAGCCGGGCAGTTCGGTGGTGCTCACCGTCGACCGCGACCTGCAGTACATGGTGCAGCGCATCCTCAGCGAGCGGATGCAGCAGGTGCAGGGCAGCACCGGGGCTGCCGTGGTGCTGGACGCGCGTACCGGTGAGGTGCTCGCCCAGGCCAGCCACCCCACCTACAACGCGGCGAAGCCCTTCCCGAGTGAGCCGACCGACCGGGAGGACGCGGCCACCAGCTTCATCGTCGACCCGGGTTCGGTGCACAAACCGATCACGTTCGGCGCCGCTCTGCAGGAGGGGGTGATCACCCAGGAGACGTCGTTCCCGGTCGCCAACGCCATCCGCAAGGGCGACACCTGGTTCCGCGACACCCATCAGGCGGACGGGCGCCGGATGAGCGTCGCCGGCATGATGGCGTACTCCTCGAACGTCGGCACCATTCAGATCGCCGACAAGCTCGGCGCGGAACGCCTGCTGGACTACCAGCGGCGGTTCGGTCTGGGCAAGCCGACCGAGGTCGGCATGCCCGGTGAGGCGAGCGGGCGACTGCTGCCGGTGCAGGAGTGGAGCGACTCGTCGCACGGGTCGGTGCCGATCGGGCACAGCGTGGACGCCACCCCGTTGCAGATGGCCGCCGCCTATGCCGCCATCGCCAACGACGGCACGTACGTCCAGCCGCACCTGCTGAAGGAGACGATCGCGCCGGACGGGAAACGGACCCCCGCGCCGGAGCCGGAGACCCGGCAGGTGCTCAGCCCGGACAACGCCGCCGCCCTGCGCACGATCATGGAGGCGGTCACCACTGTCGACGACGCCACAGGTCTGGCCGCCGCGGTCCCGGGTTACCGGGTCGCCGGCAAGACCGGCACCGGCTGGCGGCTGGTCGACGGCAAGAAGCAGCCCGGCGAGGTCGCCTCGTTCATCGGGATGGCCCCGGCGGAGAACCCGCGCTACGTGATCGCGGTCTTCGTGCACAGCCCGAGCGGCGGTGGCGGCCAGATCTCGGCGCCGGCCTTCCGGGAGATGATGACCTTCACCCTGCGTCACCATCGGGTACCGCCGTCGACCGAACCGGCACCGACGTTCACCGTTTTCCCGTAGCCGCCACCTGCGGTTCGACTCCATGAGACGGAGATTCAGGCGCGCCGTGCGGCCCGGACCGAGCGACCGGGTAGGGTCTGACGCCGTGCGCGGCAATCCTCGTCCCCGTTCCGTGACCGGAATCCGGCTCGGTGACCTGGCCGCCCGGCTCGCCGTGGCGTCCCCGACAAGTGCCGACCCGATGGTGACCGGGGTGACCCACGCCAGCGGCGAGGTCCGCCCCGGTGATCTGTACGCGGCCCTGCCGGGCGCCCGACGGCACGGCGCGGAGTTCGCCGCCGCCGCGGCGACCGCCGGTGCGGTCGCGATGCTCACCGATCCGGCCGGTGCCGAGCGGGCCGCCGACAGCGGGCTGCCGACCCTGGTGGTGGCCGATCCCCGGGCGGTGCTCGGCACGCTCGCCTCGGCCGTCTACGGCGACCCGACGGCTGGGTTGACCGTGATCGGGGTGACCGGCACCGCCGGCAAGACCTCCACCGCGTACCTGGTCGAGTCGGGGCTGCGCGCGGCCGGCCACACCACCGGCCTGATCGGTACCGTGGAGACCCGCCTGGGTGATCTGGTGATCGACAGCGTGCGGACCACGCCCGAGGCCACCGACCTGCACGCCATGCTGGCCGCTGCCGGTGAGCGTGGAGTCACCGCCGTGGTCATGGAGGTCTCCAGCCACGCCCTGGCGATGGGCCGGGTCGGTGGGGTGCGGTTCACCGTCGGCGGCTGGACCAACTTCGGTTCCGACCACCTGGACTTCCACGCCGACGCCGAGGACTACTTCGCCGCCAAGGCTCGCCTGTTCGACGGCCGGTGCGCCGTCGAGGTGCTCAACCACGACGACCCGGCGTTGAAGGCGCTGTTCAAGCCGGGCACGGTCAGCTTCTCGGCGGCCGGGGACCCGGCCGCCACCTGGTGGGCCGACGAGTTGACCGGCGAGGGGTACGCGCAGCGGTTCACCGCACACGGTCCGGACGGGCTGGTGCTGCCCGCCCGGGTGGCGCTGCCCGGCCGGCACAACGTGTCCAACGCCCTGCTGGCCATCGCCAGCCTGGTGGCCGCCGGGGTCGGCCCGGTGACCGCCGCCGAGGGAGTGGCCGCCTGCGGGGGCGTGCCCGGCCGGCTGGAGTCGGTGGGCGTGGCCGGTGGGGTGCGCGGGGTGGTCGACTACGCGCACAAGACCGACGCCGTGGTGGCCGCGTTGGCCGCGCTGCGTGAACTCAGCACCGGTCGGCTGATCTGCGTCATCGGCGCCGGCGGCGACCGGGACCGGGGCAAGCGGCCGGCGATGGGTGCGGCCGCCGCGGCCGGTGCCGACGTGGTGGTGGTGACCGACGACAACCCCCGTACCGAGGATCCGGTGGCGATCCGTGCCGAGGTGCTCGCCGGCGCCCAGCAGGCCGGTGCGTCGGCCCGGGTCATCGAGGTCGGCGGTCGCCGCGCGGCGATCGACGAGGCGGTGCGGCTGGCGGCGCCGGGCGACGTGGTGGCCCTGCTCGGCAAGGGGCACGAGCGGGGCCAGGAGATCGCCGGCGAGGTGTACCCGTTCGACGACCGGACCGAACTCGCCGACGCGCTGCGGAGCCGCTTCGGGGATCTGGAGGGCCAGTGATCACGCTCAGCCTGGCCGAGTTGGCCTCGGCGGTCGACGGTCGGCTGGTCGCCGCCGATCCCGACGCGCAGGTCACCGGCAGTGTGGAGTTCGACTCCCGCAAGGTCACCTCCGGTGGGCTCTTCGTCGCCTTTGACGGGGAGAAGGTGGACGGCCACGACTTCGCCGCCGCGGCCGTGGCGTCCGGTGCGGTGGCCGTCCTGGGCACCCGCGAGGTGCCCGGGGTACCGATGATCATCGTCGCCGACGCGTTGGCCGCGATGGGCCGGCTGGCCCGTGCGGTGGTGGACCGGCTGCCCGGGCTCACCGTGATCGGGTTGACCGGTTCCTCCGGCAAGACCACCACCAAGGACCTGATCGCCCAGTTGACCGCCCGGCTCGGGGAGACGGTGGCCCCGCCCGGGTCCTTCAACAACGAGCTGGGGCACCCGTACACGGCGTTGCAGGCCGGACCGACCACCCGCTACCTGGTGATGGAGAAGGGCGCCCGGGGCATCGGCCACGTGCGGTACCTCTGCGAGGTCGCGCCACCGCGGATCTCCGTCGTGCTCAACGTCGGGGTGTCGCACATCGGCGAGTTCGGGTCGCAGGAGAACATCGCCCTGGCCAAGGGCGAGCTGGTCGAGGCGCTGCCGGCCGACGGCCTGGCGGTGCTCAACGCCGACGACCCGCTTGTCGACGCCATGGCCGCCCGGACCGCGGCCCGGGTGATCCGCTACGGCGAGTCGGCGCATGCCGACGTGCGGGCCGTGGACGTGACGCTGGACGAGCGGGGGCGGCCCGCGTACACCCTGGTCACGCCGGAGGGCAGGGCGCCGGTGCGACTCGGGCTCACCGGCCGGCACCAGGTCTGGAACAGCCTGGCCGCCGCCGCGGTGGCCCGGGAGCTGGGGATGCCGCTGGCCGAGCTGGCCATCGCGTTGGGCGCGCTCGGGTTGGTTTCCACCCGTCGGATGGACGTCTTCGAACGCACCGACGGGGTGACCGTGATCGACGACTCGTACAACGCCAACCCGGCGTCGATGGCGGTGGCGCTGCGGGCGCTGGGTGGCATCGGCGCGGGACGGCGTACCGTCGCGGTGCTCGGCTACATGGCCGAGTTGGGCGAGTTCGAGGCGCAGGGACACGCCGAGGTGGGCCGCCTCGCGGCCGAGCTGGGCGTGGACCGGCTGCTCGTGGTCGGCGAGGCGGCCTCGTCGATCCACCACGGGGCGACATCGGTAGGTGACTGGGGAGGAGAGTCGGTGCTGCTCACCGATCAGGCGGCGGCCGTCGAGGTGCTGCGCAGCGAGCTACGGCCGGGCGACGTCGTCCTGGTGAAGGGCTCCCGGTACCGGACCTGGGAGGTGGCCGACGCACTGCGCGTCGACGCCGCCGGGGACGGCACGGGTACGTCGGCGTCGGCCGGAGGTGGCGCCGCGTGAGAGCGGTGATCGTGGCCATCGGGGTGGCCTTCCTCGTCTCGCTGTTCTGCACCCCGATCGCGATCCGGGTCTTCACCCGGCTCAAGGCGGGCCAACCGATCCGGACCGATGGTCCGCAGATGCACCAGGGCAAGAAGGGCACGCCGACGATGGGCGGCGTGGTGTTCATCCTGGCCACCGTCATCGCGTACGTGGCCGGTCACCTCGCCCTGACCACCCTGCCGGACGCGCAGATCGCCCAGGTCGAGCCGACCATCACGGCGCTGGTGCTGCTGGGGCTGATGGTCTTCTGTGGTGCGGTCGGCTTCATCGACGACTTCCTGAAGGTGCGCAAGCGGCACAGCGGTGGCCTGAGCGCGCGCGGGAAGCTGCTCGGGCAGATCCTGGTCGGTGCGGTGTTCGGGGTCGTCGCGCTCTGGTTCCCCTCCACCATGACCGACGCCTCGGGCGCGGTGACCAACACCGAGACGGTCGGCAGCACCACGCTCAGCTTCATCCGGGACATCCCGGCGCTGGACGTCACCAAGATCGGCGCCGTGATCATCTTCATCTTCGTGGTGATGGCGGCGACGAACGGCGTCAACCTCACCGACGGGCTCGACGGGCTGGCCACCGGGGCCTCGGTGATGGTGCTCGGCGCGTACGCGGTGATCGCGTTCTGGCAGTACCGCCACTGGTGCGCCGACCCGGCGTACACCGCGAATCCGGACAACTACTGCTACACGGTCCGGGACCCGCTGGAGATCGCGCTGATCGCCGGGGCGGCGGCCGGGGCCTGTGTCGGCTTCCTGTGGTGGAACACCTCGCCGGCCCGGATCTTCATGGGCGACACCGGAGCGCTCGGTCTCGGTGGCCTGATCGCCGGCATGGCGATGTCCACCCGCACCATCCTGCTCCTGCTGATCATCGGTGGCCTGTTCGTGATCATCACGATGTCGGTGGTGATCCAGATCATCTCCTTCAAGACCACAGGCAAGCGCGTCTTCCGGATGTCCCCGCTCCAGCACCACTTCGAACTGGCCGGCTGGAGTGAGGTCAACATCGTCGTCCGGTTCTGGATCATCGCCGGCATCGGTGTGGCCATCGCCCTCGGCCTCTTCTACAGCGACTTCCTGGCCAACATGGGCTGACCTCCCCCCCTCCCCCCCCCGGCCCCCTATCGCTGTGGTTGATCAAGAAGTTTGGGTCGGGATCCGCGCCGGATCCCGACCCA
>NZ_JBFAML010000015.1:0-160598 GCF_040660295.1 Micromonospora sp. NPDC049891
GCGGCGGCGGCAGGCTGTTCGGTGAAATACGCGGTGTCCTCGCAGTGGCAGGGCGGCTTCGGCGCCAACGTCACGATCACCAATCTCGGTGACCCGTTGACCAGTTGGACGTTGACGTGGTCGTTCGGCGCCGGCCAGACCGTGACGCAGGCATGGAACACCACCCTGACCCAGAGCGGCGCCGCCGTCACCGCCAGGAACGTCAGCTACAACGGCGCCATCCCCACCAACGGCACCACCTCGTTCGGCTTCAACGGCTCCTGGACCAGCAGCAACCCCGCCCCGACCAGCTTCGCGCTCAACGGCGTGACCTGCACCGGCGGCGTCACCCCCACCACCCCACCGACCACCACCCCGCCCACCACGACGCCGCCCACCACCCCACCCCCGACCGGGCCGGCGGACATCACGGTCAACAGCGCCACCCGATACCAGACCGTCGACGGATTCGGGGCCGCCACCCCGATCTGGGGCAACGGCACCTGGTCGACGGCCGAAACACAGACGCTCGTCGGGTTGGGTCCCAACCAGTTGGGCCTGTCGATCGTCCGGACCGGCATCTCGCCGGAATCCGGTGAGTGGCCGATCCAGGTGAACGCCTTGCGGACAGCCAAGTCGTACGGATCCGATGTGAAGATCCTCGCCTCGCCGTGGACGGCACCGGCGGCGTGGAAGACGAACAACAGCCGGGTCAACGGCGGCAAGCTGAGGACCGACTACTACGACGACTACGCGAACCATCTGAACAGCTACGTCCAGCACATGCGCAACCAGGGCATCACCATCGACGTCACCTCGGTGCAGAACGAGCCGGACTGGCACCCGGACTACGACTCGATGGACTGGAGCGGCACCGAGCTGCGCAACTTCGTCCGCGACCACGGAACCCGGGTGCAGAACACCAGGCTGATGGTCGCCGAGGCGGTGAACCTCAACTACACCTACACCGATCCGACCCTCAACGACACGACCGCCCGCAACAACATCGGCTACATCGGCGGGCACCTGTACGGCACCGAGCAGTCGGGGCGGCTGCGCTCCTATCCCCTGGCCGACCAGCACAACAAGCCGGTGTGGATGACCGAGTGGAACCTGCACGCCGCCGACGGCAACGGCTCCAACATCTGGGGCAACCCCGCTAACCAGACGGTCTGGAACGAGACGCTCGACGACATCATGCGTACCGTGCACCGGTCGATGGAGGCGAACTGGACCGCCTACGTCTGGTGGTACGGCAAGCGCTACTACTCCTTCATCGGTGACGGCGAGGCCGCCTTCGGCACCACGGCCGGCGCCCCGCTCAAGCGCGGGTACGCCTTCTCGCAGTACGCCAAGTACGTCCGCCCCGGGTACCAGCGGGTCGCCCTGACCAAGAGCGCCAAGGCGTCACCGCTGGAGGTGACCGCCTACACCGGCGGCGGGAAGACCACGCTTGTGATCCTGAACCGCTCGACGAGCGCGGTGAACAATGCCGTGATCCAGGTGCCGCAGAACGTCACCCGGGCCGAGCACTACCTCACCTCGCAGAACGCCAACGCGGCCAGTCAGCCGGTGAGCGTGAACGGCGGACAGGTCTCCGTCAACGTCGGCGCACGCAGCATCTCCACTGTCGTGCTCACCCCCTGACCGCTCTCGGCTCACCCCGGGGTGTGCGGGTGTGACACCATCCGCGCACCCCGGCACCGCGTCATGCGGCGGGTTCGCACCCGCATGGCCCGGTTCCACGCAGCCAGAGGTGCCCGCCCGCCCACACGGACGCGCTCACGACCGGAGCAGCCCACGATCAACCATGAACGCACGCAACGTCCCGGCATCCTCGACGGACATCAACCGACGTGGGATCACCGTCGCCGGCATCCGCCCCACATACACGATCCAGAACTCACCGGTGGACCTCACCTGGGTCACCCCGTCCCAGGCGATGCCGCCGGTCTCCGCGCCGCTGCGCATCATGATGTTGTCCTCGGTGATGTCGTAGCCGCCGTCGACGGCGTAGCCGCTGGAGCGGCGCCGAGCGCGCAACCGCAGCCACGGCCAGTACAGCATCGCCAGCAGGCCACCGACGACCATCGCCATCCACAGCGGCAACGTCTGGTCGCCCCAGCCGAGTCCCCGCGAGACGACGAGACCGATCACACCGACCGTCGCCAGCACCACACCGATGTAGCCGTACCTGCGCAGCTGGGCACTTGTCAGCGCAGCGGCCACTCGGCCCGGGTAGGCGGGATCGGCTGGTATGTCGAAACGGATGTGCACGCCAGCACGATAGTGCCTGCGCCTGCCCGGAGCCGGGTTCACTGGTAGGTGAGGGTTTCCCGGATGGTGAGCCGGGCTGCCCGGTGTGCCGCGACAAGCGTCGCCGCGGCCGCTGCGGCGACCGAGAGCACCAGCCAGGCGGCGAGTCCGCCCGGTGAGAGTTGCAGCGGCAGCGGCAGCCCGAAGGAGATCCTGCCGAGCAGTTCGCCGACCAGGACGGACAGCGGCACTCCGAGGGCGACGGCCACCAGTGAGCCGAGCAGGCCGGTCAGGGTGCCTTCGAGCAGGACCATGCGACGGATGGTGGCGGGACGGGCACCGATGGCCTGCATGACGCCGTACTCACGGGTGCGTTGGGTGACGGTGATGCTCATCGTGGCGGCCAGCCCGAGGATGCCGACGGCCGCCATCAGCGCGGCGATTGCGAGCAGGGTGCCGATGAAGATGGCCACGTGCTCGTCGATCGCGGTACGCAGGTCCTCGATGAGCATCGACTCACCGACCATCAGCCCGGCGGTGGCGAGCGCCGCTTCCACCTCATCGGTGACGACCTCGGTGTCGCCGGTGGTGACGATGTGGAGCATGTTGGCGGTCCCCGGGTCCACGAACCGGGTGACGCTCTGCGGGTTCGTGTACGCGGTGGCGGGTCCGCCGGCCTCCGCGACGGTGCCGATGAGCCGCCACCGCCCCACCACCCCGTCGACGGCCAGGTGGACGTCGTCGCCGAGGCGCGGATCGCCGAGCCGCGACACCGCGCTCTGGTTCAGCACGATGCCGTCGGTGTCTCCGGCCAGCAGCCAGCGGCCGGCGGTGACGTCGAGGTCGACCATGCGAGTGGGCGCGGGCAGCGCGGTGAGCAGGAACCGGCCGTGCCCGTCGTCGGGGTAGGTGCGCTGTACCTCGATGCGCCCGTCCGGGGCAGCCGGCGTGGCCACCAGTGATACGAACGGCTCGGCCGCGACCACGCCGTCGACGGCGGTCGCGGCCATGGTGATGGTGTCGACCGGAGCCGGTGAGGTGAGCCGCAGCTGCGCGTCGTAGGCGCGGCGGGCCATCCCGTCGTCGACCCAGCTTCGCCAGGCGGCGGAGCTGTTGAGCCCGCTGGTGAACATGGCACCGCCGGCCGCCAGCAGTGCCACGGTCAGCGCCAGCCGACCCCGGCGGCGCAGCAAATTGCGCAGGGCGAGGGTGCTGAGGCGGCCACCGCGCAGCCGGGCCAGCCACCTGTCGCTACGCCGACTGCCCACCCCGGTGCCGGCGCCGTGCTCGTCGAGCGCGGACCGTACGGTGATCCGAGCCGCCCGGACCAGCGGTACGAGCGCGACCGCCAGCGGAATCGCGAGCCCGGCGGCGAGATAGGTCACGGGAACCCACCATGGCGTCGCCCAGTTGGCGATCTCGACGTTGAGCATCTCGGCCACCAGCCCGCTCAGCCCGTACCCGGCCAGCAGTGCCGGGCCGACGGCCAGCACGGTGGCGGTCGCGGCGATCCCGGCTACCGCCCCCAGGTAGACCCGCAGCAGCTGGCCGGTCGTGGCGCCGACGGTCTTCATGATGCCGATCTGGCGTGTCTGTGCCGCCAGCATCCCACCGAGTGTCGCCGCCACCAGAACTCCGGCGAGGACCAGGGCCGCGACGGCGAACGCCAGGAACATGCCCGTGATCGTCTCGGACTGGCTGTGGTGTGGATGCTGGTACGGAGGTGCCTGGACCAGATGCACCTCGCGGCCCTGGGCGGTCAGCCAGGCCGCGACGGCGGTCGCGGTCGCCTCCACACCGGCCTCGTCCCGTCCGGGGGTGACGATGCGCAACTCGTTGGCCGACGCGGTGAAGCCGAGCCGAGCCAGCCCGGCCGGCGTGAGGTAACCGTAGCCGGTGCTCTCCTGTCCCGCCGGAGCCAACGCGGCGTCGTAGACGGTGCCGGAGATCCGCACCTCGGTCGTCGCGCCCGAGGGGCCGGCGACCGCCAGGCGGTCGCCGGCTGTGGCGTCCAGGACCGGCCCCGCGGTTCGTTCGATGAGCAGCTCACTGTCAGCAGGCGGCCAGGCACCGGACTCCATTCGGAGCTTCGCCACCCGCATCGGATCGTCAGGTGCGATGACGAACAGCAGCATGCGGCGCCACTGGTCACCGACCCGGACCCGGGTCAGGACGGTCTGCCGTGCCGCGGCGTCCGTGACACCGGGTCGGGTGCGTACCTGGGCGAGCAGGGCGGCGTCGACGCCGCCGTCGACCTCGAGGGTCGCGCTCGCCGGGTTGGTGCCGACATAGACCGCCTCGGCCTCCCGGACGATCACGGTACGGGCGATCAGCAGCGCTCCGACACCGGACATGGCCACCGCGATCGCCAGGATCATGACCGCGACCCGGCCACGGGCGGCGGACAGGTCCCGCCACATTTTCACCGTCCGTGGCCGCATCACGCCGAGACCGCCACGTCCTTCGCCACCCGTCCGTCGACCAACGTGACCAGGCGGTCGGCGTACCCGGAAAGGTCACGCTCGTGGGTGACCATCACGACGGCCTTTCCGGCGCGGGCCAGATCCCGGAACAGTTCGAGCACGGCTGCGGCGGTGGCACTGTCGAGATTGCCCGTCGGTTCGTCGGCCAGGATGACCGGCGGGTCGTTGGCCAGCGCCCGGGCTATCGCGGCGCGCTGCTGCTGCCCGCCGGACAGCCCGGCCGGCACCTTGTCGGCGTGCTCGGCGATCCCGACACGGTCCAACAACTCAAGCGCGAGCGGCCGGCGACGGCGGGCCGCGACCGCGCCCCGGAAGTCCATCGGCAGCATCACGTTCTCCGCGACGGTAAGCGTCGGCAGCAACTGGAAGAACTGGAACACCAGCCCGACGGCGAGGCCCCGCCAGGCCGCCAGCTGGGTCTCGCGTACCTCGTGCACTGCGGTTCCGGCCACCCGGATCTCCCCGGCGGTCGGCCTGTCGATCCCGGCGAGCAGGTTCAACAGTGTCGTCTTACCGCTGCCCGACCGACCCACCACCGCCGTGAACTCGCCGGCGCCCACCGACATGTCCACCCCACTGAGCGCGGGGAACTCACCCCCCGGAACGGGATACGTCTTCGTCACGCCACGCACCTCGATCACCGGCTCACCGGCCCGTGGGTCCGTGGTCGAACCGCTCGTCCCGTGACGTGTCAAGGTCAACGCCCACCCTTCTCCGGCCGAAGGCCAGCGTCCGCCACTCTGCCGGACGCTGCGGCGCGGTACCGCCTCCTGACAGAACCGTGAAAGATTTCCCGGCACGCGGGTGACCCATGCCGCAGACGGTCGCCGCTACGCTCCTCGGTCGTGCTGACCACGCGCCTCGACACCGCTCGGATCCAGGCGGCCCGCCGGTTCATCGACCCGGTATTTCTCGACACCCCGCTGTACCGATGCGAGGCACTGGAGCCCGACCTGGGGTGCGCCGTGAGCATCAAGCTCGAGACAGCGAACCCGGTTCGCAGCTTCAAGGCCCGTGGCACCGAACTCGTCGCGAGCCGGCTCGCCGGCGACGGGCGGCACGCGGTGGTGTGCGCCAGCGCGGGCAACCTCGGCCAGGCACTCGCATGGTCCGGTCGCGGTCGAGGGCTCGACGTCACAGTCGTCGCCAGCCGCCACGCGACAGTCGCCAAGCTCGACCGCATCCGGGCCCTGGGCGCCACGCTGGAACTGGTCGACGGCGACCATGAGCTGGCCCGGGACCGGGCGGCAGCCATCGCACGGCAGCGCGGTGTCCGGCTCCTCGAAGACAGCCTGGATGTCGAGACCTGCGAAGGCGCGGCCACCATCGGCCTGGAACTGGTGGACACCGCGCCGTCATTCGACTCCGTGCTGATAGCTCTCGGCGGCGGGGCGCTGGCCACCGGCGTGGGCCACGTATTGAAGGAGCAGGCGCCCACCGTCGAGGTGCTCTGCGTGCAGCCGCTGGGCGCGCCCGCGATGACCCGCTCCTGGCGCCAGCGGCGCGTCGTCACCACTGAATCGACGAACACCATCGCCGACGGTGTCGCCGGTCGGCGACCCATCCCGGCGGTGCTGGACGATCTGCTCCTGGTCGCGGACGACGCCATCCTCGTTCAGGAGACCTCGATCATCGCAGGTATGCGGATGCTGCTCGACCATGCCGGCCTGGTCGCCGAACCGTCAGCCGCGCTCGGCATCGCCGCGATACTCGAAAATCCCGAGCGCTTCGCCGGCCGGCACGTCGCCACCATCGTGTGCGGCAGCAACGTCGACGTGGCCGCCTATCGCCGTTGGGTCCGCCCGACACACGTCCACCGGCCGTGACCGTCGAACACCGGGAGATCGCCTCGTCGAGGTTCTCGCCCGGTTCCCGCACCTCGACAGGACCGAGGAAGGCGGCATCATCCGGCCGTTCGACCGGGGAGGCTGGTTCCACAACGCTCCGCACGCCGCCGGCTGGACGCACTGATCCCTCTCGACTCACCGCGCCGCGACAGGCGGTCCCTGCCTGCCGGAGTCGACCGGCCGACTCCGGCAGGCGTGGCCGCGCCGCGCGGTGTCCCGTCGCCGGATCGTCAGTCGGCCCGGGTACGCAGACCCCGCACCAGGGTGGGGATCATCACCGCCGCAGGGACGAGGTGCAGCCCCATGAGGGCGGTGGTGGTGACGGCGTCCGCCCCGCAGATCAGGGGCGGGATCATCGAGAGCACGGTCAACGACGTCGCCGTCCAGATGAATCGCTCGGCGGGACGGGCGCTCCACGCGAGGAAAGCGACGGCGATGACGACCCCTACGACCGAGAAGAAGCCGGTCACCACGGTGAACCCGGCCAGCGGGATCGACTCGCCACCGTCGGGGATCTCGAAATCGACGCCAAGGGCCCGGGCGAGCGCAGCGGCGAGGGTGGTGGCGGCCATCGCCGCGACAGTGGCGAGGAAGCCGGTGCCGACGAGCCGGCGGAGTCGGTGACCCCGGCTGGTCCGACCCGATGCCGGGTCCGCGCCGACCCCGGTGTCATTGATGCTGCTCATGTCGTTTCTCCATGGTTCGGTGACCGTTCGTGTGGGCTGGGCGAGCTGGCAGGTGACGGTCCTGGCCCGTCGGGTGAAGATGCGCACCCTGGCCGTGCGACGACCGGGGTTGCGCAGGGCGCGGACGCCGGTGCCGCGCAGCCAGAACCCGGCGCCGCGGCCGAGGACCGGCCCGGGTTCGCCGTCGCGCAACTCCAGCTGCACCCGTCCGCGGGTGACGACGGCGAACGTGTCGCACCACTGGGCCGCGACCACGGCGACACGCGCGCCGCCGCGCAGCGCGAGCGTCCGCACCGGAACTACTCCGTGCCGTCCGCCGGCAGGCGCTCCGGCAGCCCGAGCCGCGGGAACTGATCGTCGTGGAAGGTGACGATCTCGGTGATCGCACCGCCGGTGACCCGCAGCACGTCGATCGTCAGCGGCAGGTACGCGCCCTCCCGCATCCGCCAGTGGTAAAAGGCGACGGCGGGCTGCCGATTCACAAAGGTGTGGACGGCACGCAGGCCCTTCATGCCCACGAAGCCGCTGTCGACCCAGTCGGCGACCACCGTGTCGCGGCCGACGTACAGGCCCGGAGTGGGTGGCATCGAGCAGCGGACGTCCTCGCGCAGCAGTGCGGCGAGCGCGTCGATGTCCGTGGCCACACTGGCGTCGGTGTAGCGGCGCACCAGGTCACGCGTCCCGGCGTCCTCCTCGCCGCCGGTCCAGTCCTGCCGTTCGGCGGGCAGGTGTTCCCGCATGCCCGCGCGGGCCCGTTGCAGCGCGCTGTTCACCGAGTTGACGGAGTCGCCGAGCAGCTCCGCGACCTCCTTCGCCGGCCAGCCGAGCACGTCCCGCAGGATCAGCACGGCCCGTGGGCGTGGCGCGAGATGCTGTACCGCGACCAGGTACGCCAACTCGATCGTCTCGCGGGCCACGGCGACCGTCTCCGGCTCGTCCGCGTCGCCCGCGGCCAGTTCGTCGAGCAGCCGGTCCGGGTAGGGCTGCAACCACAGCACCTCGCCGCCGCTCGCCGGCTCCGGCCGGCACTTGGCAAGCAGATCCAGGCAGGCGTTCGTGGCGATCCGGTACAGCCAGGCCCGGAACGTGGACCGCCCCGCGAATGTCTCCCGCCGCCGCCAGGCGCGCAGGAACGTCTCCTGCACGGTGTCCTCGGCATCCTCGAACGACCCGAGCATCCGGTAGCAGTGCACGTGCAGCTCCCGCCGGTGCCGCTGCGCCAGCCCCGAGAACGCCGACTCGTCCACCTCGCCCAGACCGTTCACGCCCAGCTCCTCCAGCCGCGTGTCCGCACCCATCACGTCATCCTTCCGCTTCGTCGTGGCCTGTCGTAGGTATGACGGGCGCGGACGAAGGAACTCATCACCAGGGTCGTTCCGATGGCTGAGCACCTGGCCTGGCAGCGCACCCGTCGTGGACGTGGCAGCGGCGGGCACTCGACGGGCGCGGGTGCTGACGAGCTGCGCCCTGCCTCGTGCCCGTCCGCGGTCAGGCGCGGAGAGGCTGCTGGCCGAACGCACGCATCGCCAGCGCGCCGACGAGCGGGCCCGGGGCGAGCAGCAGGAACGCCCAACGCCAGCCGACCGCGTCGGCCAGCACGGGTACGAGCTGAATGGTGACGACGGTCAGGGCGAAACCGATGGCCGTCTGCGCGGTGAGGGCGGTTCCGACGTACCGCTTGTCGGCGACCTCGCTCAGGGCGGTCGAGAAGACACCGGAGTCCGCGACCACCGCGGCCCCCCACACCACGCCGAGCAGGACGACGGCGCCGGGCGGCGCGGTGAAGAACAGGGGTGAGGCCAGGCAGCAGGCGCCGCTGACCACCAGGGCGGTGACGGCGGCCCGGGGCCGTCCGAACCGGTCCGCGGCCCATCCGCCGGCCAGACATCCGGCGACCCCGGCGAGGCCGATAGCCAGGAACGCGAGCAGGCTGACGTTCGCGTCGTCGCGGCCGGTCCGGGCCGCCGAGCCCGCGATCAGGAAGCTGGGCAGCCAGGTCCACAGCGCGTACAACTCCCACATGTGCCCGAAGTAGCCCAGGTTCACCAGCCGGGGATCACGCTGGCGGAACATCGTCAGGGCGTAGCGAGGGTACGGACGTGGCGGGTCACCGGGTGCGAACTGCGGGCCTTCCCGCACGAGGGTCACGGCCACCACCGCGCCGAGGAGCGCGCAGCCGGCCGCGGCGCCCATCACGCCGCGCCACGGCAGGTCGCCCAGCCCGCCGATCAGGTGCGGTAGCGCCGAGCCGAGGGTCAGCGCGCCGATCATGACGCCGAACGCGAGCCCTCGGCGGGCGGGCGGCGCCCAGGAGCCGGTCAGCTTCATCCCGACCGGGTACACCCCGGCCAGGAAGACACCGGTGAGGAACCGCAGCGGGACGGCTCCGGTCAGCCCGTCAACGGTGAGGGCGAAGATGCCGGTGCAGGCGGCGGCGAGCGTCGCGCAACCGGCCATCAGCAGGTGCGGCTTCATCCGGTCGGCGAGGTTGAGCACGGTCGAGGTGACGGCACCAGCGACGAACCCGAGTTGGACGGACGCGGTCAGCCAGACGGATGCGGCGGTGCTGATCTGCCACGACTCGCGCAACGCCGGCACCACGGCGGAGGCCGAGAACCACACCGCCAGGCTGAGCACCTGGACGGCAGCGATCAGGGCGCGTTGTACCCCGGGACGTGACATCATCTGCGCTCCTCGGCTGCCACCGTAGATCACCTTGGTGCGCAGCGGGACTGAGGGATGCGTCACTGATCTCCGGCAGCCGCTCCCCGATCGCACGTCGCCGGGTGTCCCCCGCCCGAGTCTCCGGAAAGCGTCCACAGGCGTCCCGCGCCTGCGGCGACACACCACACAGCCGCTTAGACGTCCTAGGATGAATGCTTCCGAGTGCGTCGAGCAGATCGACATCGGTGGTCCGGCGGTGGTGTCGTCCTCGCCGTCAGCGTCGGGCGGGCTCCACCAGAGCGCCGGTACGCAGGGACTCGATGATGGCCTCGGCGGCCTCGACACCCCAGCAGGCCTGCTCCAGCGGCATCAGGTCCGGACGACGCCGGCCGGTGCAGACCGCGAGGGCGTAACGGACCTCGCGGCGCAACGCGCCGCCGACGGCTCCGTCCTCCTCCGGCCACAGGGACAGGTCCGGCACCTGGACACCGGCCTTCGTCCATTCCACAAGCGCGTCGCTGACCAGGCGCTGTTTGAGCATCCCGTCCAGACCCAGCACCTCGGCCTCGCCGACGATCGCGCCGTCGAGGTCCAAGGGCCCGTCGTCGAGGGTGCCGGGGGCGGATGTCGGCACGAGCCAGGCGGACTCGACGGTGGCGATCACGCCGCTGTCGAATTCGAGCAGGGCGGTGACCACGCTGGGTGCCGCGTCACCGGCGGCGCTGCTGCGCATCGCCATCACCCGGCGTACCCGGGTGCCGGCGAACGAGATCGCCAGGTCGATGTCGTGGACGCAGGACTCCCAGACCGGATCGACCCGGTCACCGAAGCTGAGAAACCAGGCGCGGCTGAAGTCACGGCGCAGGCGCAACGCGCAGAGCCGGCCCACGGCACCGCGTTCCACCCGGGCCCGCATCCGGGTCATCTGGGCGGTGAACCGGGAGATGTGACCGGTCACCACCTGTCGCTGGTGGGCCTGCGCGGTATCGGCGATCCGCCAGGCGTCGGCTGCGGAGAGCGCGAGCGGCTTCTCGACGAACACGTGACTTCCGGCCGTCAGGGCGGTCACGGCCAGCTCGGCGTGGGACGCCTCGTCGGAGGCGATGACCACGATGTCGGGTCGAACCTGGCCGAGGAGGGTGGCGAGGTCGGTGCCGGTCCGCTCGACCCGGTGGGTACGCGCCATCTCCGCCAGCCGGTCGGCGTCCGGGTCCACGAGGCCGACGATGCGGGCACCGGCCTCGGCCCATGCCCGGGCGTGCAGGTCGCCGAAGCGGCCCACTCCGGCGATGACCACGCTGGGTCCGTTTGTCGGGTCGCTCGGTCCGGTCATCGGGCACTCCCAGCGGTCAGGGTGGACGGTTCCTTGGCGCCGTGGCCGGTGAGCACCGCGACGCAGGTGTCGGCGCGTCCGGGGCCGGCAACGGCGAGATCGTGCAGGGCCGCGAGTGCGGCGGCGGCCGCGGGTTCGACGAACAGCCCCTGACGGGCCAGGTGGCGTCCGGCCTCGGCGATCGCCGGCTCGTCGACGGCGCTGATCCGCCCGCCGCTGCGCCGGACCGCGTCAAGCGTCAGCAGGCCCTCGTCCTCGTAGCCACGCAGCGCATCGGCGATGGCCGCAGCGGCGGTCGGGCCGACCTCGATCGGCTGCCGCAGCGAGGCCGCCCATTCCTCGCGGCCGCGGTAACCGGCACCCCAGGCGCGGGCCAGTGGTGCGCACGCCTCGGCCTGCACACCCACCATCCGGGGGACGCTGGTGATCAGGCCGGCGGCGACCAGATCGGTGAAGCCGAGCCAGATGCCCCGCAGCAACGGTCCCGCGCCCACCGGCACCACGACGGCATCGGGTACGCCACCGAGGTCGTCGACAAGCTCGGCGGCGATCGGGCGGTACGCCTCGGTCAGCAACGGATTCCGGTAGGTGGTGGTGACGTTGAGCCAGGCCTGGCCCTCGGCGCGGATCGCCGCCGCGTACGCGTCGCTGTAGTGGCCGGCGACGAGTTCCACCTCGGCGCCGTGCGCGCGGGCGGTCTCGAGCTTGTTGCCGGCATTCGAGCCGGTGGCGCAGAAGACCCGGCAGCGCAGCCCGGCGGCGGCGGCGTAGCTGGCGGCCGAGACTGCCGCGTTGCCGGTCGAGGCCAGGACCAGCCCGGTCAACCCGTGGTCGAGCGCCGCTGACGCGGCAAGAGCCATCGCCCGGTCCTTGAACGACAGTGACGGGTTGACCGATTCGAGCTTGACGTGGGTTGCCGCACCGCCGTGCCGCAGCGGCAGCAACGGCGTCTCCCCCTCGCCGAGGGTCACGGCGTGCCGGACCCGGGGCAGCAGGCCAGCGTACCGCCAGACTCCCCGACCCGTGGTGGGCCGGCAGTCCGCCGCGGCGACCGGAGCCAGATCGAGCGCCAGCGGGGACGCGCAGGCCGGGCAACGGTAAGCGGGGTACCCCGTCGTATGTCCACACCGGACACACGCGGCCGTGAAGGTCCTCATCCGGACTCCTGCTCCGCGGGACCGGACACCTTGGCCGAGGTGCTGGAGGTCCTCGGCCGCCTGCCCGACGCCTCGCCCCGGGACCGCGTGCCCGACGCTCCGCCCCGGGACCGCGGGGCCGGCGCCTGGGCACCCGGACCAGCCGGGACACCTGTGGCTTCGGCAGCGCCTGCGCTCCAGCCGAGCCGGCCGGAGAGTTCGGCGGCGGCCCGGCGAACCTGCGGGCCGAGTCGGGCGGCCCCTGCGGCGTCGAATCGGGCGGCCGGCGCCGAGATGCTCAGCCCGGCCACGACGTGTCCGCTGTGGTCGAAGACCGGCGCCGCGACGCAGGAGATGCCGAGCTCGTTCTCCTGCAGGTCGCAGGCGTAGCCGTCGGCTCGTACCCGGGCGCAGAGCGCGTCGAGCTCCGCCCGGTCGACCGGTTCGCCGGTGAGCCGGTGCTGCGCCTGTAGCACCTCGTCGACGACGTGCCCCGGCGAATGGGCGAGGATGGCCCGGCCGATCGCGGTGGTCAGCACCGGGTTTGTCTGGCCGACGCGGCTGTACATCCGCACCGGCGACGGGCTGTCGATCTTCTCGATGTAGACGACGTGGACCAGAGCGAGCACACCGAGGTGGCTCGTCTCGCCGGTCCGCTCCGACAGCGGTCGCATCACCTCGAGCGCCTCCTGGCGCAGGTCCAGTCCGTCGAGATACGCGTGGGCGAGGGTGACGGTGCCGGCAGCCAGCGCGTACCGACCGTCGGCGGTCTCCCGCACCAGGGCGGCACCGCGCAGCACACCGAGCATCCGGTGCACGGTGGTGGTCGGGATCCCGGTCGCCTTACCGAGCTCGGTGAGCGCCGCACCGGACGGGCGTTCGGCGAGTGCTTGCAGGACCGCGGCGGCCCGCTCGACCGCCCGCAGGCCGTCGGGTCCCCGTTCGATGTTGGGCACGGTCATACCTCTACCTCGACGTCGGTGTGGTGCGGACGCACCGAGAGCATCCGCTGCGCCATAGCAAGGTAGACCTTGGCCGCGCCGTGGAGCTGGTCGAGGGCGACCCACTCCCGCAGCGAGTGCGCCTGGGCGATGTCGCCGGGTCCACAGACGACCGCCGGAATCCCGGTGGTGGCCAGCAGTGCGGCATCGGTCCAGAACTGGAGTCCGACCGGCTCCGGGTCCGCGACCACACCGCAGAGCATCCGCAGGTACGGGTTGTCGGGTGGGCAGTCGAGCGGGGCGTGAACGAACGTCGCCGTGCCGTCCATCTCCTCGACCGTGGCGTCGACGGCCGGGTCCGCGCGGCGTAGGTCGGCGACGACCGCCCGCAGCTCGGCCAGCACCTCGTCGTGCCGCTCCGAGGGCAGCCACCGGCGGTCGAGCGCGACGACGCAGGAAGCGGGGACCATTGGCGGGCGGTCCCCACCGTTGACCATCCCGACGTTGACGGTCGGCGGCCCGAGCAGTGGGTGGTGGCGGCGTGCCAGGGTGTCGGTCAGCTTCTGCTCGACGGCGGTGATGAAGCGGGCCGCGTGGTAGACGGCGTTGACCCCGTCGGCGGGGACGCTGCCGTGGGTGGCGACACCGCGGAAGGTCGCCTGCGCCCACATGGCCCCCTTGTGCGCCCGCCCGACCCGCAGCATCGTCGGTTCACCCACGATCGCGAAGTCGGCGGTCACCCCCGCCTCGACAAGCGCCCGCATGCCGGGGCTGCCGTTCTCCTCCCCGGCGACACCGGTGAGCAGCAACTCCCCGGCGAAGTCGACGTCCGGTGCGGCCAGCAGCTCGACGACGGCTGTCATCGCGGCGAGGGCACCCTTCATGTCGGTCGCGCCCCGACCCCAGAGTCGCCCGTCGGCGACCCGGGGACGCAGGCCGTCGGTCATGCCGTACGGCGGCACGGTGTCCAGATGCGCGTTGAGCATCAACGTCGGCCCCGGTCGACCACCGCGCAACCGGGCGATGACGTTGACCCGGTCCCCCACCACCGGCTGCAGCTCGACCTCGGCTCCGCCGGAGCGCAACCGTTCGGCGACGTGGTCGGCGACGGCCCGTTCCTCGCCGGGGTGGTCCTGATGGCCCTCGATCGCGATCAGTCGGGACGCCTCCGCGACGATCGCGTCCAAATCCAGCCGCGCCGCGAGTCCCGCGGCGGTGCCCGGGCCGGCCGGGCCGGTCATCGGTCCACTCCCGCGCCGGAGCCCTGCTCACCGGAGAGCGCGGTCGTCGCGGCCGCGACGGCGTCGTAGCGGCGGCGGGCCTGGCGGTAGGCGGCCCGGTGCTGGCCGGTCACCGGCAGCGGCTCGCTGTCGTCGAGGACCGTACCGGCCGTCGCGACGTCGGGCCACACGCCGGCACCGATGCCGGCCAGCGCGACAGCGCCGCGCGGTGAGGCGTCCTGACGCAGTCGGCGCACGGGCACGTCGAACATGGCCGCGAAGGCTTCGCACCAGATCTCGGACCGGGTCACTCCGCCACCGACCCGGATCCCGGTCGCGGTGCCCGCGCCGTCGAGGAGCTGGTCCACGGCGGCGGCGCAGGCGTACGCGACACCTTCCAGCGCGGCGCGGGCGATGTCGGCAGGTCCGTGTTCCGGACCGATGCCGAGCAGCGCGGCCCGGGCGTGCGGGTCGTGGATCGGGGCACTGGCGCCGAGGAGGTACGGCAGGAAGGTCAGCCCTCGTGCGCCGGGCGCACTGTCGCGGGCCAACCGGTCCGCCGTCCCGTCGGTGCCGCCCTCGCGGTGGTCCGTTCCGCTTGTCGGCAGCAGGTTCCGCTCGGACCACCGGATCGCCAGTCCAGCGGCGTACGAGGAGACCATGCCGAGGAAGCCGTCCTCACCGGCGCGGGCGAAGACGAAGCGGTCGATGTCGGGACGCGGGGCGTCCAGCGGGGTGATGATCTGCGCGGCGGTGCCGACGTTGACGTAGACCTGACCGCCGGTCACCGCGCCGGCGCCGAGCGCCGCGCAGGAGACGTCACCCGCTCCGGCGACCACCGGGGTGCCGGCCGGTAGTCCGGTCGCCTCGGCCGCGCCGGCCAGCACCGTGCCGACGATCTCCGCCGATCCGGACACGGCCGGCGCGAGTCGCTCGTCGGTCCCACACAGGGCCCAGAGCCTCGGCTCCCACCGCCGCCGGTGTACGTCGTACAGCAGGGTGCCGGCGGCGTCGGTGTGGTCCGTACCCCAGTCGCCGGTGAGGTGGTGACGAAGCACGTCCTTGGGCTGGACCAGGCGCACGGCCCGGCGCACCGCGTCGGGTTCATGGGCCGCGACCCAGGCCAGCTTGGGGGCGGTGAACGCCTCGACCACCGGGTTCCCGGTCAGTTCGCCGACCAGTGTGCCGTGTTGGCGCAGCTCGTGCACCTGCTCGGCGGCCCGGCGGTCGGCCCAGGTCAGCGCGGGTCGTACGGGCTGGTCGTGGGCGTCGAACAGGGCCACCGAGTGCATGTGTCCACTCAGGCCGACAGCGACGACGGACCTGGCGTCGACGCCGGCCAGCGCCTCCCGCAGCGCCCCGGCCGACGCCGTCCACCAGTGCGCCGGGTCCTGCTCGTGCCGCCCGGCGTGGCTGGTGTCCGAGGGGTAGTCCCGGTGCGATCGGGCCAGCGTGGTTCCGGTGCCCGCGTCGACGACCACGACCTTCGCGCCGGTGGTGCCCAGGTCCAGGCCGACGAGGATGGCGCCGGGTGGACGGCCGGTCAACGACCCCGCCGGGGTACGAAGCCGAACTCCATCAGGTATTCAAGGGACTCCTCGGCGACCCGGTCGAAGTCGGCAAGTCCCACACCGGCCGGCTCGCCGACGCCGATGTTCCCGCCGACCTGCCAGCCTTCCCACTCGACGCTCACGTACCCGTCGAAGTTGATCTCCGCGAGCGCCTCGTAGGTCTCCCGGAAATCGACAAGCCCGCCGCCGAACCAGATGTGGTTGCTGTGCACGATCGTCGGCAACCCCACCTCGTCCTTGATCTGGACGATGTCGATGTACGGGGCGAGCCGCTTGATCGCCTGCTTGACGTTCATGAACGGTTTCACCGCGACGTAGAACGCCCCGGTGTCCATCGTCATCCGCAGGTTGCTGGCGCCGACCTCGTCGAACATCCGCTCGATCAGCTCGACCCGGTTGAGGATGGTGCCCTGCAACAGTTCGATGCTGACGTTGAGGCCGAGACCGGAAGCGTGCGCGCAGACCTCGGTGATCGCTTCCCGGCACTGCCGCCAGGCTTCCTTACGGGTCAGCAGGACGTTCAGCGGTGGGTCGTAGTAGCCGTCACCGATGAGCGTGCAGACCGACTTGGCGCCGAGCACGGCCGCCGCGTCCAGTGCCTTCTTGAACGACTCGATCCCGCGTTCGCGGTCGAACTCACGGGGGCTGACGAAGGTGGTGTGGTGGCCGAGGTAGCCGATGTCGATGCCGGTCCGCTCCGCCGCGGCGCGTACGTCCAGCAGTTGCTGGTCGTATTCGGCCTTCGGCACCTCCAGCAGCTTGGCGAAGATGAAGTCGACACCGTCGTACCCGTACTTCGCGGTCTGCTCGACGCACCAGGCCGCCGGCTTGTCACCCCAGGAGTTCCAGGCCGGGCCGGCGGCTTCCAGGCGCCCCCACGGCATGTTGGGCCAGACTTCAAAGCTGATCTTCACGGTGCTTCTCCAATCGGGTGGTCCTACAGATGCGGGACGAGGGGGGACAGCCGGCGGGCCGACTCGGCGTTGTGCGCGGCTGCGCCGGGCATGTTCGCGCTCATGAAAACCTCAGGTTTCTCGCCGCGCCGCAACTGGATCCCGAGTGCCTCGACGATGATCGCGTCGAGCAGGGCGAGACCGACGACTGTCGACGACGGACCGGCGGAGGGCAGGTCCGGGCCGAGCGGCACGACCGCGTCGCCGGGCGGACAATGGTTGTCGATCACCACGTCGGCGATGTCGTGCAGCCGCGGCCCGGAGCGGTCGATCGACGAGGCGTACCGGCGGGACGTGATCGCGATCAGCGGTACGCCCCGCGCCTTGACCGTCTGAGCGACCTCGACCGGGAAGGCGTTCGCGCCCGAGTTGGAGGCGATCAGCATGACGTCCCGGGTGGGGTCCAGCCGGTACCCGTCGAGCAGCGGAGCGGCGTGACCGCTCTGCCGCTCCAGTACGGTGCTGTGCACCGCGCCCTC
The DNA here is from genome assembly GCF_040660295.1 of Micromonospora sp. NPDC049891. Taxonomy (NCBI): domain Bacteria; kingdom Bacillati; phylum Actinomycetota; class Actinomycetes; order Micromonosporales; family Micromonosporaceae; genus Micromonospora; species Micromonospora sp. NPDC049891. The sequence goes on from NZ_JBFAML010000015.1 coordinate 17,549, forward strand.
GTGCAGCATGTGCGCCGGCTTGAGGACCGGGCAGACCCGTACCGCGCCGCCGGCCCGGTAGAACGCCTCCTCGCCGAACATGTGCGAGTGCCCGCTGCCGAAGATGTAGAACAGACCTTCCGCGGTGAACGTGTCGGCGACCAGCGCCGCCGCCCGACGTACCGCGGGAAGTTCTTCCCGTAGGGCGTCGCCGAGCAGGGCCTGGACCCTCGTCGCGTAGTTGGCGGCGGTCACGTCCGCCGGCGACCAGTCCGCTGCCCGGCCGGTGACGGCCGGCTGTCGAATGGTCACTTGAGCGCTCCCGTGGTCAGGCCGCCGACGAAGTACCGCCCGGCGAAGAGGAACGGGACGATGGCGGGAATGATCGTGCAGACCGTGCCGGCCATCAGCAGACCCCAGTTCACCGTGTACTGCCCCATGATCGCGCTGAGGCCGATGGGCAGGGTCTTGAGCTGGTCGCTGACGACCAACTGCGAGGCGAACACGAACTCCGTCCAGGAGAAGACGAAGGCGTAGACGGCGACGGTGGCGATCCCCGGGGCCAGCAGCGGCAGGACGATCCGGAGCATCATCCGGACCGGTCCGGCACCGTCGACCGCCGCGGCCTCGTCGATGTCGCGCGGGATGGCCATGAAGAAGCCGCGCAGCAGCCAGGTGCAGAACGGCGCGGTGAAGGCCACGTTCACGATCACCAGCGCGTTGCGGGTGTCGATCAGCTGCACCGCGGCGAACGACTGGTAGAGCGGTACCAGCAGCAGCGTCCCGGGGATCATGTACGCCACCAGGATGAGCCCGGCCACCTTGTTGCCACCGGGGATGCGCAACCGGTAGAGCCCGTACGCCGCCGCGAAGGAGACAAGCACGGTGAACAGCGCGGTGAGCAGCGCGACGATGAAGCTGTTGGTGAGATAGCTCGGGTAGTCCGTGGCGGTGAAGAGCTGCCGGAAGTTGTCGAGCGTCGGGTTCGTCGGGATCAGGGTCGGCGTGGTCCGCAGGATCTCCTCGCGGTCCTTGAACGACGAGATGGTGACCCAGTAGAGCGGGCCGATCACGACGACGGTGAGCAGGATCCAGGTGACCAGGCGCGGCAGTCGCGCCCAGGGCAGGCGGGACGTCACTGGTCCTCCTTCGGCTTCGCGGCCCGGATGTAGACGGCTGCGACGGCGGCCAGCAGGATGATGGTGACCACGCTGACGGCGGCGGCGTCGCTGGCCTGGAACTGGTTGAAGGCCTTGTTGTAGATGAAGACGGGCGCGGTCATCGACGCGTCGGCGGGGCCGCCCTTGGTCACCAGGTAGATCGAGTCGACGATGTTGAACGACCAGAGTGACCCGACCAGGCCGAGGGCGAAGAGCACCGGTTGCAGCAGTGGGAAGGTGATCCGCCAGAACATCCGCCACGCGTTGGCGCCGTCCACCCGGGCGGCCTCGTAGATCTCGTTCGGGATCGTCTGCAGCGCACCGAAGATGACGACCGCGCCGAGCGGGAACCAGTGCCAGCTGTTCATCAGGATCAGTGCCGGCATCGCCAGGGCACTGTCACCGAAGGGGCTGCCGAGTCCGTCGATGCCGACCGCGCTGGCGATCTTCGGCACGATGCCGTAGTTGCTGTTGCTCAGCCACTGCCAGATGACGGCGACGGCGACGGTCGGGATCACCCACGGAAAGAGCACCCACGTCCGCGACGCCCGGGACCAGCGGCTACGCCCTCCGATGATCAGCGCCGTGCCGAAGGCCATGAGCGTCTGCACCAGAAGGTTGCCGAAGAGCCAGATGCCGGAGCGGCCGATGGCTGCCCAGAACGCGCCGTCGGTGAGTGCCTGGGCGTAGTTCTCGAAGCCGACGAATGTCGACTGGCTACCCACGACTCCCTGGTTCTGCATGCTCAGCAGCACGGTGTTGATCAGGGGGTAGCCGATCACGCCGAGCATGAGCAGTCCGAGCGGCGCGACGAGGGCGTACCCGAGCAGGTGGAAGGTCCAGGGCCGGCGGCGCCGGGCACGGCCCGCCGCCGGCACGCCGGATCCGGAGGGGCCCGTCCGGGCCCGGAGGATGCCCTCCGGACCCGGAGCGGTCAGGTCGGGGGCGCTCATTCAGCGACCGCCGCCCGCATCTGCTCCTCACCCCACTGAGCCGCGGCCTCAGGCGACTCACCGTTGCTGTACATCCGCTGCACCACCTGGGCCAGCACGTTCTGTCCGGAGATCTTGCCGACGCTGTCGACGTACTGGCCGTCGACGAAACCGAACAGTGCACCCGTCTCCGACTGCTTCAGCATGGCGTCGACGCAGCCTCGGTACTTCTGGACGACCTCGTTGCTGGTCCACGACTCGGCGGTCGCGCCGTCGGCGGTCAACGGAAGGAACAGACCCGGCTCGGAGTTGAGCAGGGTGCCGTAGTTCTCCGGCTGCAGGACGAACTTCAGGAACGCCTCGGCGCCGGCGGCCCTCTCGTCGTCCTTCGACATCACCATCGCGGCGTTGGAGTAGTAGATGCTGCCCGGCTGGCCTCCGGACTCCGCCACCGGGATCGGGGCACAGCCCAGGTCACTCGCGGGTCGGCCGGACTCCTCCTCGAACGGGGCGAGGTACTGTCCCTTCTCGATCGCCATTGCCGCCGCGCCACTGTTGAAGGCGGCCTGGGGCTCGCCCCAGGAGTAGTTACCGCTGTCGCTCGGCGAGAACTTCAGCAGATCCCGGTAGAGGGTGAGAGCCCGCACCGTCTCGGGGGTGTTGAAGTTGACCTCACCGGACTCGGTGAAGAAGTTCCCCGCCCCGGTGGTCAGCATCAGGCTGTAGAGGACCTGGTCGGTGGCGAGGTTACGACCGGCCGGTAGGGCGATCCCGCTCCGGTCACCGGAGTTCAGTCGCTCGGCCGCGGTCAGCAGCTCGGCGGTGGTGCGCGGGGGCTCGGTGATGCCGGCAGCCTGGAGCAGGTCGGTGCGGTACCAGAGCATCTGCACCATGCCGAACAGCGGCACCGCCCAGTACTCGTCGTCGTCCCGGTACGGCGCCTTGGCCGCCTCGCCGAAGGTGTGCGCCTGGTCGAGTTCCTCCACCAGTGAGGTCACCGGCCGGACCCCGCCGAGCGGGCGCACGTAGGTGGTGAAGTCGGGAATGGTGAACAGGATGTCGGGCTGTGTCTGCGACTGCACCGCGCCCGAGATCTTCGTGTAGATCTGGTTCCAGTCCTGGACCTGCGCCTGGACCTGGTACTCCGGGTCGGTGGCGTTGTAGGCGTCGATCAGCTGCTGGAACCCCTGGACCCGGTTCGGCGGCTGCTCCATGTGCCACAGCACGAGCGTCTTGTCGTTGCCGGCCGGTCCACTGGATCCGCCGCAGGCGGCGGCCGCGAGGCCCAACACCGACACGGCGGCCACGGCGGTCAGCCGCTTGAACTTTCCGTACCTCATGAGCTGCCACTCCTCTGACGGCGTTCCGGTGATTCCGCGACCTGCTGGGGATCGTCACGAGCCGTGGCGCGGCTTACGATGCCCCTGCGGGCTAGACGGTTGGATGTTCATTGGAATATGGTTCCGGACGCTACCGCTGCGGTCTAGACCAGTCAAGACATGAATCGGGACTGACCGACATCAGGGACCGGTCGGGTACGGGCGACAACGGGAACTACGGGATGATCACCTCATGTCAACGCCGAAACACGTCGCGATCACGAACGAGCTTCGGGAGCAGTGCCGGCAACTCCCGGTCGGCTCACGACTGCCCGCCGAGAAGGAACTGGCCGCCCACTTCGCGGTCAGCCGGATGACGGTCCGGCAGGCGCTCGACGCGCTGGCCAGCGACGGACGCGTGGAACGTGTCCCCGGCCTGGGCACCTTCGTCCGGCGTCCCACCGTGGCGATGGGTCCGAACCTGACCTCCTTCAGCGAGGACATGCGGGCCCGCGGCCTGCGCCCGAGCAGCCGGCTCATCGCGATCGAGGAGGTCTCCGCCACCCCCGAGATCGCCCTCGACCTCGGCCTCGACGCCGGCGTCCCGGTGATCCGGCTGGAGCGGCTGCGGTTCGCCGACGACGAACCGATGTGCCTGGAGGACGCGTACCTTCCCGCCCGGTTCCAACGCATCCTCGACGACGCCGACCTCGAACAGTCACTGCACGAGATCCTCGCGACGGCGGGGGTCGTCATGGCCTCGGCCCGGCGCCTGGTCCGCGCCGTACCCGCACCCTCGCGCGACGCTCAGCTGCTCGGCCTGGCCGAACACGCCCCGGCGCTGGAGATCGTGGACGTCTTCTACGACACCAACCGCCGTCCGGCCCACCGCTCCCGGTCCCGATACCGCCACGACCGGTACGAGGTCCGTTCCGACCTGTCCCGTAACGCCGACCGGTCCCCGGGCGGCGAACCCGATGAGTGAGACAGCACGACGCAGGAGGCACCCATGACCTGGACCGCGCACACCAGGCCCGACCTACCGACACCGGCGGGCCCGTACAGCCACGTCGTCGACACCGGAACGATCGTCTGGACGGCCGGGTTCGGCCCGCAGGACCCCGCCACCGGCGTCGTTCCGGAGGGCATCACCGCCCAGACCGAGCAGGTGCTCGACAACGTCGAGGGGGCGCTGCGCACCGTCGGCCTCGGGCTCGGCGACGTGGTCAAGGCCACCGTCCACCTGCAACACCTGGACCGCGATTTCGCCGCCTACAACGATGTGTACGCGAAGCGCTTCCGGCCGCCGTACCCGGTCCGAACCACAGTCGGCAGCACCCTCGCCGGAATCCTGGTCGAGGTCGACGTCGTGGCGGTCCGGCCCGATCCCGCCGGCCCGGTCACCGGGAGCTGACGGTGCCCGCCGTCGAGATCGTCGACTCCGTCTGGCTGGTCGGCAGCGGAACCCACCCCGACGTGCTCACCGATCCGCACGACTGTCACTGCTATCTGATCTGGGACGGCACCGGTGGCCTGCTCGTCGACACCGGCACCGGCCTCGGCGCCGACGCGTGGCTGGCCAACATCGCCGAGGTCTGCGATCCGGCCGCACTGGCCGGAGCGGTCGTCACGCACTACCACGCCGACCACGCGGGCGGCACCGCCGCCGCTCACGCCGCCGGGCTGCCCGTCATCGCCAGCGCCGAAACCCGTACGGCGCTGGCGGTGGCCGACGAATCAGGTACCTCCCTGGCCCCGGCCCGCGCGGCCGGCATCTACCCGGCCGACTACCGCCTCTCCCCCGCGACCGTCGACCGCGTCGTCGGCGACGGCGACACCATCGACACGGGCCGCCTGAGCATCGAGATCATCGCCGCACCCGGCCACTGCGACGGCCACCTCGTCGTGCTGCTCCGCCGCGCCGGGCAGCGCATCCTGTTCAGCGGGGACTGCCTGTTCGCCGGCGGACGGGTGAGCCTCCAGGCGATCCACGACTGCCGACTCGACAGGTACGCCGACACCGTCGTCGCACTGGCCGCCCGGAACATCGACGTGCTGCTCCCCGGCCACGGCGAGCAGGTGCTCCGCGAGGCTGGAGCGCAGATCCAGCAAGCGGCGGAGTCCTTCCGCCGCCTCGTCCCCCCGCCCAACGTCCTGACCGGGTGAGCTCCGAGACCGGTGCGGGCCTGTGCGGCAGCAGAACCACAACCGCTCCTTTCCGCGCAGGTCGCGCGGGTAGCGGACCCCGCGGGCAGTTGCCACAAACCGGTCGCGCCTGCCTGCGGAGGCCCGCCCGAGCGGCCTTCACCTCGCCGGCACCCTCCTGGATATAATGACAACGGTTTTCAGTGGCGCGCCAGGGAGGAGTGCGATGCCGTTGTCGCCGCAGCTGATCGACGCCGCCCGGACGTGGTTGGGCCACCGCAGCGACCTGTTCCGTGTCTCCACCCGCAGCGTGCACCTTGGCGTACGCCCCTGAACCGCCATGACCACCACGCCGCCCTTCGTCCCGGACGCGCAGTTGCGGAGTGCGGGCCTGGCATCCACCGCGCAGCGCCGCGCCGTCCTGGCGCTGTTGGCCGGACGCGCCCGCCCGCTCACCGCTCAGGAGATACACGCCGAGCTCACCCGCTGCGTGCGGCCCATCGGGCTGACCACCGTCTACCGTGCGCTGCACAGTCTCGCCGACGTCGGACTGCTGCACATCTTCGACCTGGACGGCCAACGCGCCTACCGCCACTGCGGTGCCACACCGCACCAGCACCTGATCTGCACCCGCTGCGACGCGGTGATCGAGTGCCCGCCGGACGTCGTGACAAGCTGGCTCAGCGGGCTACACCGACACACCGGCTTCGTCCCACACCCCGACCGACTAGACCTCAGGGGTACCTGCGCCGCCTGCGCCGACACGTGACGCGACACGTGCCGACGGAGCTGCTCAGGGCCGGTCCGCTGGCGGGTGAAATGCCATAAGTGCGTGGTCACCCCGATGGAAGAGCAACTCCGCGTCGGTGTATCCCGCTCGCCGGGCCGTGTGACGATGCCAGCCGATCGGTGCGACGAACTCCGCGCAGCCGAGGCCGGCCAGGACGTCCGCGCGTTCGCGTAGCAGGGATGTCATCGCCGGCGTGCCGGCCAGCGTGCTCCACCAGGCGGACCAGGGATCGGCTCCGGCACCCGGTCGCCGCGCCCCGACGGCCTCGGGCTTGCGCACGGCGTCGGCGACGAGCAACAGACCACCCGGCCGTAGCACCTGTCGGACCTCGGAGTACCAGTCGGATACGCGGTCCTCGGACAGGTAGTGCACGGTCATCCACGCCGAGACCACGTCGTACGGTCCACCGGTCGGCGCGAGCCACTGCGCGGTGCCGAGATCGGCTCGGACCGTACGGACGTGGGGCAGGGCCACGTCGGTGAGGATCAGCAGGACCGGGTCGACATCGAGCACAGTGAGCTGCGCGTCAGGCCAGCGCCGCAGCATCGCCTCCGCGGTGGTGCCCGGCCCGCCGCCGATGTCGAGGACCCGCGCCGGGCCGCGCCCGTGGATGTTCTCGACGGCGGTGAGACCGGCGGCAAGGAGCTGGTCTCGGTCGGGTTGGTAGTAGCGCATCATGGCTTCCCATCCCCGCCGCCACCGGGCCACGTCGTCAGCAGCCGGCTGCCCCGACATGTCAGACCTGGGCAAGATCGGGGTGGTCATGGTCGTGCAGGTCGCCGAGATCCCACTCGGGGAACGGGTCGGGCAGGGCCCGCCAGACGGCCTCGCCTGCGGCGATCTCGGCGTCGGTGAGCAGACAGCCGGTCAACGCGGCCCGTAGCCCGTCGCCGTCCAGACCCACGCCGATGAGCACCAGCTCCTGCTGCCGGTCGCCGAAGACCGGATGCCACCGCTCGGCCAGTTCCGCCCGTTCCGCGGAATCCTCCGGCCACTGTCCGGACACCGCGACCGGGACACCGACCGGGTCGCAGCGCCCGGACGGGCCGGCCTGCGACCACAGTGCCTGCACGTCCGGGCGACTGGCCAACCACAGAAACCCCTTCGACCGCACCACCCCGAAGTCGTCCAGACCGGCGGCGAGCAGACCCCACAGCCGCTGCGGATGAAACGGCCGGTGGTCCCGGAACACGATGCCGGAGATGCCGTACTCCTCGGTCTCCGGCACATGCTCACCGTTGAGCTCGGCCACCCAGCCAGGTGCGGTCTCCGCCCGCTCCAGATCGAACCGGCCGGTGTTCAGGATCTCCACCGGCGACACCCGCCCGTGCCGCGCCCGAATCTGCCGGGCCGCGGGATTCAGCCGGGTCAACAGCGCCTCCACCACCGCCAGGTCGTCCGCAGCCACCAGGTCGGTCTTGTTGACCACCAGCACGTCGGCGAACTCGATCTGATCGACAAGCAGGTCGGCGATGCTGCGGTCGTCACCCTCGTACGCGGCCAGGCCACGCGCCTGAAGCGTCTCCCCCGCCTCAATGCGGGCCAGCAGACCCGCCGCGTCGACCACGGTGACTGTCGTGTCCAGCCGGGCCAGATCGTCGAGGACCTGCCCGTCCTCCACCCCGAAGGCGAACGTGGCGGCCACCGGCATCGGCTCGGAGATCCCACTGGACTCGATCAACAGGTAGTCGAACCGACCCAGCCGCGCCAACCGGGCCACCTCGTCCAACAGATCGTCGCGCAACGTGCAGCAGATACAGCCGTTGGTCAACTCGACAAGCCGCTCCTCCGTCCGCGACAACGCCCCACCGTCACGCACCAGCGCGGCGTCGATGTTCACCTCACTCATGTCGTTCACGATCACCGCCACCCGCAGCCCGTCCCGATTCGCCAGGACATGGTTGAGCAGGCTCGTCTTCCCGGCACCCAGGAAACCGGAGAGCACCGTCACCGGCAGCCGACCGGTCACGGCTGCTCCACCACCTGACGTCCCTTGTACAGACCACAGTGCGCACATGCCCGGTGCGGCACCACCATCTCCCTGCGCGGGCACGGACACGGGGTCAACTGCGGCACCGCCGCCTTCCACTGCGCCCGCCGGTGACGGGTGTTCGACCGCGACATCTTCCGCTTCGGTACGGCCATCAGAGACTCCTTCGTCGAGAGGTCGCGTCACACCTTACCGGTACTGGTTTTCATTTCTGTAGGATGTCCGGGATGGGCGACGAGTACGAGATCTCCGGGGAGTACCTGCACCTGCTCAGTGAGCCGGCCTGGCAGGCTCTGCGTACGCCGGTGGCCGAGGCGCTGCGCGGCGCGGTCGGTGACGCGGTGCTGCTCGACGTTGGCGCTGGCAGTGGCCTGGGAACCGAGGTGCTCGCCGCGGCCGTCCCGGATGCCGACCTGATCGCCGTGGAGCCGTCAGCGGTGCTACGGGCGGTGCTGCTGTCCCGCGTGGCCGCAGATCCGGCACTGCGGCAACGGGTCACCGTGGTGGCCGGCCACGCACTCGATGTCGAGCTGCCCGACAGCCTCGGTGCCGTACTGGCGATGAACATGATCGGCCACCTCGACCCGGACGGACGCCGGACGTTCCTGCGGCGGGTGGCCGGACATCTCGCTCCCGGCGCGCCGCTGGCGCTGAACCTGCAGCCCCCCGCGGAGCCGACATCGGTGCCGTTCACCGTCTTCGGCGCGGTCCCGATGGGCCGCCACAGCTACGAAGGTGGCGGGTCCGCCGAGCCGTCCGGCCCGGACGCGGTGACCTGGCGGATGCGCTACCGGACACTGGACACCGACGGCACCGTCCTGCGGGAGGAGCACGCCGCCTACCACTGGCACGTCCTCTCACCCGAGGTCCTGCTCACTGAGTTGACCGAGGCCGGACTGGCCGGTGAGATCGGACCAATGAACGTCGTCCGGGCCATCCGCCGAGCCTGATGTGCGGGTGCACCGACCCGGCAGGCAGCGGCAGCGGTGACGGGTCCGGACCGGGCGTTGCGCCATGTCGGGCGGCTCACGCACCCGCGGTCGTCGCCGCGTACGCACTCGCCGGGCTCGGCATCGAGCTGGTCAGCATGCTGTGGTTCACCGCCGCCCAGCACCGGTCGGCCGACGAATTCCCCCGGCTTCCGCCGTACCGCCGGAGAGCTGACCATGCCACGGGCGGACGACGGGCGGCGGACGGCCGTGGTGGTCGTGGGGCACCGCACGGTTCGCCCTCTACAACGTCGACGGCGCCAGCGACACCGGCTCCCTGACCTGCTGCCTGGCGGTCAGCGGCTGCGGCTGTCCGGCTTCCAGGGTGAACTCGGACAGGACACCCGCCAGCGCGGCGAGGCAGGTGACGCACGGTGCCGGGTCGGCGAGCAGCAGCGGGATGGCACGGTTGACGGCAGCCTCGCGCACGTGGAGCAGGGCCGCGATCCCGTGGGCACTGAAGAAGGTGACCCCCGAAAGGTCGAGGACGAGTCGGGTGAGCCGGTCGCGGAGGGCGAGTTCGGCGAGTTCGACGATCAGGTGGGCGTTGCTCATGTCGATCTCGCCGGTGACGGTGATCAGCCTGTCCGCACCGCTGGTGACAAGTTGCAACGACATGATGGGCCTGGTGGGGCTGGCAGACGGGTTACGCACGTGCTCATTTGTCGACATGGCGCCCTTCGTGAGGGTCGGCAGACCCTGCCTGGGCGTACCAGGGCAGGGTAGGGCTCGGGCGCATGTCTTGACCCTCGGTCATCTTAACCGTGCCTTCGACGACGCGCTCATCGCTTGCCCCGGGTCGGCCGCCGCTGCGCCCTGCTGCGCTCAAGCAGGCCGGATCTGGTGCCACATTCCTCCCGAAGTGCCGGTGTGGCTCCGCCAGGCTTCGGGTACGGGCTCAGGGCTAGTTCCCCCAACGTCGGCCCTTCGGGGCTGGCAACGGCCCCGCTTCCCCGTTCTTGTTGACCGATCCGAGGGGCAAGGGCACACGAAGGACGAGGAGACAGCCATGGACGAGGCGTCACAGGTCCCCGAGGCCGCCTTCACCGAACTGGGACGGATCCGCCTCGACGAGACAAGTGTCGAGGACATGCTGCAACGGGTCTCGCAGCTGGCCAGCCGGACCGTGCCCGGAAGCCGCGACGTCTCAGTGACGCTGGTCCGGGCCGGGAACGCGCGCACCCTGGCGTCCACCAGCGATCTGGCGAAGGATCTGGACGACTGGCAGTACCGGAACGGGTTCGGCCCCTGCCTGGATTCCTCGCCCAGCGGTGGCTCGGTGAGCGTGCCGGACACGGCAGCCGAGCCGCGTTGGCCGGGCTGGGCGCGGTACGCCCGGGATCGAGGTGTCGGCAGCTCCCTGTCGATCGGCCTGCCGATCCAGGAGGCAGTGGTCGGTGCTCTCAACGTCTACGCCGAACGGGCGCACGCATTCGACGCGGAGGCGGTCAACCTCGCCGAGCGCTTCGCGGCGTACGCCGCCGTCGCCCTGGCCAACGCCCACCTGTACGACAACGCCGCCAGCCTGGCGGAACAGATGCAGGAGGCGATGCGCGGCCGGGCGGTGATCGAGCAGGCCAAGGGGATCATCATGGGCGAACGGCGCTGCTCGCCCGAGGAGGCGTTCGCGCTGCTGTCGAAGATCTCCCAGGACACCAACCGCAAGGTCCGTGACGTCGCGGCCGCTCTCGTCGCCCGCGCGGCCGACAGCCCGCGCAGCTGACCGCTCCGGGTGCGTACGCCGTCGTCAGGCAGATCACCCGACGCGGCGGCTAAGGTCCGGGTCGACGTCGCTTGTCGAGGCGGCGGGCCCAGCCGGACGCCGCCTCGGCCCGGCCGAGGACTTCGACACGGACTCTGGAGTTCGTGTTTCGCGACCGCCGCACCGGTAACCAGGAACAATGACCGGCACTCATGGCCGGGAACGGCTTGCGGGCGACAGGGCGGCACCGAGGGGCGCGGATCGAGCGGGACGGAGGGCGCAGTGAAGGACAGCAGGACCGTGAACGGCGCGGACATCGGTGAACGACGGCACCGGGTGGTGATCGTCGGCTCCGGTTTCGGCGGTCTGTTCGCGGCGAAGGCACTACGCCGCGCGCCGGTGGACGTGACGATTGTCGCGCGTACCACCCACCACCTGTTCCAACCACTGCTGTACCAGGTCGCCACCGGCATCCTCTCGCCCGGCGAGGTGGCGCCGGCGACCCGGGAGATCCTGCGCCGCCAGCGCAACGTCGAGGTCCTGCTCGGCGAGGTCACCGACATCGACCTGGAACGCCGCACCGTCACCGCGAACGCGCCGCTGACCACGTTCACGACGGAATACGACAGCCTCATCGTCGCGGCCGGCGCAGCGCAGTCGTACTTCGGGCACGACGAGTTCGCCGAGCACGCGCCCGGTATGAAGAGCATCGACGACGCACTCGAACTGCGCGGACGCATCTTCGGGGCGTTCGAGCTGGCCGAGCTGGAAACCGACCCGGCGGCGGTCGAGCGGTGGATGACGTTCGTGGTGGTCGGTGCCGGACCGACCGGCGTGGAGATGGCCGGGCAGATCGCCGAGTTGGCTCACCGCACCCTGCCGGGCGAGTTCCGGCGGATCGACCCGCGCAAGGCGCGCATCGTGCTGTTGGACGCGGCTGATTCGGTCCTCGGCACGTTCGGCGAGCAGTTGTCCGCCAAGGCACTGCGGCAGTTGCGCCGTCTCGGCATCGAGGTGGCGTTGGGCACCACAGTGGTGGGCGTCGACGACGCCGGCATCGATCTGGTCGACAGCGACGGTGAACGAAGTCGAATCGGATGCATGACGAAGATCTGGGCGGCCGGGGTGTCGGGATCCCCGCTCGGGGCCCGCCTGGCGGCCGCCGCCGGCGCCGAGACCGACCGGGCCGGCCGGGTAATGGTCGAGCCGGACTGCACCCTCCCCGGGTACCCGGAGGTGTTCGTCGTCGGTGACCTGATGGCGCTTGACCGACTGCCGGGCGTCGCCCAGGTGGCGATTCAGGGTGGCCAGCACGCGGCCCGGCAGATCATCCGGCGGCTACGCGGCGAGCCGACGCGACAGCCGTTCCGGTACCGAGACAAGGGGAGCATGGCCACCATCTCGCGCTTCTCGGCGGTGGCCACCGTGGGCCGGCTGCGGCTGTCCGGCTTCACCGGGTGGCTGCTCTGGCTCGCGGTGCACCTGCTGTACCTGGTCGGCTTCAAGAACCGGGTCACCGCCGTGCTGCACTGGGCCGTCAGTTTCATCGGGCGGGGCCGCTCCGAGCGCACCGTGACCCTCCAGCAGGTGCTGGCGCGCGCCGCGTTGCAAGAGGTCACCGGAGCGGCCGACCGGCTGGTTCCCGGAGCCGCCGGCAACCGGAGCGAACCAGCAGACCCCGCAGCGGTCGTCCCGCCGCACCAGCGGCCGGCCGGAGCGGTACCGGGTCCCGAGGCGGCCCGACATGGGGCACCCGGGCCGGCCACCGGTTGACCCTCGCGCCACCGGCACGAACCGTCGGCAGGATGCCCGAGCTGGCATCCGCGCAGCGGGTGCGGGCGTCAATCTGTCGTACCGGTTCGATACCGTCGGTCAGCCGTACTGATCCGACGAGGTCCGTTCCGCAGCATCTCCGCGAACACGCCTCGTCGCGCAGCAGAGGTGGCCGGCGGGCAGACCGGATGGGAGGAGACGGGTGGCTACTGGTGGCTTCTCGTCGACGCGGCTGGCTCGGCTGCGAGAAGTGCTCGACCGGCACGTCGACTCCGGCTTCGTCCCGGGAGTGGTGGCCGTCCTCGCCCGACACGGCCAGGTGCACATCGAGGCAACCGGCAACCTGGCTTTCGAGGGCGCGGGGTCGACGACGCCGATGGGGGTCGACACGATCTGTCGGCTGGGCTCGATGAGCAAGCCGATCGTCGCCGCGTGCGCGATGACCCTCGTCGAGGACGGCACTCTTCGCCTCGACGACCCGGTCGACGACCTCCTCCCGGAGTTGGCGGAGATGACGGTGCTCGCCGATCCCGCCGGGCCGTTGGACGAGACTGTCGCGGCGAGCCGTCCCATCACGTTGCGGGACCTGTTGACCTACACCCTCGGCACCGGCATGGTTCCTGCCGAGCCGGGAACGGTTCCGATCGCCGATGCGCTGAACGCGCTCGGCAAGCCGCCGCCGGACCGGTGGATCCGCCGACTCGGCACACTTCCGCTCGTCCACCAGCCCGGTGAGCGCTGGATGTATGACACCGCCGCCGACGTGACGGGCGTGCTCATCGCCCGCGCCACCGGGGGGTCGTTCGGTGCTGCCCTGCGCGAGCGAATCTGTGACCCGCTCGGGATGAAGGACACCGCCTTCAGCGTGGGCGACGCGAGCACGGGCCGGTTCGCCACGGCGTACGAGCGCGACAACGCGACCACCGGTGAGCCGGTCGTCGACGACGCCCCCGACGGGTGGTGGAGCCGGCCACCGGCGTTCGAATCAGGTGGCGGCGGGCTCGTCTCGACCGCCGACGATTTCCTCGCCTTCGCCTCGGCGCTGCTCGCGGGCGGTGCGCACCGCGGCGAGCGGGTGCTCTCGCGGCCGTCGGTGACTCTGATGACCAGCGACCACCTGACCTCGGCGCAGAAGGCGGTCTCCGGGTTCTGGCCCGGATACTTCGACACCATGGGTTGGGGTTTCGGGCTGTCCGTCCGCACCCGCCGCACACACCTCGGCCCCTCGGTCGGCAGCTACGGGTGGCCCGGCTACTACGGCACGGCCTGGTACAACGACCCTGCCGAGGACCTGGTGGCGATCGTCGTCATGCAACGGGCGCACGCGGGTGACCAGCGGCTGCCGATGTGGCACGACGTCTGGACAGCCGTCTATCAGGCGATCGACGACTGACAGCACCCTACGGAACCAGGACGATCTTTCCAACGTGGCGTCGGTGAGCGAGTTCCGCCTGGCGCGAGCGGCCTGGTGCAGTGGAAAGGTCGCCGAGATGACCGGTGCGATCTCCCCCGCCGAGCCAGGTCCATCAGGAGTTCGAAGTGTGCGGGGGTGTGCATCGAGGATCCGATCAGCTGGACGTTGCCTTCCTGGTTCGTACAGCGGCTGATCGCCTTCGAGCGCGGCCTGGCGGGGTGACATCGCGGCGAGTGCCGTCCGGTCGTCGAACGGGCGACAACTGCGCCCTGCCGCCGTCGCGACCGCCGCGTAGCCGTAGGAGCATGACCCGGCGTCAGTCCTCCCCGACGACCGTGACGTCCTTCCAGAACGCGACCCGGTCGCGGATCATCTCGGCCTCGGGCAGCGGCTGCGGGTAGTACCAGACCGCGTCCACACTGGTCTGCCCATCGTGCTCCAGGGTGTAGTACGACGCGGTGCCCTTCCACGGGCAGACCGTGTGGGTGTCGGACTCCCTCAGCAGGTCGTCGCGGAGCGTGGCGCGGGGAAAGTAGTGGTTGCCCTCGACCACCACGGTGTCCGCACTCTCGGCGATGACCAGGTCGTTCCAGATCGCTTTCGGCATGCTCCCCAGCCTATGCCGGCCCACCTGCGGCGGACTGCGGCACCTCGTGCAGGTTGACGGCGTCGAGCCGACCGTCGGTCAGGTCGGCGGTGAGGTACGTCCCGCACGGCTGGCGACGCCTGTCGGTCGGCGAGCCGGGGTTGAGCAACCGCAGACCACCCGGTGCCTCGCTGTCCCAGGGGATGTGGGAGTGCCCGAAGACGAGCAGGTCGCAGCCAGGGAAGCGAGCCGCGCACCGCCGCTCCCGGCCGCTGGCCGGCCCGGTCTCGTGCACCACCGCGATGCGCAGTCCGGCGACGTCGACGCGGGCGATCTCCGGCAGTCGGGCACGCAGGTCGGGACCGTCGTTGTTGCCGTAGACGCCGATCAGTCGGGCGCTGCGCCGCTCCAGGTCGTCGAGCAGGGCCGCGCTGACCCAGTCGCCGGCATGGATGACAAGGTCGGCGGCGTCGACGGCAGCCCACAGCCCGGACGGCAGGTCACGGGCACGCTTGGGCAGATGGGTGTCTGCCATGATGACCAACCGCACCCGGTCAGCGTAGCCCCGCCCCGGCTCGGATCAGCCGCGTGAGGCCACCGAACACCGCCGCGTCCAGTCGCACGATCCGCCGTCTGGTCCTCGTACCCTGTCGTGGTGCGGATCGACCTGGTTGCCCTGATCGTCGACGAGTACGACCCGGCGGTCGCGTTCTTCGTCGACGTGCTCGGCTTCGACCTCGTCGAGGACCACCCGTCGACGACAAATGACGGGCGGCCCAAGCGGTGGGTCGTTGTCCGACCGCCGGGCGCCCAGACCGGAATTCTGCTCGCTCGGGCCGATGGCGAACACCAGCGTGCGGCCGTCGGCAACCAGGTGGCCGGCCGAGTAGGGTTCTTTCTCCGCGTCGACGACTTCGACGGCGCCTACCACCGGATGGTGCAGGCCGGTGTGACCTTCGTGCGAGGGCCCCGGACCGAGCCCTACGGTCGGGTCGCGGTCTTCCTCGACATCGCCGGAAACCGGTGGGACCTCCTCGGCACCTGACGGTGGCGCACTCCCCCGTCGAGCGCCGCGGCCTCCCATTCCGGTCTGCGCTCCGTCGGCGGCCGGCGTCGCGGGGGCCGGGTCACGCGGGCTCGTCGCCGGCGGGCGTCGGGTGCGGGGTCGGTTTCAACCGCGACCACGTACGAGCGGCAGGAAGACCTCCTCGACGATCTCGATCAGGACGTCGTCGGGGACCGAGGGAATGCCGCGCATCGCGTACTCGGCTCTCAGCAGCATCATCGGCGTGGCCGCGACGCGCGGGTGCACGGCCGTCGGCGGCGCCTCACCGCGGGCGACCGCGCGTTCGAGCATGGTCAACCAGGCCCGGTCCATGGTGTCCGCGCCGGATCGTTCGCGCACGAGGTCGAGCAGCGCCGGGTCGTCCGCCGCCGCGGCCAGCAGGCTGCGGAGGACCGCCCCGTGCGGCGAGGACCACGTCGCGTTCGCCTGCCGCAGCATCTCCAGCGCGTCGCCCCGCAGGGTGCCCGTGTCAGGGTTCGGCATCGTGGCGTCGGAGAGGTGGCGGTACGCCGCGATCCCCAGCGCCGCCCGATGCGGCCACCGACGGTAGATGGCGTTCTTGTTGGTTCCGGCCCGGGCGGCTACCCGGTCCATGGTCATGCCCGGGTAGCCGGACTCGCGCAGTTCCTCCGCCGCCGCGTGCAGGATCGCCCGTTCCAGTTCCTCACCCCGGCGTCTCGCACCCATGGGCTTGCAGGGTACTAGACGTACCCTATACGGTACGCACCGTACCCTAATCTGAGGAGGGCTCCCGTGCGTGTTTTCGGCATGAACTACGACACCGGCTTCGTGAGCGCCGGTTCCACCACCCACGAGCCGTTCGACGCCGAGACCGTGCGGCGTGACCTGCGGGTCATCCGCGAGGAGTTGCACTGCGACGCGGTGCGCATCACCGGCGGTGTCCAGGATCGACTGGAGTTGGCCGCGCGGTTCGCCGCCGAGGCGGGACTCGAGGTGTGGTACTGCCCATTCACCAACGGCCTCGACCGCGGCGAGCTGAGGGCGTTCCTGCTCGACGGGGCTGAGCGGGCCGAGCGGCTGCGCCGCGACGGGGCCTCGGTCGTGTATCTCACGGGATCCGAGATCTCCCTGGTCACCGACGGTTTCCTGCCCGGCCGTGACCTGGTTGAGCGGATGGCGCTGTTCGCCGATCCGATGCGGATGCGCGAGGCGGTCCCGGCCGCACGCGCCGCGGTACGCCAGTTCCTCGCCGAGGTGGTGCCTGCGGTGCGGGAACGGTTCGGCGGCCCCGTCGGTTACGCCTCGCTCCCACTGGAGGACGTCGACTGGGCACCCTTCGACATCATCGCCAGCGACGCCGGCTACCGGGACGCCACCAACGCCACCACCTTCCCACAGACCCTGGCTGCGGCGGTCGGGCAGGGCAAGCCCTACGCGGCGACCGAGTTCGGCTGCTGCACCTTCCGCGGCGCGGCCGACGTCGCCGGCGCGGCGGAGCCGGTGACGTACGACGAGCGGGGCCGGGCCGCGAAACTCACCGCCGAACTGGTACGTGACGAGCAGGGCCAGGCCCGCTACCTGCTGGACCTGCTACACGACTACGAGCGTGGCGGTGTGGAGGCGGCCTTCGTGTACACGTTCGCGAACCGGCATCTACCCACCACCGGCGACCCGGCGCAGGACTACGACCTCGCCGCGCGTGGGATCGTGCGGGTCCTGCCGGACGGCTCGTGGACGCCGAAGGCCGCCTTCCACGCCCTGGCCGAGTACGGCCGTATCCGCGCGCAGACCACGGCTTCCTCATGACGCGCGGCGAGCAGTGGGTGATCAAGGGCTCTTGAGCAGGCACGTGGCAGGCGGGGTGCGGTGAACTGGATCTCGCTGTCCGGGTAGCGGCGCCGGAACACCGCAGTGGCGCGGCGGGTGACTGGCGCAGGCCGGGACGGATGCGGGAAACTGTTCCGATGCCTGCCGAGTACGTCCGGAGCGACCAACTCCATGGTGCCCGCATCCACCTGTGCGACCTTGCCGGCCTTGAGATTCGCGATTGCGAGGTCAGCGGTCTGAAGATCGTGGACTGCTATGGGGGCGACATCTACGTCAGTGGCGCGTTCGAGCGTCTGGTTGTCAACGACGTCGACGTGACGGCCTACGTCGAGGCCGAGCTCGACCGGCAGCATCCCACGCGGGTGCTGGCGCGGGACGCCGCTTCCTCCGTCGACTACCGGGCTGCTTGGGATGCCATCGAGACGCAGTGGGAGGCGACGCTCGACCGCGCCAGGCTCCTGCCCGAGGCCAAGCTGCACGAGCAGGTCAACGGCGAGTGGTCGTTCGTCGAGACCCAACGGCACCTGCTGATGGCCAGCGATGCCTGGCTTGGTAATGCCGTGCTCGAGGAGGATGCGCCGTATCACCCGTTGGGCCTTCCGCACGGCGGGATGCCGCCCGACGAAACGGCGAAGCTCGGGCTCACCCTCGAAGCCACCCCGACGCTCGACGAGGTACTCGCGCCGCGGCTCGCTCGCATGGCCACGATGCGGCGTGTCGTCGACGGGCTCACCGAGGCCGAGCTCGATCGGGTGTGTGGTCGCAAGCCGGCGGACCCGTATCCAGACCGGGAGTACCTCGTGCGCCACTGCCTCAAGGTGGTGCTCAAGGAAGAGGCCGAGCATCACCGTTACGCGATACGCGACCTCGCCGTACTCGAGGCCGGTACCTGAACCGGGCAAGGCGCCAGCCGAGCAGGAGCGCTGACCGGTCGGGCGACCTTCAGTTGGCTACTCCGGGCTTGGCGTGAATCTTCGTTCCGATAGTGGAGTTGTGCACGGATGCGACCGCCGCGCCGTACCGGCTCGTGGGAGGTCTCAACTCGCTCCCGCCGCGGCCTGGGCATCCCACATGCTGATGACCACGCCGAACACGAAGAGCTGCAGCTCTGTCGCGAGTCCCGGCAGCTCGATGGCGACGTCGCCGCGCCAGAAGCTGGTCTTGCGTACCGAACCCACCCGCGTGTCGCCGAGGATCAGTTCCTCCTCGCTGCCCCAGACCGACCTACGCCGGAAATGGTAGGTCTGCCCGGACGCCTCGACGGTCCATCGCCTGCGGCCCACCCGGTCGGCCGAGGCGACAGGCGTTCCCGCGTCGTCGACCATTGTGTACCTGGTGCCCCAGACGTTGGATCGGACCTGGAAACGCCGCCCGTCCAGCTCGAACTCGCCACCGCTGCGCCACATCGAGCGGTCCCAGACCGTGATCTCTCGTCCTCGGTCCGTCACGTCGTAACGGTTCCGCCAGACGCTGACCTTCCGAGCCTCCATGCGACAAGCGTAGGTGGACGGCCAACAGGGCGGTACGTGGAGAATCGTCGGGCGGGGTGCCGTTCGATCATGCCCCGGCGGCGAAAGCCTTGCTCCTCACGCGGCGTGAGGAGCAATAGTCGGTGCCATGGCGGAGCACCTGACCGTGGGTCGTGTGGCGGAGTTGGCCGGCGTCAGCGTCCGCACACTGCACCACTACGACGAGATCGGTCTCCTCGAGCCGTCCACGCGGACCACGGCCGGGCACCGGGCCTACTCGGCGGACGATGTGGAACGGCTCCGGGAGGTACTCGCCTACCGGCGGCTCGGCTTCGGGTTACGGGAGATCGCGGATCTGGTCGACGATCCGACCACCGACGCGGTCGCGCACCTGTGCCGGCTGCGGGGCCTGCTGATGGACCAGCGCGACCGCGCTGCGGCCATGGTGACGGCCATCGACCGGGAACTGGAGGCACGAGCGATGGGTATCAGGACACCGCCGGAGGAGCAGCTGAGAGTGTTCGGGACGCAGTTGTACGACGCGATCGGATCCGCCTACCCCGCGACGCGGCGCACCGAGCCACGGATCGCCGCGCGCATCTGGGAGGCCCTGGGTGACGCCCGAACGGTGTTGAACGTCGGGGCCGGCACCGGCTCGTACGAACCGCCCGACCGCGACGTCACGGCGGTGGAGCCGTCGGCGGTCATGCGGGCGCAGCGGCTCCCGGATGCGGCACCGTGCGTGGCCGCGGCTGCGGAGAGTCTGCCGTTCGAGGACCAGTCCTTCGACGCCGCGATGGCGGTCAGCACCGTGCACCACTGGCCGGACCCGGTCGCCGGGCTGCGTGAGATGCGGCGGGTGGCCCGCCGCGTGGTGGTGTTCACCTACGACGCCGATGACACCGGCTGGCGTCAGCGATTCTGGCTCACCCGCGACTACCTGCCCGAGTTCGCAGATCTGCTCGTCGGATGGCCGTCCCTGGCCGACCTGGCCGGTGCGATCGGAGCACGCGCCGAGCCGGTGCTCGTGCCGTGGGACTGTGTTGACGGCTTCTTCGAGGCGTACTGGCGCCGGCCTGAGGCGTACCTGGACGAACAGGTACGCCGCGCGGTGTCGGTGTGGACCAGGGTCGGACCGCAGGCCGAGCAGCGTGCAGTCAGCAGACTTCGGGAAGACCTGTCCTCAGGTCGGTGGGCCGAGCGCAACCGCGATCTCGTCGCCCTCGACACGGCGGAGCTCGGTCTCCGCCTGCTCGTGGCCTGAACACCGTGCCTCATCCGCCACGCCGGCAGACGTGATGCGTCGCGGCTGTGCCTGTCACACATACCGCGGACCGGTCGCGGGCGTAACGTTGGCTGGGAAAGATGTCCGGGGTGGGCGATAGCGTCATCGACATGAGTGTGCTGGACCGCCGAGCCCTCAACCGGGCGTTGCTGGCCCGTCAGCTCCTGCTCCAGCGGCACGCCATGCCGGTCGCCGACGCCCTTGAGCACCTGGTGGGGTTGCAGGCGCAGGAGCCCCTGGAGCCGTACGTCGGGCTGTGGAGCCGGCTGGCCGGCTTCCAGCCGTCGGCGTTGGCCGAGCTGCTGCTGAGCCGCCAGGCGGTCCGCACCCTCCTGATGCGCCGCACCCTGCACCTGGTGACCGCTGGCGACTGCGTCGCGCTGCGACCGGCGCACCAGGCGATGCTTGTCTCACGCATGTGGTCGACGCTGCGCCGGGCGCTGCCCGGCGTCGACCTCGACGAGCTGGCGAAAGCTGGCAGACCGCTGTTCGAGGAGCGGCCGCGCATGCTGACCGAGGCCGCCCGCGCAGTCGCCGACCGTTGGCCGGCTGTTCAGGCGCGCACGTTGGGCGACGCGCTCAGCACGCTCGTGCCGCTGGTGCAGGTGCCACCCCGTGGTGTCTGGGGCGAGCGCGCCGCCGCGTACAACACCACGATCGAGGTGTGGCTGGGCCGCCCGTTGGAGCCGGAGTCGCCAGCCACGGTCGACGCGCTGGTCCTGCGTTACCTCGCCGCCTACGGCCCGGCAGCCACCGCTGACATCCGCGCCTGGTCCGGGTTGACCGGGCTGCGGGAGTCCGTTCAACGGTTGCGACACTCGTTGCGGACGTTCCGCGACGAGCGCGGCCGCGAGTTGCTCGACGTGCCCGACGGCGCGCTGCCCGACCCGCAGACCCCGGCGCCGCCGCGCTTCCTGCCGGCGTTCGACAACGCGGTGCTCGGCTACAACGACCGCAGCCGCGTCATCGACGCCGAGCATCGCGGACTGAGCGTCACCGGTGCGCGCTTCCTGCTGGTCGACGGTCGGGTCTCGGGCACCTGGGCGGTCACCGTCGACGACGGCACGGCGACGCTGCGGATCACGCCGCTGCGCGCGCTCACGGCGGACGAGCGCGACACCGTCATCGCCGAGGGCGAGAGCCTGCTCACCATGTTCCAGCCCGAGCCCCGGCACCCCAACCGCGTCTCGATCACCGACGCCTGACCCCAGGGTGGACGTCGTAGCTGCATGGGAGACCTCGCCGCCCGGCGTCGTCGAGGCCGGCCGCGTCCGGCCTCGGCTCCAGCAACCGGTGGACGCTGCGGTTCTCGGGCAGTTGGTCGGTGGCACCGGTCGGCGCCGCTCGGGGTTTGCCTGCGGATCAGGGCACTGTGGTCGCGATGACGGTCTCCGAATCGTTGATGGTGACCTGCCCATCGAACGGCGGCACCTGCGAGACCTGCATGTGGTGATTGCCGAGGCCAATGGGATCGTCGACCGGTACCGGCTTGTCGGCGGCCACGAAGGTGAACGGCACAGTGGTACGCGACTGTGCCTGCGGTCCGGCAACGGTGCACACCAGCGCCGTCAGGGTGGAGTCCGGACGTACCGCGCAACCGTTCCAGTCCTCGCCCGCATCGCGAAGGTACTGGCCGTCCTTGCCGGGCATCCGCCCCTTGGCGCAGGTGGCGTCCGCAGCCGCGCCCCAGGTGGGAACCGTGATGGTGGCCGGCCTGAAGGGACCCCGGCCCAGGCTCGGCTCGACTGCCTGCTGTTCGGTCGGCAGCGCCGTCGGCAACGGTCCGGGCTCGCCCCCTGGAGGCACCGATGGGCTGTCGGTGCCGACGGTGACAGCGGTGCCCAGTGCGGCGGCCGCGACCGCGAGTACGGCGACGGAGGTGGCGGCGGCGCGTCGGACCCGGATCTGGTCCGGACGAACGCGTCAAAGTCAGAAGCACGAGCGTCCACGTCCGCCTCTTCTCGACCGAGCCTCAGGGGTGACCTGTCAGCCAAGACGACAAGTAGCGGGAAAAGGTTCCGGCGTGACACAGAGTTTCGCGGTGGCCCGACGGTGCCGATGCCGGCGGCGACGCCGACGCCAAGCCCGAACCGGCCACTGTCGGCGACGCCGCCGTTGCAGTACTAGCTGGCCAGCCACTGCGCGGCGAGTTCGGTGATGACCGCGCCGCCCCGGTCGTTGAGGTGAATGTGGTCGACGTGCAGTTCGCGTCCGCCGTCACGGGCGACCTGATCCCAGCTTCGACCGAACAGGTAGTGCTGGGTCGCCGCACCGAAGGCCAGCGGGAAACTGAAGTCGTAGGGTGCGGGGTCGCCGACGCGCTGCCGGATGATGTCGGCCAGCTGCTCGTGTACGGGCAGGTAATCGGCCTGAAAGCGGGTCGCGGTCTGCTGTATCACGGTGTTGTACAAACTGACCTTCTGGTTGAGTTCGGCGTCGAGGTCCTCGCCGAGCGGCGGCAGAGACAGCAGCGCGATCCGGGCGGTGGTGCGGGACCTGACCTGGTCGACGATCGCGCCGAGGTTGTCCCGGAACTGATCCAGCGGCACGTCGTCGCGCACGTCGTTGCCGCCGATCAGGATCATGACGGCGGCGGGGCGGCAGGCGATGATGTCGGTGTCGACCCGCTGGCGCAGGTCGGCGCTGGTGTTGCCGTTGACGCCGGCGTTGACGAACTCGTATCCACGGTCTTCGAGCCGTTCACGAAGCGCACCCACCCAGTCGGCGCCGAGCCTGCCCTGGGTCGAACTGGAGCCGGCGGCGACGACGGCGGGGAGCGCGCCCGGCTTGCGGCCGTCGGCGCAGGCTTCGGTTGGTGGGTTGGCGGCCGGGCGGCCGAACGCGAGGTATCCGACGGTGCCTGCGGCGCCGAGGACGCCGACGAGCAGCAGGCATGCGGCGATGATGAGCCGCTTCTTCATCTTTCAGTACCCCAGCGAGATGGTGTGGCCGATGGTGGTGGGGTCGCCCAGTGCGGCGAGGATGGCGTGAGCGAGATCGACGCGGGCCACGGTGAAGCCGCCGCGGACGTTGCGGTCGGTGGCGGTGCGGTAGGGACGGTGTCTGCCGTCGGTGAGGCGGGGTGGCCGCATGATCGTCCAGTCGAGGTCACTGTCGCGGACGGCCTGCTCGGTGCGGGCGAAGTCGGCGAATTCCTTGCGGAGGTGGCGCCGCAGCATCGGCTTGACCACGGCTCGGGTGAACGGGCCGTCCCCGGCGTCAACGACGTGTCCGCTCGCGGTCACGACGATCAGGCGCCGGATGCCCTCTGCGCGCATCGCAGTGATGATCGCGGAAGCGCCGTCGGCACACACCGAGGCATCCGTTCTGGCCCTTGGGCCCAGCGCCGACACGATCGCGTCCTGGCGGGCCACGGCTGGCCGGATCGCCTCGGGGTTCATGACATCGGCGAGCATCGGATCGAGTCCGGGGTGGTCGATCTGTGGCAGCCGCGCCGGGTCGCGCACGACGGCGGTGACGTGGTGGCCGGCAGCGAGCGCCTGGAGCGTGACATGTCGTCAAGTGCCGCCGGTGGCGCCGAAGACGGTGAGGCGCATGCTGCCCTCCAAGGGGTTAGTGATTACTAACCCCGATAATGGGTTAGTAATCACTAACCTGTCAACCCTGTGAAACGAGGCGACATGAGCACCCGGGAGCGGATCCTCGACGCGGCTGAGGAGATCCTGCGGACCCGCGGAGTTGCGCTGGCCACGACGAAGGAGATCGCGCAGGCGGCGAAGCTCTCGGAGCCCACGCTCTACAAGTACTTCGACGACAAGGAGCAACTGCTGCTCGCCGTCCTCAAGGAGAGGCTGCCCGGCCCGGCCCGGCTCTCGATCCGACCAGGCGTCGGCGAGGTCGAGGACAACCTCGCCGAACTCGCGCACGCGGCCCTGGACTTCTACCAGCAGTCGATACCCATGTTGGGCGCGCTCCTCGCCGACCCGAAGCGAATGGCAGCACACCGGGTGGCGATGAGCCGGCACGGCGGTGGCCCCGACAAGGCAGCCGCCACCTTCGCCACCTACCTCCGGGCCGAGCAGACCATCGGCCGCATCAGCCCCGACGCGGACCCGGACGCGATCGCATCCCTGCTGATCGGCGCATGCTTCCACGCGGCGTTCCTGCGTTACTACTCCGAAGGACCGGCCGCCACCGCCGCCCCGCGCGCGTCCGCCGAGGCGTTGGCTCGGGCCGTTGTCCGCCCACTCCTGCCACTGTCCGCCTACCGGAGCGCAGATGATCACGGGGTATGACACGGTCCTCAGCCAGCCGGCTGTCGAGATCCAACTCAACGAGAATCCGTACCAGAGGACGGGTCTGGGCTTTGAGCCGTACCCGGCGACATTGGTGACCGCCGGTCTGTCGCTGGTGACCATCGTGACGCCGGACGCGGAAAGCCACTTCAGCCGAGGAATACTCGACGCGCTCAGACAGGCGCTGATCGGTCGGGCGAACACGTGACCTGTCGGTCGGCCGGACGCCGGTGTGGCTCTGCGACACGGCTACGTTGACCCGGTGACGGTGGTCGACGGAGCCCGGCTGATGCTGGTACGGCACGCGATGCCGGTGGTCGAGCCAACGGTGCCGGCCGAGCGTTGGCTGCTCGGCCCGGACGGCCGGGCCGCCGCCCGCGCTCTGCGACCACTCGTGATCGGGCCCGCCTACTACGTGGCCAGCAGCGAGCCGAAGGCCGTGCAGACCGTTCAGGAGATCGCCGGGCATACCACCGTCAGCACCGACACCGGGCTGGTCGAGGTGCGCCGCCCCCACCAGTGGTCGGACACCCTCAACGATCTGGCTGGCCAGCAGGCATCTCCTCGGCCCCGACCCGGCCCGGTTCTGGACGGCCCTACGCTTCCCCGACCTCATCGAGATCGACCTGCTGCACGGCGTCGTGCGGCGCCTCGGCGCTTGAAGGGCCACCATCGGGGCAGCACACCCACGACTGCCGGTTCGACGTAGGGTCGGGTGTGCCCGCTGAGCCTTTCCGTGTCGCCGCCGCCGTGTACGGCATTCTCCGTGACCGAGGTCGGGTGCTGCTGATCCGCCGTGCGGCGACCGGCTACCGGGACGGTCAGCTCAGCCTGCCGGCCGGACACCTCGACGGCGGCGAGGATGCGGTCACCGGCCTCGTGCGGGAGCTACGTGAGGAACTCGGGGTCGAGGCCGATCCCCGCGGTTGCCGCCTTACGCTGCTCATGCACTCCGCACCCGAGCACGCCGGTGATCGTGAGTACTTCCACCTGTTCTTCACGGTAGATCGCTGGATGGGCGAGCCGTTCATCGCGGAGCCTGGCAAATGCAGCGAGCTGTGCTGGGCGACAGCATCATCGCTGCCACCGGACCTCGCCGATTATGTGGCAGAGGCGCTGGCAGCTACCGCCCGAGGCGAAAGTCTGCTGTTGCGTGGCTGGTGAGGCGCAGGTCCACATCCGGCGAGTCACAGCCACCCCACAGCGTCCGGATCGTTGAGGGCCATCCGCGCCACCTCGCCGATCTCGGCGCGCCTACCCACCCACCGCTGAGGAGTACGCCGATGTTCGCGAGTAAGAAGCGGCCCCGCTGGGCCGAACTGCCGGCGTCGGTTCGAGGGAGTATCGAGGGCTTGCTGGGTGGTGCCGTGGCGTACGCCGAGAGCTGTGCTGGTGGCTTCTCGCCCGGCTTCGCCTCCCGACTCACCCTGCACGGCGGCCACCGGGCCTTCGTCAAGGCGGTCGACGCACATCACTGGCCGATTGAGGCGTCACATCACCGCGCCGAGGCGGATGTGGCTGGGCGGCTACCGGCTGGCCTGCCCGTGCCACGACTGCTGGACGTGTGCGACGACGGCCGGTGGGTGATTCTGGCCTTCGAGCAGGTGGACGGCGTCGCTCCGGGGAAGCCGTGGACGGCACCGCAGATCCGCCGCGTCGTCGCGCAGGCGGTCGACTTCGCTCAGGCGGCCACGCCGTCACCGATCGAGCTTCCCCGCGATCATCCGCGACTCGGGGGCTGGGCTGGCCTCGCGCTCGACCAGCCCACCAGTGCCCGGCTGCGCACCGTCTCGGCGTGGGCGCCGCACCCCCTCGGCCGGCTGACCGCGCTCGAACGGGAGGGGTTGCGGGCGGCACAGGGCGACTCGCTCGTGCATTGTGACCTGTACCCACACAATGTCCTGGTGGGCGACGACCGCGTGGTCTTCGTCGATTGGCCGCACGCCCGGCTCGGTGCCCCCGTCATCGATCTCGTGGCGCTGCTGACCGGTGTGGCTGCCGACGGCGTCGATCCCGAGCCGTACCTCCTCCCGGTCCTGCCGGCGCTGAACTGTTCGCCGGCTTCCTTCGATGCGATCCTCGCAGCGCACACCGGCTTCCTGATGGCGGGCGCGCTGGCGCCGATGCCCATCGGGCTGGAAGCCATCGCCGAGTAGAAGTTGCGGCTCGCCACCGCCGCGACCCGCTGGCTGCAACAGCGTCGCGCCCACTCGTGACAGCGACGCGCGGGACGTTGTCAGTGCGTGGCAGCGTCGGCGGACTGATTAGCCGCGAGGCGCGCTCCGCAGCGTCCCGCCGAACCGGTCCAGGTGCCGTCCGGACGAATGTGGCGGTCTTCGCCGATCAGCTGGCCGACTTTTCGAAGAGCTCGTTCGGCGTGTCGTAGAACCTCATTGTCGGGCCGACGTGCGTCATGCCCAGCCGTCGGCAGACGGCCTGGGAGGCACGGTTGTCCGGATCCGTGACCGCGATGACCTTTGTCAGGCCCCGGCTGAAGGCGTCGTCGAGGGTCGCCGCCGCTGCTTCGGTGGCGTAGCCGTGCCCCCAGGCGTCCGGGTGCAGGTGCCAGCCGATCTCGACATCGGTCGGTGCGCCGGCCGGTTCCCCGGCCGACAGGGGAATCGGCTTGAGCAGAAGGTTGCCCACCAGCCGGCCGTCCGCTGCCGTGGTGATGGCCCAGATCCCGTGGACCGGATCGTCTATGGCGCGGCGGCGTGCGATCGAGGCGAGGGCGTCCGCACGGTTGTTCATCATCGTGGGCTGCGCGCCCAGGAACCGCACGACCTCCCAGCGCGACTCGAGATCCAGCAGGAAATCGGCGTCCTCATCGCGCCAGGGGCGCAGCAGGAGGCGGTCGCTGGCGATGGTGCGCATGCCCCCAAGGTAGCCAGCACCGAGAACCATCGCAGCACAGGTCACCCGGTTCTGTGCGACAGTGGTTCATGCCGTTGAGCACGCATGACCTCAGAACGTCGATCGCGGTGTCCGACATACAACGGGCGGTCGCGTTCTACGAGGGCAAGCTCGGCCTTCAGGCACTGCAGTCCGGCCCCAGCGCCCACATCGCCGACGGCAGCCGCGTTTACGGTTGCGGTGGCAGGCCGGCGCTGAATGTCTACCAGTCGGTCACTGCCGGAAAGAGCCAGGCGACACTGGCGACCTGGTACGTCGACGACATTGACCAGATCGTCGACGAGCTCGTCTCGTCCGGCGTCGAGATCGTCCGGTACGACCAGTTGGCGCACGACGCCAGGGGAATCACCGCTCGGGCCGGCGGTGGACGCATCGCCTGGTTCCAGGATCCGGACGGCAACACCTTCGCCCTCGAAGCCGACGTCTGACGGCGGGCCGCCACGGTGGTGTCGACGGGTGGCACGCCGCCGAGCCTGGCAGCGCACCCGGCCCACGCGACTCCCACGCACCGCGTCACGCTGAGTCGCCCTACCGGTGCCGGTTGCGGGGATGCTTCTTGGCCGTCCGCTCGTTGCCGTGTTTGTAGTTGCCGGTGACGCGCGCCATCAACTCCTGAGGATCTTCGGTGTTGACGTCGATCAGGAACCGGGCCGCGGCGGCACCGCGCAGCACCACCGCAGGGCGGCCGTGGTGGAGCAGTTCCACGTCCCCGTTCTTACGGACGCGGTAGGTGAATCCCTCGGGTGCACCGGGCATCGACGTATCGTCCTCGCAGGCAGGACCACGCGCGACCGAATTACCGCTGCCGGCCGGGCCACCCCTGTCGCAGCGGGCGACCGGCGGCGGCAGCCACTGCTGCGTACGGTCATGGAGCTGCCCTGTGCGCCGGTTCCCAGAGCAGGATCTGGCGGTGGTGGCTGAAACCGTTGCGCCTGTAGAAGTCGACCGCGCGGCGGCCGGAGTGGACGGTCACGTGCAGCAGCCCACGCGTACGGGCCTCGGCCAGGATCGCGGCCATCAGCGCGCTACCGATGCCGCGGTCACGGTACTCCTCGCGGACCTCGACCGACTGGATGTCGCCGTACCAGCGCTCCAGCGATTCGGCGCTGGGCACCCGTTGGGCGATGTGGAGCCAGGCGACGCCGACCACCTGCCCGTCGATCTCGGCGACGAACGGCAGGTGCGTCTGCGCGTGGGCGGCCACCCAGTCGGCGTACGCCGGGAGCTTGTCTCCGTCGATGCCACGTCGTTCCGCAAGCGCCGCCACGTCCGCGACGCCGGCCCTGCGCACGATCACCTGACGGAGTCTAAGGGCGATCCGGCCTCTGCTGGGTGCCGGTCTGGGATGCTGCGCCCATGCCTTCTTTCCCACCCACCTTCGCCGACCAGGTCATCGCCCAGTCGGCCCACGCCCAGTTCGAGTCGTTCCTCGACGAGCACCGTGCGGCGCTCAACGGCTGCCTGGACGGGCTGACAGAGGAACAGGCACGCCGTTCGTTGGTGGCCTCCCGGACCACGCTGCTGGGTCTGGTGAAGCACGCGACGTTCGTCGAGAAGGTCTGGTTCGACGAAGCCGTCACCGGTCGGTCGCGCGCCGAGATCGGCATCCCGCAGTCGTCGCACGATTCGTTCCTCCTCGATGACGACGACACCATTGCCACCGTCCGGCGCGCGCACCGCGAGGCCTGCGAGGCATCACGCCAGGCAACGTCATCGCTGGGGCTGGACGACATCCTGTCCGGGCACCGGCGGGGCCCGCTGCCGCTGCGGTGGGTGTATCTGCATGTGCTGCGCGAACTCGCCCAGCACTGTGGGCACGCCGACATCCTCCGGGAGCAGCTGCTCAACGAGTAACCCGTGGGTCGACCCGGCTCGGCTGGGTAGGGGTACTCAGCGGAGACCGTGCGCGGACTCAGGTGTCGACGCCGCGGCGCGGACACGATGTCGTCATGGCCGAACTGCCACACCGACACATCGCTCTGCGTACCGCCGAATCGCCGTCGCCTGCCGCGGCCGCGCGCGGCGGGCAGGCTGTCCTGGCCGTCCTCGGCCGCCTGGTCGCCGCGCTGAGCCGGCTCGCCGGCCGCCATCCCGCCGGATGGCGGTGGCTGGCGCGGCGGCATCATCCGTTTCTGGACCGGCTGGCTGCTGCGAACGCACAGGCGATCTGCGTACGAGCCGCCCGGCAGGTACCGGCCTACCGGGCTTTCCTGCGCGACCGCCCCGCCGGCACCCGCCGCCGGTTGGGCGACTTTCCGGAGACCGACAAGCTCGGCTACGTGACGGCCCACGACGCCGCCGCACGCTGCTGGCGGGGACGGCTGCCCACCCGTGGGGTGGTGGTCGACGAGTCGGCAGGCTCCTCCGGGCAGCCGTTCAACTGGCCTCGCGGGGACCGGGAACTGCGCGCGGTGCACCGCGACATCGCCGGGTACACCGGGCTGGTGTTCCCGATGCGCCGGCCGTTCGTCATCAACGCCTACTCGATGGGTGCCTGGGCGACCGGGACGACGACAGGTGCCGCGATGGCCCGCATCGCCGTGGTGAAGAACACCGGCCCGGACCTCGGGAAGATCGTCGACACGCTCCGCGAGTTCGGTCCCGACTTCGACTACCTGGTGACCGCCTACCCACCGTTCCTCAAGCACCTGCGCGACCGGCTCGATGCCGAGGGCTTCCCCTGGTCGCGGTACCGGATCTTCGCCAGCTGCGGCGGGGAGGGGATGACCGAGGCGCTGCGCGACTACCTGGAGCAGCGGTTCGCGCTTGTGCGTTCGGCGTACGGGGCTTCGGACCTGACCATCGGTATCGGCGCGGAGACCCGGTTCACGGTGTGGCTGCGGCGGCGGTTGCAGACCGACCGCGGTCTGCGGACCGCGCTGCTCGGCGCCGACGAGCAGCGGCTACCGATGGTGTTCCAGTACAACCCGTTCACCACCTACCTGGAGACCAACGAGCGACGGGAGCTGGTCTGCACGGTCACCAGTGACGTGCTGCAACCCCGGTTGCGTTACAACGTCGGTGACGAGGCGCTGCTCGTGCCGTACCGGCGGATCGTCGAGCTGGCGCAGGCTGACCCGGTTCGCCGGGCCGAGCTGCGCACCGCCGTGTCGGTGGAGCGGATGACCCTGCCGGTGCTGCTGCTG
This sequence comes from Micromonospora sp. NPDC049891, assembly GCF_040660295.1. Classification (NCBI taxonomy): domain Bacteria; kingdom Bacillati; phylum Actinomycetota; class Actinomycetes; order Micromonosporales; family Micromonosporaceae; genus Micromonospora; species Micromonospora sp. NPDC049891. The sequence goes on from NZ_JBFAML010000015.1 coordinate 48,251, forward strand.
TTCGGCCGGAGCGACTCCACCGTCTCCTACCTGGGGGCCAACCTCTATCCCCAGGACGTCGAGTACGGCCTCTACACCGGCAACCCGTACGCCGCCGAGATCAACCGTTTCTGCCTGAGGTTGGTCGAGGACGCGGCACTGGAGACCCGGCCGGTGATCCACCTCGAACTGCGCCGCCCGTTGGCCGCCGCACAGCGCGACGCGCTCGCCGCCGCCTGCCGCAGCGGGGTACGCCGGCACCTCACCTCGGTCTCGCGGGACTTCGCCCAGTCTCTCGTGGAGGACCCGACCGCCGGTGATCTGCGGGTGGAGCTGCACGAACCCGGCAGCGGCCCGTTCGCCGGCCAGCAGAAGATCAAGAATGTCTACCTGGTGAGGTGACCATGCGTACCCAGGACTTCTCCCACGCTCCCGCTCAGGCCCGCGCCGGTGCCATGTTCATCGGCGGGACCCGCTACGCCAATCCCCTGGTGCTGCTGCGGCTGGCACCGGCCTGGTTCCGGATGGTCCGCGACATGCGCCGGATGTCCGGCTACTGCTGGCACACTGTGTACTGGCAGTTCCCGTTGACCCTCGGCACCATCGCGTTCTTCACCGACCGCGACGCGATGCTGCGCTTCGCCCGTACCCGCCATCACCGTCGGTTGATGGTCTGGTTGACCGACGGCACCCGCAACGCGACAGCCGGGTTCATCCGGCTCTACAGCGCCGCTCCGGACGGGTACTCCAACGGCGCGTGGCGTGCCGAGGGCCCGGAGATGGGACACATCACGACCTTCACCCCGCTTGGCGCGGAGACGACCGGGCCGGCGGTCCGCCGGTGAGCACCCACCGGTTCGAACGCGTCACCGGCCGCCGTGACCTACGGCAGTTCCTGGCGTTCGCCGACCGGCTGTACGCCGACGAGCCGCGTCACGTACCGCTCCCCCGGCAGCAGATCCGGCGATGGTGGCGCGACGGCGTACCGCTGTACCTGCTGCGGGACGCCGCCGGCACGGTGGTCGCCCGCACCACCCTGCACACCGACCCGGCCTTCGACGCCAAGATCGGCCGCCGGTGCCAACTGTTCGGGCTCACCGAGTTCACCGACCCGGCCGCCCGCCCGCTGTTCGACGCGATCACCGCGCAGGCCGACGCCGACCGGGACCTGCTCTTCGGCCCGGTGGCGCTGCTGCCCAACCAGGCCGGCGGGGTGATCACTTCCGGCTACCCCGAGCGGGGCTTCGTCGACAGCGCCTGGAACCCGCCGCGCTACGTGGCCGCCTACGAGGCGTACGGATTCCACCGCCGGTTCGAGTCGGACACCTGGATCTGCCCGGTGACCGCACCGACCCGGCCGGTGCCGGCCTCGGCCCACATCGAGCCGGACGGTGCCCGACTCGAACTGCACCACGGCGACGTCAGGCGGCTCCACGAGCAGCTCGATCTGCTGCGCGGGATGCTGAACGCCTCCTTCGCCCAGCTCGGCTACTACACACCGATCTCCGCCACGCAACTGCGGCGGCAGACCGACGGGCTGGCGTACCTGCTCGACGAGTCACTGCTGCTCTACCTGACCCGCGACGGCCAGCCGGTGGCGTTCGTCCTCTGCGTACCGGACATCAGCGAGTTCCTGGTCACGGTCCGCGGCGACCTGAACCTGCTCAATCAGCTGCGGTTGCTGGTCGCGCGTCACCACCACCGGCGGGAGGCCGTGCTCATCGTCAAGGGCGTGCTTCCGCAGTACCAGGGGCGCGGCTACCAGCGGCTGCTCTCCGCGCACCTGCACCGCAACCTGCACATCGCCGGCTACACGACGCTGCGCAGCACCTACGTCGGGCGGGACAACCCGGCGTCGGCCGCCCAGTACCGGCGACTCGGCGGTCGTCCACTGCACGGGTACACCTTCTACGCCAAGGAGCGATAGGTGGATCTCGCCGCGTTCCGTGCGCTTGAGCCGTTGTGCTGGCGGGCTCCGAGCGCGCACAACACCCAGCCGTGGCGGCTGCGTTACGAACCAGAGGCGATCCACGTCGGCTGGGAGGCGACCCGCACGCTGCCGGTGGCCGACCCCACCGGCCGGGACCTGCGGCTGTCACTCGGTGCGTTCGTCGAAACCTGTCTGATCGTCGCCGCCGACGCCGGCCTGCGGCTGGAGTACGTCGCCGATCACGACGAGCGGCACCGCCGGGTAGGCCGGCTACGGCCCGCCCCGCACCGCTACCCGACGCCCTTCCGTACCACCGACGTGTGGGAGCGCCGCACCCACCGGGGCCGCTTCGTCGGCGGCCCGGCGCCGGACACGCTGGCGGCGGTGGACGCGCTCGCCCGGCAGGCCGGCGGCGGTGTCCGCGCCGTGCCGCAACCTGGCCGTCTCGGTGTCCTGCTGCGCGCCGCCGACCGGCGGCTGTACGCCGACCCGGCGGTCGTCGCCGAGCTGCGCCGCTGGTTGCGGTTGGACCCGACACATCCGGACTATCACGCTGACGGGCTCAGCGACCGATGCCTGGGGTTGTCTCGGCCCGCCGCGGCCGGGCTGCGCGCGGCACTGGCCGCGTACCCGCTGCTGCGGCCGCTGGGATTGCCGAGGTTGCTCGCCGCGACCGACGCTCCACTCGCGCGGGGCGGTGCCGTGCTGGTCCTGGTCGCCCCAGCGGACCTCGACCAACCCGGCCAGGTCGAGTTCGGCAGGGTCCTGCTGCGGATCTGGTTGGCCTGGCACACCGCCGGGCTGGCGGCGCATCCGCTGAGCCAGCTCATCGATGTCACCGCCACCCGCACCGGGCTCGGCGCGCTGCTCGACGTCGCACCGGAGCGGCTGGTGCACGTGGCCCGGGTGGGTCGGCCCACGCGTCCGTCACCCCGTTCGGCGCGCCGGCTCGGTACTGTCCGACAGCCGTGACAACGTCGTCGATGGATGGACCCGGCAGGAGCCGCCACGACCTGTGGGGTCGGGGGTGAGCCGTATCCCGATGCCGACCGAGATCGTGCTGGTCCGGCACGCCCGGTCCGTCCCCCCGGCCGCCGACGGTCCGGACGAGTTCACCCGCCCGCTGACCGCGGGCGGGCTGCGGCAGGCGCAGGAGCTGGTGGCGGTGCTCACCGAGCTGCGACCGGCGGCGGTGTGGTCCAGCCCGTACCGGCGCGCGATCCAGACCGTCCAGCCGACAGCCGATGCGCTCGGCCTGCCAGTACGCACCCTGACAGTGCTACGCGAGTGGGACGACGGCCTCGCCTTCACCGAGGTCTGGGAGTCGCATTACGTCAAGAGCTGGGCGGACCTGTCCTACGCGCGCCCGGGAGGTGAGAGCCTCGAACAGCTCAGCATCCGTGCCGTCGATGCCGTTCGGACGCTCGTACGCCACAATCGTGGCCGGGTCGTTCTCGTCGGCAGCCACGGCACCTTCATCTCCCGAGCGTTGGCCGGCTTCGGCGTGCGGGTCAGCTGGGCCACGGTGCGGCAGATACCGATGCCCGCGATCTACCGACTTCGCTTCACCGACCCGCGCTCCAATCCCGGGGTGTCCGGATTAACTTGATCGCCGCTGTTCAGGGCAGTTCGAACGGAAGGGTGATGCCGTCCAGGCTGTGCGCACAGGGGCAGTCCCGCTCGGCCGGGAGCGCGGCGATCGCGTCGAGCAGCAGCCCACGCAGCCGCTCGGTGTTCTCGCCGAAGACCCGGAACACCTCCTGCTGGGTCACTCCCTGACCGCTCTGCATCCCGGCGTCCAGATCGGTCACCAGGGCGATCGAGCTGTAGCAGAGGGCCAGTTCCCGCGCGAGCACCGCCTCCGGGTGACCTGTCATGTTGATGACCGTGCCGCCGATCGCGGTGTACCACCGGGATTCGGCGCGGGTGGAGAATCGTGGCCCCTCCACCACCACCATGGTCCCGCCGTCGTGCACGTCCATCGACCGCCCGGCAGCGGCGGCCAGCAGGGCCCGCCGACCGTGGGGACAGTACGGGTCGGCGAAGGACAGGTGCACCGCCCCCTGCTCGTAGTAGGTCTGAACCCGGCCGCTGGTCCGGTCGATCAATTGGTCGGGTACCACGAACGTGCCAGGCCCGAGTTCCGGCCGCAGGCCGCCCACGGCACACGGTGCGAGCACCTGGCGTACCCCGAGCGACCGCAACGCCCACAGGTTGGCCCGGTAGGGGATCCGGTGCGCGGGGTGCCGGTGGTCCCGGCCGTGCCGTGGGAGGAACGCCACCGTCCGGCCGCCCACGTCGGCGACCGTCACCGCGTCGGAGGTTGCGCCGTACGGTGTCTGGACCACGTGTTCGCTGGCGCCGTCGAGCAGCGCATAGAGACCCGAGCCGCCGATGACGGCGAGTTCCGCAGATGGGGGCACCATTCACCTTTCCAGTTGTCGAAGCCGCCTGGCCGCCGTGGCGCGGGCACGTTGCGCACGGCCCTACCACGCGGTCAGGAGCAGGTGGTTGACCGTGAGGGCCACCGCTGCCTGCGCGGTGAGCCAGGTACGGCGGCTGGTGGATGGGACAAGGGCGGTGCCCACCATGAGCCACCCGGTGAAGGGCAGCCAGATCCGTTCGACCTCGGCCTTGCTGTAGCCGGAGAGGTCCGCGGCGACGATCGCCGCCGCCGCGGCAAGGGGCAGCAGCCAGGAGGCGTACCGGGGGTCGTCCCGGTGCGACTTGAGGACGTCGGACCCCGGCCGCAGCGACGCGACCGCCCGCCAACCGGCAACTGATGCACGGCGGAGGACGACGGCGGCAGCCGGGCCAGCGACGACGACCAGGATCGTGAGGTTGGCCCAGACCCAGTAGCCGTACGCGCGCCGGCTGGCGATGCCCTGGTAGTAGCGTTCGATGACCAGGTGATAGCCGGTCAGCCAGTCGAAGCCGGCGACCGTGAACGCGCCCGCGACCAGTGCCACGCCCCCGAGCGTCCACCACGCAGCCCGGCGGTGCCGGTGTCCCAGAAGCACGACTGCCACCGCGATCGGGGCCATCAGCACCAGTCCGTAGGAGAGGTAGCAGCCGAAACCCAGCAGTGCGCCACCGGCGAGCGCGCCACCCGCACTCCCCCGGGTGACGCCGTACGCCAACAACGCGACGCCGGTGGCGGTCACCCCGGCGAACAATCCGTCGGCGGAAACCCCGGACCACACCGCCCCCGGGAACAACGCCGCGAACGGCAGTACGGCACGCGCCGCGTCGTCGGTGCCGAGCAGGTGCACGGTGTGCGGTACGGCGACGGCGGTCAGTGCTGCCACCAGGATGCACAGCGCCCCGGCCCAGCCGCCGCCACTCAACCCGATCCGGTCGAGCCAGACGAACACCAGCAGCGCTCCGGGCGGGTGACCGGCCACGTGGGTGGTCCAGGAGTCCGGTTGGAAATCGAGGATCCGGGTGGTGAACGCGCCGAGCATGGTGGGGATGTCGGTGACGCCGGGAACCTCGTGCAGGTATTCATGGTGGGTGGTCAGCCGACCGGCGATGCCGCGCTGCCAGCCGTCGATCAACGCCAGTGACAGCGTCCAGGCCACCGCCGTGGCGTAGGAGAGGACGAGCAGCCGCCGCCAGGGCAGGCGGGCCGCCAGTGCGGGTCCGCGCCAGCAGACAAGTACGGCCACCGCCGACGCCAGCGGAGTGCCGGGGCCGACATGTGGCCGCCAGTGCGCGTACAGCGGCGCCGCACTGGCCTGCACCGGACGTCCCAGCAGGTAGAGCAGGCCACCGACAGCAGCGGCCGCGGCGAACAGTCCGACGGCGACCAGGACGGCGATCAGGTCGGCCCGTTCGGTGTCGCGCCGCAGTCGGGCGGGGAGCGTCATCCTCATCCGCGCAGTGGTGCGTGGGCGAACTGCCTGACGCCGTCGGCGAGGCGGATCGCCGCGCGGAACCCGAGTTCGGCCTCGGCACGGGCCGGTGAGGCGACCACGTGACGTACGTCGCCGAGCCGGAACTCGCCGGTCACCACCGGCGCGGGCCCGCCGGCGGCGCGGGCGAGCTCGCCGGCCATCTCACCGATGCTCGCCGGGCTACCGGAGGCGATGTTGTAGGCGCGCCAACCGGTGCGTGTGCCGGTCGCCGTCACGGCGGCGAGGTTGGCCGCCGCCACATCATCGACGTGCACGAAGTCCCGTCGCTGACAGCCGTCCTCGAACACCCGGGGGGCCCGACCGGCTGCCAACGCGGACCGGAAGATCGCCGCGACCCCGCTGTACGGCGTGTCGCGCGGCATACCGGGCCCGTACACGTTGTGGTACCGCAGCGACACCACGGTGCCGCCGGTATGCCGGCACCAGGCCGCTGTGAGGTGCTCCTGGGCGACCTTGGTGGCGGCGTAGACGCTGCGCGGATCCAACGGTGCGTCCTCGTCGACGAGCCCCGGTTCCAGGGCGGCGCCGCAGCCGGAGCAGGTGGGCTCGAAGCGGCCGGCGGCCAGGTCGGCGACGGCGCGTGGGGCGGGGCGTACCGCACCGTGCCGGGCACAGCGGTAGGCACCCTCGCCGTAGACGACCATAGAGCTGGCCAGCACGAGCCGGTGGACGCCCACGCGGGCCATCTCCGCGAGGAGCACGGCGGTGCCGAGGTCGTTGCAGCCGACGTACTCGGGAAGGTCGTCGAGATCCACGCCGAGCCCGACCATGGCCGCCTGGTGCACCACCACGTCAACGCCGGCCAGGGCGGCGGCGACGGCGTCCCGCTCACGCAGGTCGACGCGGCGCAGCGGGACGCCGGCCACGGTGTCCGGCAGCGGCGCGCGGTGCGCGCCCGGGTGGCCGGCGTCCACGACGGTCACCTGATGGCCGGCACGGTGCGACGCGGCGACGACATGGGTTCCGATGAAACCGGCTCCGCCGGTGACGAGTACGTGAGTCACGCGCTGACGCTAGAACCAGTCGGGCGCGGGAGGCGGTCGTGCTGGGCAGCCGTCAGCGCTTCGTAAGACTTCATCATCGGCTGGTAATACCTGGCCCGCTCGATCCTGATTAGCGTCCGCGACATGACCGATGTGGTTCTTCCCTGCCGGAACGAGGCACCGGCGCTGCCCGGCCTGCTGGCCCGGATGCCGGCCGGCTACCGGCCGATCGTGGTGGACAACGGCTCGACCGACGACTCGGCTGGGGTGGCCCGCGCCCACGGCGCAGAGGTGATCAGCGTTGCCGAACCCGGCTACGGTGCCGCCGTGCACGCCGGTGTCCTGGCGGCGGATCCCACCGACGGCGTGGTGTGCGTTATGGACGCCGACGGTTCCTTCGACCCGGCACAACTGCCCCGGCTGGTCGGTTGCGTGCGTACCGGTCAGGCACAGCTGGCCACCGGTCGGCGCCGTCCGACCGCGCGGGGGGTGTGGCCGCTGCACGCCCGGGCCGCGAATGCCGTCCTCGCACACCGGTTGCGCCGCACGACCGGCCTGGACGTCCACGACATCGGCCCGATGCGGGCCGTACGCCGCGACGACCTGTTGGCGCTGGGGTTGCGTGACCGCCGCTTCGGTTACCCGTTGGAGCTGCTGATTGCGGCTGGCCGGGCCGGTTGGCGGGTGGTCGAGATCGACGTCGACTACCACCCGAGGGCGGCCGGTACCCGCTCGAAAGTGACAGGCACTCTGCTCGGCACCGCCCGTGCCGTGCGCGACATGAGTACGGTGCTGGCCCGGTGAGCGCTTCTCAGGTCCTGGTGTTGGCCAAGGCGCCGACGCCCGGACGGGTCAAGACGCGGCTCTGCCCACCCTGCACCCCGGAGCAGGCGGCCCGGATCGCCGCCGCCGCGCTGGCCGACACCCTCGACACCGTCACCACCGCGGCGGCCGCCTCCCGGATCCTCGTGGTCGACGGCGACCACCCGGCCCCGCCGGGTTGGGCCACGCTCACCCAGCGAGGCGATTCCCTCGGCGACCGCCTCGCCAACGCGTTCGCGGACACCTGGGCACCCGGCACGCCAACCGTCCTGATCGGCATGGACACCCCGCAGCTCGCCGTCAGTCACCTCGACGTGGCCCGAGGGCTGCTCGGCACGGCCGGCGGCCCGGACGCGGTGCTCGGTCCGGCCACCGACGGCGGTTGGTGGACGCTGGGCCTGCGCGACCCCGGCCACGCCACGGTGCTGCGTACCATCGCGACCTCCACCGCGACCACCGGCCGGCGCACCCTTGACGCGTTGCGTCGTCGTGGTCTCCGGGTGCACCTGATGCCTGAGCTGTGCGACGTGGACACCGCCTCCGACGCTCGCGCCGTGGCCGCACTGTGCCCGCCGCAGAGCCGGTTCGCCCGTGCCGTCGCCGCTGAGGTGCCGGTTCCCGCATCGGTTGCCCGGTGAACGCCGTCGCGGTCTTCGACACCGCGATCGACAGGGCCGCCGCCGGCATACCGGCCGCCTTCACGGCCCGGCACGCCAGCGGCGGTGTGCACCGATTCGACCCGGCCGCCTGGTGCCGGGACGCGATCGCCGGAGACGGCGCGCTTATCGCCGCCTGCACCGGACACACCCTCGATGTGGGCTGCGGCCCCGGCCGGCTCACCAGCGCCCTCATCGACGCGGGCCGGCCGGCCCTCGGCATCGACCTCAGCGCCAGCGCGGTCCTCCTGGCCCGCCGCCGTGGCGCGCCCGCGTTGCAACGTGACGTCTTCGGTCCGGTGCCCGGTACCGGTCGCTGGCACCACCTGCTGCTCGCCGACGGCAACATCGGCATCGGCGGTGACCCGCACCGACTGCTTCGCCGGTGCCGCCAACTGCTGGCCACCGACGGGCACCTGCACGCCGAGCTGGCGCCGGCCGGCACACCCGCCTGGTCCGGCACCGCCACCGTGCAGAACCCGGATGGTGTCGACCGCACGCTGCGTTGGGCCTGCGTACCCCTCGACGACCTTCCCACGTTGGCCGACGCCACGGCGATGCGTGTTCTGGCCACCTGGACGGAATCGAACCGATGGTTCGCCACCCTGACTCCCCGGTGACCGGCCGCGCGACGGTGCTGCGGCGGCTCGCCCGGTGGTGTCTGGCGCCGTTGCCGGCACCGCCGGTGGCACTGCGGCGCGGACCTATGCGCCCCGGGTCGTTCCGGTCGCGGCTCCGGTCGACCCGGCTGACCAGCCAGCTCGGCACGGCTCTGGGCGTGGCGTTCGGCGTCTGCTTCGTCACCGGCCTGCTCAGCCACCTGATCCAACACCCGCCGGGCTGGTTCTGGTGGCCGTCGCGCCCGGTCGGGCTCTACCGCGTCACCCAGGGTCTGCATGTGGCGACAGGTCTCGCCTCGGTACCGCTGCTCGGCGCCAAACTGTGGTCGGTCTACCCGCGTCTGTTCAGCTGGCCGCCAGCCCGCTCGATGGCCCACGCGGCCGAACGTGCCGGCACCGGAGTGCTTGTCGCCGCGACACTGTTCCTGCTGGTCAGCGGCTTGCTCAACATCTCCCGCTGGTACGCGCCGATGCCGTTCTTCTTCACCGCCGGGCACTACTGGGTGGCCTGGCTGGCGGTCGGCGGGCTCCTGGTGCACATCGGCGTACAGCTTCCGGCGGTCCGCGCCGCACTCACCCGCCCCGTCCGCGAGCCGCGGCAGGACGGGCTGAGCCGGCGCACGCTGCTCGGTGGCGTCGCCGCCGCATCCGGCTTGATCACCCTGACCACGGTCGGGCAGACGGTCCGGCCGCTTACCGGTCTGGCGGTGCTCGCCCCACGCCACCCCGGTACGGGACCGCAGGGGTTGCCGGTGAACCGGACCGCGGATGGGGCCGGGGTGCGCGCCGCAGCCCTCGATCCGGCGTACCGGCTGCGGGTCACCGGACCCGACCGCAGCGTCAGCCTGGACCTCGCCGCCCTCGACGGGCTTCCGCAGTACACCGCGGACCTGCCGATCGCCTGCGTGGAGGGCTGGAGCGCCACCGCGAGGTGGACCGGCGTGCGGCTGGGCGACGTGGCCGCGCTCGTGGGTGCCGATCCTCGGCGCTCGACGGCGATTGTCGAGTCGTTGCAGGTGGGCGGCAGGTACCGCGCCTGCACCGTGCCACCGGAACACGTGCGTGACCCGCTGACCCTGGTCGCGCTGCGGGTGGGCGGCGAGCCCCTGCACCTCGACCACGGCTACCCGGCGCGGCTGATCGCACCGAACCGGCCGGGCGTGCTGCAGACCAAGTGGATCAGCCAGATCACCGTACGGGAGTCGCGATGAGGACCCGCACCGTGTTGGTCGTCGGGGGCTGCCTGCTCATGGCGTACGCCGTCGTCGGCGCCGCCACCGACGCCGACCTGACACCGGGCGGGGTGCTGTTCTTCCTGGCCGCCGTGCTGGTGGGGCACGACGTCGTCTGGATGGCGGCGGTGCTTGCCGTCGGCGCCGCGCTGACCCGCGTCCCGCTCCGGCACCGGCCAAAGGTCCGGATCGCCGCGATCACCGCCGCGGCGGTCGTCGTGGTGGGGCTGCCCCTTGCCCTGGGGTTCGGACGCTCGGCCGACAACGCGTCGGCGCTGCCGTTGTCGTACGGCCGCAATCTTGTCGCCGTCCTGCTCGGCATCGCCGGCACGACGCTGCTGGCGTGCGTGTTGCCAACCCGCCCGGGCAGAGCGGCGGCGCAGGACCGTAAGAAATCCGCAAGACCCTCTGGGCGCGGTCCGGTGCCCCCCGGTCGATAGCGTGGTGGGAATGGGACACCGGGTGTTAGTGGTCGACGACGACCCGACGGTCAGTGACGTCGTCCGGCGTTACCTGGAGCAGGCCGGCTGCGAGGTTCAGCTGGCCGCCGACGGTGCCGACGGTCTCGCCGCGATCGCCGCCGCGCGTCCGGATCTCGTGGTGCTCGACCTCATGATGCCGGGCATCGACGGCCTCGAAGTCTGTCGCCGGATCCGGCGGCAACTGCCCGACCTGCCGGTGGTCATGCTGACCGCCCTCGGTGAGGAGGCTGACCGTGTCCTCGGGCTCGAGGTCGGCGCAGACGACTACGTCACAAAGCCCTTCTCGCCCCGCGAACTCGTGCTGCGGATCCGTTCCGTGCTACGCCGCACCGCCGCGCAGACCGCCCATCCCGCCGTCCCCGCGAAGCTGACCGACGCCGCGCTGACCGTGGACACGGCCCGCCGTATCGCCACGATGTCCGGCGCGCCGTTGTCGCTGACCGCCCGGGAAATCGATCTCCTGATCTTCTTCATGCACCATCCGGGGCGGGCGTGGTCGCGCAGCGACCTGCTGGACAAGGTCTGGGGGTGGCAGTTCGGCGACCAGTCGACGGTCACCGTCCACGTCCGCCGACTACGCGAGAAGATCGAGGCTGATCCGGCCGACCCGCAGCGCATCCGCACCGTCTGGGGCGTCGGATACCGCTTTGATCCACTCGATGAGGAAGCTGGCCAGTGACCGACACGGTGCTCATCGGGCTCTACGCACTCGCCGCCGGAGGCGTCGTCGGCCTGGTCGGTGCCGCAGCGCTACGGCTGCTCCGTGGCCGCTCGATTCTCGTTCACATCCTGGTACTACTCGCGGTAACGGTGCTCGCCGTGGTCGCCGGAGTCGTCACTGTCGCACAGGCGATGTTCCTGTCAGCGCACGACCTGTGGGTCGTCCTCGTCACGGTCAGCGCCGCCGCATTGATCAGTCTCGCCGTCGGCGCCGTGTTCGGCAGGCGGCTGGCCGCTTCCGCGGTCTGGGCCCAAACCGCCCGGGAACGCGAACGACGGCTGGAGGCCGGTCGCCGGGAACTCGTGGCCTGGGTGTCCCACGACCTGCGCACTCCCCTGGCCGGGCTGCGCGCCATGGCCGAGGCCCTTGAGGACGGCATCATCCAGGACCCGGCCATCGTCGACGATTACCACAGGCGGATCCGGGTGGAGACCGACCGCATGGCTCAGCTCGTCGACGACCTGTTCGAGTTGTCCCGGATCAACGCCGGCGCGCTGCGGCTCATGCCCACCACCGTGCCGTTGCGCGAGGTCGTCTCCGACGCGATCGCCGGCGTCGCCCCGTTGGCCGCCCGCCGCCGGATCCATCTGGTCGCCGCGGACAGTGGCTGGCCAGAGGTCCGGGCGGGTGAACGTGAACTCGCCCGGATCGTCAGCAACCTGCTGATCAACTCCGTCCGTTACACGCCTGAGGACGGCAGCGTGCACATCGCCGCCGGCCACGAGACCGACAATGTGTGGCTGGCGGTCTCCGACACCTGCGGCGGCATCCCCGGCGAGGACCTGGACCGGGTCTTCGACGTCGCGTTCCGCGGTGAACGCGCCCGCAGCCCCGGAGCGGCCGGTTCAGGCGGTGGCGGCGGACTCGGCCTGGCCATCGTGCGCGGCCTCGTCGAGGCGCACGGTGGTCGGGTGGACGTACGCAACACCGACCGTGGCTGCCGATTCGAGGTACGCCTGCCCGCCACCTGACCACGGGCACCGGCTTAGGCATGAAACGAGCAGGAGCAGCGTCGGGTCATACCTTGCCCGGTGCTGACGGGTCAGCGATGGTGATGGGTGGTGGCCTTGCGGATCGCGTCGCGGGATGAGGTCACCTCCCGGCGCAACGTGTCGATCTCCACGCCGACGAGCCGCCCGTCCCTCTTTCGCACCTGGCCGCCCACCACCACGGTCTCGATGTTGCGGGGGTCGGCCCCGAGCACCAGGGTGCCGATCGCGTCGTTGAGCGGCATCGTGTTGATGTCCTCGGCGTCGACGACCAGCAGGTCGGCCTGCTTGCCCGGGGTGAGGGAACCGGTGACGTCGCCGAGCCCGTTGGTTCGGGCGCCCTGCAACGTGGCGAAGTCAAGCACGTCGCGGGTGGTGATCCGGTACGACGTGATGTCCGTGCCGTAGTCGGCGTTCGCGGCGCGCATCCGCTGGATCGCGTGCAGCGTCCGCATCTGGGTGAACATGTCGCTGACGAGTGCCACCTCCACGTCGATGCTGAGTCCGGGCCGGATGCCGGCCGCCAGCGCCTCGTCGATCGCAGGCACCGCCGTCTCCAGCCCGATCTGCGGCTCGGAGGTCGGTGCCAGTGACACGGTGACCCCGGCGTCGCCCATCGCCTGCCACGCCTGCTGGGTGAGGCCCGTGGCGTGGATCAGGGTCAGGTCCGGGCCGAGCAGCCCGTCGGCGGCCCAGCGCAGGATCGCCGTGGAGGACGACGCACCGAACACCGCGTCCACGCTGACGCCGATGCCGAGATCGCGGGCGACGGCCGCGAGGTTCCGCCCGTAGGCCAGGGCCGGCCCGGCGATCTCGTCGGTGGCCAACGCCGCCAGACGCAGGGTCACCAGGCCGCCGTTAGCCCTGTGGTACGCCCCGCGCAACCGGGCCAGGTCGGCGGGCCACTGGCGGTCCCAGTCGCCGAAGTGCGGTCCCATCGAAGCGTGTACGCCCCGGATGCCGGTGTCCACAAGCGCCTGGATCGCCGCGTCCGAATGCGCCGCGGTGCGTGAGTTGTGCGAGAAGTCGAGCATCGTGGTGATGCCGGCGTCGAGGGCGGTGAGCGCGGCGAGCCGGGTGCCGACGTACATGTCGTGCGGTGTGTACGCGGGCGCGATCCCGGCCAGCGTCGACCTCACGTACTCCCCCAGGTCGGTCACGTCGGGGATGCTGCGGCGCAGCTGCGCCTGCCAGGCGTGCCGATGGGTGTCGACGAATCCGGGGCTGACGATCCGGCCAGCCGTGTCGATCACGGTCGCGCCCGCCGCTTCCGGATGCGACCGCAGGTCCGGGCCGACCGCGACGATCCGGTCCTCCCGGACCAGCACGTCACCCCGCGCCAGGTCGCCGATCGCCGGGTCCATGGTGACGACCGTGCCGCCACTGAACAGCATCATTTCGAGCGTCCCTTCGTTGTCAGCGGTCACCGGCGGTGCAGGACGTAACCGGCGTGGTGCAGCACCCCGTCGACGAACCGGCCGTACGCCCAGAAGCCCAGGTCGTCGTGGTAGACGATCCGGTCGCCGTCGATCCAGAACGCCCCCTGGTACGCGTGCGGCCGGCCGCCCCGCGTCTCGTCGTACCGGCCGTCTGCGGTGAGTTCCTGGTGCAGAAAGCCGGTCTCGTCGATCCACATGCCCAGGTAGGGACTTTCGACCGACCGCGGTCCCGGCTCGGGCTCGATCGGGACGGGTGTGAGCCGACGGCCGTTGACCAGCGCGATCTCGCCGTCGACGACGATCGCGGCGGCCTGTTCGGGACGCCAGACGATCATCTCCAGGGCGGACCTGCCGGAGGTCGGGCCGGCGATCAGGGCGAAGGTGGCGGGGTTTCCGGGGGTGAGCGTGCCGACCCGGTCGGTCGGACGGGCACGCAGGCCGGCGACGGCGACACCGTCGACGATCGCGGGCACGATGGTCAGGCCGGTGCAGTCCACGACGATCGCGCTGTCGTCCTCGGCCGCCGTGTGCAGGCCGGTGCCGACCGCGACGATCTCGTTCGTGCCGACCAGCAGGTCGGCGGCGGGGAAGTCACCGATCACCGGGTCGAGCGTGTGGATGGCGGCGTTGACGAACATCAGTGGGCGGTGCCGATCACCGGTGTCGCCGGCGATCTCCGCCAGTACCGCCTCGTCGATCATCGCGCTGCTCATGGCGTACCTCCTGGGTTCGGTTTCGTGCTCCCACCGTCACCGCCGGCGGAGTCGGCAGCCAGGCCGGGCCGAACCAGGGTGTGGCGCACCCTGCCTGCCCGAAGACCGCGCGGCTACCGTTTGTGGCATGCCGACAACCGCGCTCGGGGCGTTCCTCACCGCTAGACGCGCCCGGTTGACGCCAGACGACGTCGGCCTGGTGTCCAGTGGCACCCGGCGTGTCGCGGGGCTGCGGCGCGAGGAGGTCGCGGTGCTGGCCGGGGTGAGCGTCGACTACTACACCCGGCTCGAACAGGGCCGCGAGCGCAACCCGTCGTCGTCGGTGCTGGCCGCCGTCGCCCGGGCGCTCGATCTCGGGCCGGACGCCCGCGACCATCTCTTCCGGCTGGCCGGGCTTCCGCCCGGCGGCGCGCCGACACCAGCCCGGCCCCAGGTCGGGCAGAGCCTGCGGGAGTTGCTCGACGCCTGGCCGGACACCCCGGCCGTGGTCATCGACCGGCGGCTCGACCTGCTGGCGGGCAACGCGCTGGCCGACGCGTTCTACGCGGACTTCGCCGAGGCGGACAACCTCGTCCGGATGACCTTCCTGGACCCGGCCGGCCCGACGTTCTTCGTCGACTGGCGACGCGCAGCCGCAACGTGCGTGGCCAACCTGCGCCTGGCCCTCGGCCATGACCCGCAGGACCGGCGGGCGCGGGAGCTGGTCGAGGAGGTCAGCGCGGCGAGCCCGGAGTTCCGCCGGCTGTGGGAGCGTCACGACGTGCAGGGCAAGACGCACGAGGCGAAAACGTTCCGGCACGGCGCGGTAGGCGAGATGACGTTGTCGTACCACGCGTTCGACGTGCGGGACGCGCCCGGCCAGCAGTTGATCGTGTACCGCGCGGAGCCACACAGCCGCAGCGCTGAGGCTTTGCGGCTGCTGGGCACGCTAGCCGCCAGCGAATGGTTCCGGTGAGCCCACCAGGCCGCGTTTCATAAGGCTCGCCCGAGCGAGCCGAGGCCCAGGCGGTGGTCCGGCAAGGCGGAGGTTCGTCCGGATACCGGTGTTGTATCCGGACGAACCTCCAACGCCGCCGGTCGCCGTCTGGGTCCGGCGCAGCCGGGCACGGTCTTATGAAACGCGGCCTAAGGGCAGGCCGCAGTCAGCCGTTGCTGTCAGTTGGCGAAGGTGAGGCCACGATCGGCCAGTGCGGCCGCCAGGATGCCGATCGCCCTCGGCCCGACGCCGTGCAGGGCGAGCAGATCGCGGCGGCTGTGGGTAGCCACTTGAGCAAGCGTCGTGATGCCGGCTTCGAGTAGGGCGCTGTTGGCAGGCCGCCCGAGCGGAGGGAGGTCACCGATCTGTGCCGGCACGTCGCGGGTACTCACCCGATCACGATAATCCGTCCGCGCGCAGATCCGCGTCCTCGCATCTGATGGGCTCGTCAGATGAGTCGACTTATCGGTTGGCGGCAGGCTCATCGACATCGCTACGATGCGTCGTGGTGGGGCCTGTAGCGCAGAGGTAGTCGCGCCGCCTTATCAGGGCGGAGGATGCCGGTTCGAGTCCGGTCGGGCCCCACCCCTGTCGCGTGGTCGGTAGCGCAGAGGTCGACGCGCCGCACTGCTCATGCGGAGGACGCCGGTTCGAATCCGGTCCGTCCACGCCGACCGGTTGGTGAGGAACGATGAACAGCGAAGAGGTCGAGCAAACCCTGCGGGTGCTCGGCGAGATCCGCGCATTGCCCGTCGACGACCCGGTCCGTCAGCGAGTGCAGCGTGCGGTCGACGGGCTGCTCAAGGATGCGCAGCGTCAGCGGCGTGCTGATCGACGGCGGAGGACGGCAGCCGCCGACCGGGCCGTCGTCGCAGACGCCGCCACCGGAGCCGGGGACCGCGCCGAGGGCGTACCGGTGTCAGATCGCACTGACCTGCCTGGCGCGGCCAGCATCGGACGGACCCGGCGGGAGCGCCGCTGCTACGGCTGCCGCGACCGGTTCCGTACCGTCGACGCCTTCTACCACGCGCTGTGTCCTGGCTGCGCGGACCTGCATCGTCGGCATCGGCACGCCCGCGCCGATCTGACGGGCCGTCGGGCGGTGGTGACCGGGGGGCGGGTCAAAATCGGCTTCCAGGTGGCGCTGAAACTGCTCCGCGACGGGGCTGCCGTCACGGTGGTGACGCGGTTTCCGGCTGACGCCGCCCGGCGGTACGCAGCCGAGCCAGACGCGACCGACTGGTTGGCGTCGCTACGCGTCATCGGCGCTGACCTGCGCGACCCTCGTCAGGTGCTCGACGTCGCCGAACGGTTGGCCGTGGACGCTCCTCGGCTGGACATTCTGATCAACAACGCGGCGCAGACGGTGCGCCGGCCGATGTGGGCCTACCAGCCGCTCATCGCGGCAGAACTGCGAGCCGCTCCGCCCGGCGTCGCCGTCGAATCGGCGACCGGGTTCCGACCGGGTGCCGCACCGGCCGACTGGAGCCTGCGCCTCGCCACCCGGTCGGAAGCAACCCGCCAGGAATTGACCTCTCTCATCGACGCGACCGGCGCGCTCGTCGTCCCGGGCACCGCGAATTCCTGGACCGCCAGAATCGGCCAGATCGACCCGGTCGAGCTGCTGGAGGTGCAACTGGTGAACGTCGTCGCGCCGTTTCTTCTCCTGGACCGGCTCCGACCGGCCCTGACCACACCCGGACCCGGCGGCCGGTACGTGGTGAACGTGACCGGACGCGAAGGTTGGTTCTCCGAAGACAGCACCGGCCCCGACCGGCACCCCCACACCTGTGTCAGCAAAGCTGCCCTGAACATGCTCACCCGTGTCGGCGCCACCGACCTCGCCCGGCACCGGGTGTACATGTGCGGCGTCGACACCGGCTGGATCACCGACGAAAATCCCGCCACGATCAAAGCCCAGCGCGCCGCCACCGGCTGGCAGCCTCCACTGGACGTCGTCGACGCGGCGGCCCGGATCTACCACCCCATCATCAGCGGCGAAGACGGCACACCCCTGCATGGTGTCCTGCTGAAGAACTACGCAGTGGTCCCGTGGTGAACACCGCGACCGTCGCCGCGCTTGGATGTGGTCACTCTCGGCGGGCAGCCTCGCGGAGCATCTCGTCCATGTCGGGGTCCGCCATGAGTTCCCGTACCTCCTGCGCACAGCGGCAGGCGCTGGCGAACTTGGCAGCCCACCTCAGCGCATCTTCTCTGGAGGCCAGGTCGAGAACCACGAACCCGCCGATGACCTCCTTGGTCTCCGGGTAAGGGCCGTCGGCCACCAGGCCGTCCGGGGCGACGATGCTCGCCTGCTGCCGCTGGAGTCCGGCGCCGCACACGAACACGCCGGCGTTCACCGCCTCCTGGAGCACCGCGTGCGCGGCCTTGCCCACATCGGGCAGGTCCTCGTCGGGGATGTGGTCCATGGCGCCGTCGTTGAAAGAGATCAAGTACCGCGTCATTTCCTGACTCCTTGTTCCGGCGGCCTGCTCCGGCCACCTGTCACCTGGTCTACGAACGACCCCCCGCGCATCCGACAATGTGCCAGAAGAAAAATTCGCCGGTCAGCCGGTGAGCTGGTCGCGGCGGCGGGTGAGGTAGGCCCGCTCCGCGGGGTTGCCGGCCAGGCCGATGGCCCGGTCGTACGCCGCTCGCGCCTCGCCGCCGCGTCCGAGGCGCCGCAGCAGGTCGGCGCGGGCGGCGTGGAAGGCGTGGTAACCGTCGAGGGCCTCGGCGAGCCGGACGATCTCGGCGAGCCCGACCTCGGGGCCGTCGACCTCGGAGGCCACGACCGCCCGGTTGAGCCAGACGATCGGCGAGGGGTCGAGCTGCACCAGGCTGTCGTAGAGGGCGAGCAGGGTGCGCCAGTCGGTGTCCCGGCTTGAGGGGGCGTTCGTGTGGATCGCGTTGATCGCGGCCTGCACCTGGTAGCGCCCGGGTGGGTCGCCGCCGGCCGCCACCGCCTTGATCCGCTCGTGGACCAGGGCGTTCGCCTCGGCGATGAGGGTGCGGTTCCAGGCGGTGCGGTCCTGCTCGTCGAGGGTCACCAGCTCGCCGGTACGGGACACACGTGCCGACCGCCGGGCGTCGGTGAACAGCATCAGGGCAAGCAGGCCGGCTACCTCACCGTCGTCCGGAAGGAGAGCCCGGAGCAGGCGGCCGAGTCGGATCGCCTCGTCGGTGAGGTCGACGCGCACCGGGTCGTCCCCGTTGCCGGGCAGATAGCCCTCGTTGAAGATGAGGTAGACGACGGCGAGCACGCCGACGAGCCGTTCGCGGATGTCGCCGGCCCCGGGCACCCGGTAGGGAATCCGGGCCGCCTTGATCTTCGCCTTGGCGCGGGTGATCCGCCGCGCCATCGTGGTCTCCTGCACCAGAAAGGCGCGGGCGATCTCGGCGACGGTGAGACCGCCGAGCAGGCGCAGGGTGAGTGCCACCCGGGCCTCCATCGCGAGCGCCGGGTGGCAACAGATGAAGACCAGTCTGAGCCGATCGTCCTCCACCGGTCCGGTCGGCTCAGCCGGGGTGTCGTCGTACACGAGCCGGGCCGCCTGGTGCTTGGCGTCGCGCTGCGAGTCGCGGCGGAGCCGGTCGATCGCCTTGCGGGTGGCGGTGGTGGCGAGCCAACCACCGGGATTGGGCGGTACGCCCTCGCGCGGCCACCGCTCCGCGGCCGTGACCAACGCCTCCGCCGTCGCCTCCTCGGCAACATCGAGGTCGCCGAAACGGCGCGCGAGGCTGGCGACCACCCGCGCCCACTCCTCGTGGTGGACGCGGGTGATCGCCTGCTCAGCGGTGGGACCGGTCACGGCTCACCAAGCACTCGGACGGATCGAAGGCGATCGGGTACTCCGTCATGGGCCGTCTCCTCTCACTCCCGGACACGTGGGCTCTCCCGAGTCCTCGTGTCCGGCTGCCGGACTGGTCGCCGTACCCGGCAGAGGTGGCGCGGCCAGGCCGTGCGCCGGCTGTACGAGGCGAGGGTAAGCCTAGGGCTGCGGGTGTTCGTCGACTCCGCAGGCGGAGATCGTGCGGAGGCCACACCGCTGGACTCTCCCCATGTCGGTCCCTGTCCGACCGGCGCCCCGCTGAGGTGGCGTTGCGACTGTTGGCTAGCTTGACGCCGTGAGAAGCGTGTCGGTGTCAGCGCCGGACGGCATCCGGTGGACGGTGCGCGTGGTCTGGGAGCCTCGCTGGAGGGCACTTGCCCGACGGTTCGGCGGCTGGCGGCGCAAGCGGGATCGGGACCGTGGCATCGGCGATGTCGTCGACGGCACGCTCCAGGTGGGCGACGCCGCGACACCCGGCTCGAACCGCGGCGGAGCAGGTGGTGGGTTCGACCTGGAGGACGTGGTCTTCGTCCTGGTGGTGGTCTTCTTCGCGGTGATCATCACTGCGGTCGTGTTCTGGTGGGTGCTGCTACCGCTGCTCCTCGTGGTCATCGACCTCGTCGTGGTCCTCGTGCTGCTGGTCTCGGCGGTCCTGGGTCGGGTGTTGTTCCGGCGTCCGTGGACGGTCCAGGCGACAGCGGCCCACGGCGAGAGGATCGTGGCGCAGGTCGTGGGATGGCGTGCCGCGCTTCGTCGACGCGACGAGATGGCCGAGTCACTGGCGCGGGGCACCGCCCGGACCAGCGACGAGCCCGACCGGCGCGGCACGGTGACTGGCCTGCTGGACACGTGAAGTGTCTGGCCAGGCACGGCGGGCGGGACCCCCGGTTGACCTCGACCAGGGTTCAGGTGCTTCGCTGTCGGCCATGAACCTTGACGGCCTGCACGTCGCTGTCACCGGCGCCGCGCGTGACACCGGGAGGCTCCTGGCCGAGGCCTTCGCGCAACGCGGTGCCCGGGTCTTCCTCGCCGCCCGTGACCTGTCCGCGGCCGAGCATGTGGCGGATTCGATCAACCGGCGGGGGCCGGGTCGGGCAGAGGCGTTCCGGTGCGACCTGGCCGTACCGGATTCGGTGCGGGCGTTCGGTGCAGCTCTGGCCGACCGGACGGATCACCTCGATGTGCTTGTCAACAACGGTGCGCCCTATGTCGATGGTGACGATCTGGGAGACGTCTCCGACGATGAGATCGGCGGGGTGATCGCGGCGGGCGGGACCGGCACGGTGTTGGTGACCAAGCATCTGCTGCCGCTGCTCCGGGCCTCGCCGCGGCCGGACATCGTCAACATGATCTCCGCTTGTGGCGAGGTGGGGCACCGCCGCTCCGGCGCCCATCCTGCCTTCTACGCCGCCAAACACGCCCACGCCGGGCTGGCGGAGATCCTGTCGTATCGGCTGCGGCCAGCAGGAATCCGGGTGATCTCGCTGTTTCCGCCGGACTTCGTCCAGGAGGGGGCCCGGCAGTCGGACCACGATCTCACCGCGCGGTCGGTTGTCGACTGCGTGCTGTTCGCCGTCGGTCAACCGCGTGACTGTTTCATTCGTGAGTTCCGCTTCGAGCAGGTCCGGCAGTCACACCCCTGAGCACGGGCCACCTTCCCCACCACCGTTGCCGACCGTCGCCTGGTGCCAGGTCTCGGCGAGCAGGGCGTACGTGTAGCCGTCCACCCAGCCCAACTCGGCGTGCCAGGAGTCGCCGATGCCGTGTTGCTCACGGCGCATGCCGATCTTCTCGAGAATCCGTACCGATGCCAGGTTGTCCGCATAGCACCCGGCGGTGATCCTCCGAACACCCAACCGGTCGAACGAGTACGCCACCATCGCGGTGGCCGCCTCGGTCGCGTAGCCATGGCCGCCGTACGCCGGATCGAAGATGTAGCCGAGCTGGGCTTCCGTCCGTGCCGGCATGCCGGGTTGCCCCATGCCGTCGACCACGTCGAGCGAGACGGTGCCGATCACCACGTCGTCGAGGACCACCGCCACGCTGTGGTCGTCGGGGTCGTCCGCCGCGCGCTGCCACGCCGCCCGGAAGGCCGCCGGATCGACATCGGTACGCAGCAGCCAGCGGGTGACCTCCGGCAGGTTGCGGTACTCCAGGATGCGGTCAATGTCCTCGTCACGCACGGGACGAAGCTCAAGGCGTTCGGTGCGTAGGTCTGGGCTCCCCACGAGGTGGGACGTTAACGAGCCCAGCACCGCGACACATCCGAATTACCGGGTCCCGCCGGGCAGGGAGGTGGTCCCCCGCTCGGCCCCGACGGACGCGGATCACGACTTGGGACGTAGCTCGCGCAGCACGCCGTGTCGGTGCAGGGCCCAGGCCAGACGTCGGACGCTCGAATGCCGCAGGAACAGCACCGCCGCGCGGCGGATCAGGCCGAATCGGTTCTCGCTGAACTGGTTCTCCAGCGCATGCCAGATCAGCTCGCGCACCTGGCGGCTGTCCAGCACCGCCCGCACCTCGCGCCGCACGGCCGGGTCCTCGGCGGCTGAGGCGATGGCCGCGGACTGACCTGGCCGGTCCGCGAGCGGCTCCACCGCCGCGACAAGTGGTCGGCGTACCTCCTCCTGCTCCAGCAGCAGCAACACAGCCTCCCGGATCTCGACCGTGTCGAGGCCGGACCGCAGCAGCCGCACCAGGCTGCGCTCCACCTCACGGTCATGATCGGGGTCGGACAGTGTGGCCAGCAGCACCGCCACCTCGTCAAGATCGATGAGGTGGCGCAGCCCGCCACGGAACTCCGGCAGGCCCCACGCAACCTGCAGGCCCTTCGCGAGGTTGCGGTTCATGAGCCGTCCGCTACCCGCAAGCGGGAGCCGGCGAAACCTCCGGGTGTCCGGTCCACCGCACCGGACACGACAAGCACGCCGGCCGGCTCACGCGGATCCGGTACGGGCGGAAGGCTGATCCGTTGGTCAGCCACCTCAACACACCTGTCGACCGGATCGACGTAGGGTCGTACCCGTGCTCGAATCGCAACGCGAAGGGGTGCCGCGCAACGACGGCGGCGAGCTGGACACGGCGCTGGCGTTCTTGTCCTTCGCCCGGTCCTGCGTGCTGAAGAAGGTCAGCGGGTTGGACGATGAACAACTACGACGTCGCCTGGTGGTGTCCGACACGACGCTGCTGGGGCTGGTTGCGCACCTGACCGACGCCGAGCGGTACTGGTTCGGCTTCACCCTGGCGGGCGACGTGCGGTACGCCGATGTCGACTTCGACATGGTGGTCGCCGCGGACCGCCGCGCGGATCAGGTCATCGCCGACTACCGCAGCGCGATCGCCGAGAGCGACGCGCACATCAGTGCCGCTGGCGGCATGGACGTCCGCACCGCCCGCCCGGTGGACGGCGAGCCTCGGACGCTTCGCTGGGTGTTCGCTCACATGACCGGCGAAACCGTCCGGCACGCCGGGCACGCCGACATCCTGCGAGAACTCGTGGACGGGGCGACCGGCCGCTGACCAGTCGGGCCCGACGCGCTCCGCTGGCTGCGAACATTGCCTCGTCGGCCTCGACCAGGATGCCGAGGCCCGTTTCGGCCGCGCACCCGACGTCAGCGGCCGGACAGTACGTGAACCGGAGTACCGATGCCAGATCAAGGCACCGACCCTGATCAACGGAGTCTTGTCGCCAACCCTGCCGGAATTCGGCTGGTTGGCACGACATGCCTAGGTGTCCTCTTCGTCGAAGGGCTCGTCACTCCATCGCCACCACGCCTCGTTGCCGTCGACGTGGAGCAGGAACTCAGGAACCTCCTGGCCGTCCGGGTACCGCATCGTCACGGCGTTCCGGACCGCGTCGTATGCGCGTTCCCAGGAGTCGACATCCTCATCGACACCGTCGAGCAGCCGCAGTTCCTCGACGAACAGTGGCCGGATCTCCTCCAGTCCCGCTCTCGGTTCGACACGAGCGTTCAGCCACGGAAAGTCGCCACCGGTGACTATGAGATCAGCGAGTGTCCGGCCGTCGGCGCGCCGGTGCAGCGTCCACGCGCCATCCTGATGATCGCTCACGGCGACGACCTTAGCGAGTGCAGGAAACTCCCGACGCCCTCGGCTTCAGGGCGAAGACACTGCAGGCCAACATGGGCGGACGCACCGGCGTCCCGCACTTCGAGGGCGACGACGCGAACCGCTTCTTCCTCCGGCACCTGCGACCCCGCTGACCCATCGCACCGCAGCGCACCGCGACACCGCCGAGCTCCCCTGGAGGCCGCGCTAGCCTGCTGAGCCGTTGCCCTGCCGGTCCTGCTGAAGGGTCAGCGACCAGGTCTGACCGACGAGGTCGTCACCGAAGCTCTGGTGAGGCTTCTCGTCGATGAGGGTGAATCCGGCGGCCTGGTAGATCCGGCGCGCGGACTCGAGCATGTCGTTGGTCCACAGGACGACGTGTCGGTAGCCGGCCTGGCGGGCGAAGGTCAGGCACTTGTCGACCAGGCGGCTACCGATGCCGAGGCCACGGGCGGTCGGGATGACCAGGAGGACGCGCAGCTTGGCCGTCCCAGGCTCGTCACCCGCGACCAGGAAGACGGAACCGACACGTTCACCGTCGGCTTCGGCGATCCATGCCGCCTCACGGGACGGATCGTGGCTGGTGGCGTAGTCGGCGACGATTGTCGCGACGAACGCCTCGAATTCGGTGTTCCAGCCGAACTGCTGTGCGTAGGTCTCACCGTGGGCCATCACCACCCAGCCCAGGTCCCCGGGACGGTCGGCGGGGCGCACGGTGATTTCGACCCGCCGCTGACACCCATGCGTCATGCTTCGAACCCCCTCGGTTACTGAAACGAGCGTTTCAGTAG
Source organism: Micromonospora sp. NPDC049891 (assembly GCF_040660295.1). Taxonomy (NCBI): domain Bacteria; kingdom Bacillati; phylum Actinomycetota; class Actinomycetes; order Micromonosporales; family Micromonosporaceae; genus Micromonospora; species Micromonospora sp. NPDC049891. The sequence continues at coordinate 72,402 of NZ_JBFAML010000015.1, forward strand.
AGGTAGGCTACGCCGGTGACCGAGGAGACGACAATTCCCTCCGCTCGTAAGACCGAACTGTTGGAGGCCGCCTACCGGTACGCGCTGGAGCACGGCCTGGCACGCCTGTCCCTGCGCCCGCTGGCCACCGCGATCGGTTCCAGCCCGCGCGTCCTGGTCTTCCTCTTCGGCAACAAGGACGGCCTGACCCGGGCGGTCCTGGCCCGGGCCCGCGCTGATGAACTCGCGATCCTCAACCATGTCCAGAACTCCGGCGACCCGGAGGCCATCGGCCTGGCCACCGCCGTCAAGCGCCTCTGGGGGTGGCTCGCCGCCGCAGAACACCAGCAACTGCTGAAATTGTGGGCCGAAACCTACGCCACGTCACTTGTGGAGCCTGACGGCGTGTGGGGCGGCTTCGCCGCGGCCACGGTGCGCGACTGGCTCACCGTCCTGGCCGAGTGCCAGCCCCCGCAGGAGAGAGCCAGCGCACAAGGCACAGCCCGCCGTACCCTCGCTCTGGCCGTCCTCAGGGGAGCGTTGCTCGACCTGTTGGCGACCGGGGACCGCGACCGCGTGACAGCCGCGGTCCACCACCAGCTCGGCGTCTTTCAGGACGGGGCAGCGGCACCGTCCGTGGCCGGGATGGACGACGGAAACCGCCCGTGCTCCCCCGGGAGAGGGAGCGCATCACCCTGGACAGGGAGGACCGGCGACCCGTCGCCCCGGAGCATCGATGCATGACCGTCAAGACGACGACGCGACCCCCTCACTCCCCCCGATCGTGTTCGGTCGCCCGGATCTGGCCGTGGGCGGTGGCGTGCATCGTGTTCGTCGTCGGTGAGCTGGCTCTACGCACGTACTGGATCGCGGGCGGCCGGTGGGGGTACACCGCCTGCGACCGCACCGACCTGGTCGGCTCGGCGGGTGGCTGCGGCGCGGACCGCGTCGCAACGCTGCCGTTCTGGGCGGGGTGGGGAGCGGTGGGGGTCGGTGTCGCCCTCGCGATCCTGGTCGCGGTCTCGATCCGGTTCCGTGGCCGCGCGTTGGCCGCCGGGAACTGGAGGGCGGCCGCGCTGCTCCTGGTCGTCGCGTTCCCGCTGCATCTGCTTTTCGAGATCCCGGCGGCGGTGGCGGGGCGTCCTTCGGACTGGCGCGACCTCGGTGCCCGGCTCGCGCTGCTGACCGGGGGCATCCTGTTCGCCGGGCTCGCGAACGCCGTCGGTCCCCGGCGCGAAGCACCGGTGGCGGGATTCCAGCCGGTGCCTCGGTGGACCCGTCGCGCGGCGTACGTCGCAGTCGTGCTGCCAGTGGTCGGCTGGGCCGTACCACACGGGCTCTGGGCGCTCGGCGTGCCGTTCGGCATCGCTACCCGGCAACTCGCGGACATCCATCACGACCTTTCGACTCCGACGGGTGCCGCGATCACCCTCGTCCCGCCGGTCGCCGGGCTGCTCGTGCTCGGGCTGATACAGCGCTGGGGGCAGCAGTTCCCGCGCTGGGTGCCGGGACTGCGGAATCGACAGGTCCCACCGCTGCTCGCGGTGATCCCGGCCGCAACGGTGGCGCTGGCCCTCGTCATCTACAGCGTGTTGAGCGGCGCGGTGTTCGTAGGACAGTTGCACGCGGGCGAGCTTCGCTGGTCGGACGTCCGTGAGGAATGGGCGGTGGCGGGCACGCTGCTGGTGTTCCTCGGCTGGGGTGTGGCGCTTGGCGTCGCCACCGTCGGCTACGCCCTCACCACCGGCCGTCGTGGATGGCGGATCCACCAGCACGGCCAGCGGTAGCCCACGCCGGACGTGTGATGTCGGTGAGGTGACCGTGCGGGTCGAGCCGGGCGGCCCCGGTGTGGTGGGTCCGCCCGGCTCGGGTGTCAGTTGCCGCGGACCTCGGCGGCGGCGGCGACCAGGTGCCGCAGGGACGCCTCGACCTCGGGGTAGCCGCGGGTCTTCAGCCCGCAGTCCGGGTTCACCCACACCCGGCGCGCCGGTACGGCCGCGACGGCCAGCCGCAGCGCCTCGACCACCTCGTCGCGCGGCGGCACCCGGGGCGAGTGGATGTCCCACACCCCGGGGCCGACACCCCGGCCGTAGCCGATCGCGGCCAGGTCGTCGAGGACCTCCATCTTCGACCGGGACGCTTCGATGCTCGTGACGTCGGCGTCGAGGGCGTCGATGGCGGTGATCACCTCACCGAACTCGGAGTAGCACAGGTGGGTGTGGATCTGCGTGTCGTCGGCGACACCGCTGGTGGCCAGCCGGAACGCGCCGACCGCCCAGTCCAGGTATGCCTTCTGGTCCGCGCTGCGCAGCGGCAACGTCTCCCGCAGCGCCGGCTCGTCGACCTGGATGACCCGGATCCCGGCGGCCTCCAGGTCGCGGCACTCGTCGCGCAGGGCCAGCGCTACCTGGTCGGCGGTGTCCGCGAGAGGCTGGTCGGTGCGGACGAACGACCAGGCCAGGATGGTGACCGGGCCGGTGAGCATGCCCTTCACCGGTCTGCTGGTCAGCGACTGCGCGTAGGTGGACCACTCGACGGTCATCGGCGCCTTGCGGGCCACGTCGCCGTAGATGATCGGCGGGCGTACGCAGCGGGAGCCGTACGACTGCACCCAGCCGTGCTCGGTGGCCGCGAAGCCGTCGAGCTGCTCGCCGAAGTACTGCACCATGTCGTTGCGTTCCGGCTCCCCGTGCACGAGCACGTCCAGGCCGAGCTGTTCCTGCAACCGGATGACCTGTTCCACCTCGGCGCGCATCCGGTGGGCGTAGCCGGCGTCGTCGAGGTGGCCGGCCCGGTGCGCGGCGCGGGCCCTGCGCAGCTCGGCGGTCTGCGGGAACGAGCCGATCGTGGTGGTCGGCAGCTCCGGCAGGCCCAGCCGCTCCTGCTGGCGGGCGGCCCGGGTGGGGTAGTCACCACGCTGCCGGTCGGTGGGACGCAGCGCGGCCAGGCGACCGCGTACGTCGTCGTGACGCCAGTCCGCCGGGGTCCCCGGCAGGGGCTCGGGTAGCGCGGTGGTGCCGTCGCGCAGCGCGCGGCCGAGCACGACGACCTCGTCGACCTTCTGCCGGGCGAACGCCAGCCGCTCGGACAGCCGGGGGTCGAGGTGGGTCTCGGCGGACAGGTCGACCGGCACGTGCAGCAGCGAGCAGGACGAGGACACGGCGACGTGGTCGGCCAGCCCGGCGACCGTCGCGCCGGCCGCGACGGCGGCCCGCAGGTCGGTGCGCCAGATGTTGCGCCCATCGACCAGGCCGGCGACGATCGTCTTGCCACCCAGTGGTCCGGCGGCCGCGAGCCGGTGCAGGTTGCCCGGTCCGGCGACCAGGTCCAGACCGACGGCTTCGACAGGGGTGCCCAGCAGGGCGGGCAGCGCGTCGCCGAGGTCACCGAAGTAGGTCGCGACGAAGATCCGGGGTCGGTGCGTGAGTTCACCGAGCCGGGTGTAGACGCGGCGCAGGGCGTCGATCTCGACCGGGGTGCGGTCGGCGACGTAGCCCGGCTCGTCCAGCTGCACCCAGCCGGCGCCCGCGTCGGCCAGGGCGGCGAGAATCCGGGCGTACGTCTCGACCAGGTCGTCGAGGCGGGCGAAGGGATCCTCACCCTTGGCCAGCAGCAGGAACGTGGCGGGTCCGACGAACACCGGCCGGGTGGTGATGCCCAGGTCGCGGGCCTCGGCGTACTCGCCCAACGCCTTCGCCGGATTAGCGGTGAAGACGGTGTCGGGGGCGATCTCCGGCACCAGGTAGTGGTAGTTGGTGTCGAACCACTTCGTCAGCTCCAGCGCCGGCTCGGCGTCGACACCCCGCGCCATGGCGAAGTAGGTGTCCAGGGTGGACAGGCCCAGCCGGGTGAACCGGGTCGGGACGGCGCCGACGGCCACGGCGGTGTCGAGCATGTGGTCGTAGTAGGAGAAGACATTCGACGGGATCGCGTCGAGCCGGGCGTCGCGGAGCGTCCGCCACACCTGCGCCCGCAGTCCGGCGGCGGTGCTGTCCAGAGCCTCGGCGTCGACAGCGCCGGCCCAGTACGCCTCGACAGCCTTCTTGAGTTCACGATTGGCACCGATGCGTGGGTAGCCGAGCACGGTGCTCTGCCCGAATGCGGTACTCACCAGGGGGTCCTTCCCTCGAAGTGTCCGGCGGACACGGAGAGGGGAAGACGGGTACACCTCGGGTACCGGCTTCCGCCCTGACCCTCCCGAGAGGCCGCCGGCGGCGCACACCGGCGGCGTGCGCAGCACTGGCAGGTCTTCGGACTCGCGGGCATGACACCAGGTCGCCTACTGGCCGTCGCTTCCCAGACCTCGCGGTCCAGTGCTTGTTGACGGCGGTCGTTCCCACTCACCGCTGCGGGGCAGTCCCGGTCTCACACCGGGTTCCCTCTTGCGACGTCCCGCCCGAGCGGACGGGACGAACCAGCGCCACCGGCCATGGTACGGGTCAGAGCGTGCCGACCGGTCGGGAGTGTCCGACGTACGGGACGGCGTGCGCCGCTGACCGGTTCGCCGGTGTCAGATGTTCCGGCGCGGCGGTGCGGCAGGGTTGCGCCGATGGCGGCAGGCTACGACCGGGCGGACGAGGGCGACGTCCCCACCGTACGCACCGCGGTCGACGACACCCTGCTCAGTTCCGGCTGCGCGGGCAGGAACAGGGTGGGGACACCGAGCGACTGGTTCATCGCGGCGAGTCGGTACTCGGCCTGAAGGTCTGTGGTGTCACGCACGCCGCGCACGATCACACCTACGTCGTGGCGACGGCAGTAGGTGGAGGTCAGCCCGCGCCAGGCCGCGACGGTGACGGAGGGCCATTCGACAGGCAACGCGGCCCGGACAGCGGCGGCTCGTTCCCGCTCGTCGGCGCCCGGGTGCTTGCCGCTGTTGACCGCGACGAGCACGACCACGTCGTCGAAGAGGGCACAGGCCCGCTCCACCACGTTCAGATGCCCGGCGGTGAAGGGGTCGAAGCTGCCGGGGTAGACCGCTCGTACGCGTACCCGACCGGGGGGTCGCGCCGCCGCGGGCGGCCCGGCGGATGGTCCGGGTCTCACGGCCGCAGGACCCGCTGCACGTCGCGAATGACCTGCTCGGAGGCGAGTGGCGACCATGAGGCGAACACTTCCTGGAAGTAACCGCCGTAGCGGGCCGCCACCGTGGGATCGTGCTCGATGACGTCCAGTTCGTTGACGATGCTCAGGTCCACGAGGGACCGGAGCTGAGCCGGCTTCGGTGTCCTCACCTGCCCTGCGAAACGGTCGAACACCTGGCCGGTCCGTGCCAGCTCCCGCCAGCTGCGTCCACGGTCGCAGGCGCCGTACAGGTAGACGAGCTCCTCGGCGTCGGCCCCGACGAGGTCCCGCAGTACGGAGCGATCGGCCCGGTCAAGCAGGGCGAGGTCGAACCCGTCGGTGCCGTAGACGGCGTGGGTGAGGCCCGCGGCCCGCACCTCATCGCCGCAGCCGAGCACGGCAAGTCGGTCGCTGACTCGACACAGGTGGGCGTACAGGTTGCCCCCCGGGTGCGCGATCTGCTCCGCCCCATGCCGGCGGAGCCAGCCCCGCGCGCCTTCGTCGGTGCCCATGGCCCGACTGTAGGTATCGGCTGCCGGAACCGCTGGCCCCGCGGGTGGGCAATATGTCACAGCACTGCGGGCGCCGGAACCCGGGAAGAGCTTGACGCCCCGAATCTCATCGAGCATGGTCGATTGGCATCGTTCTTCGAACGTCTTGACACGGGGAGGATTGATGAAAGCGTTCGTCACCACCGCCCTCGCTGCGGCCCTGCTGGTGCTGAGCACGGGCAGTGCGCCCAGTGGTCGGCCGGCCGCCGGCGCACCCTGCGCCGGGCAGATCCACTCGAATCCGGGATTCGAGCGTGGCACCACCGGCTGGGATGCCGGACCCCGCATCGTCGTGCTCGGCGACGCGGCCCGGCCGGCACACACCGGCCGGGCGTACGCCACCTTCGCCGGGTTGGACGTCACGCGTACCGACCTGCTGCGCACCACCGTCACGGTGCCGGCAGACTGCGACCTGACGGTCCGCTTCTGGGTCCGGACCACCACCACCGAGACCATGCGCGGCGACTACCTGAACGTCGGGCTGGCGGTCACCGGGATACCCCCGAAGACCAGGTTCTCACTGGCCTTCGACGGCGGGTCACAGTGGCGGCAGTACAGCATGTCGACCGGGACCGCGACGACCGAGCGCACCGCGACGGCCAGTTTCCTCGCCAGCGAGACGGCCGGTAACGGCGTCACGACCTTCGACGTCGACGACGTGACCTTCACGTTGAGCTGACCACGAAGGCAGCCAGCCACGCGCGCTACCGGCCGCCCGTTGCCCTGCTGGTACCGGGCGGCCGCCAGCGGCAGGGACCGTCCGCCGACAATGCGTCGTCATCGCGGACCTGCGGACGGCGCGGGCGGGCGAGGGTGTCCTCAGCGACCCGAACCGCCCGTTCTCAGTGACGCCTACGGGTCGAGCAGGAGCGCTTCGGCTCCCACCGGCCGGAAGCCAGCCGCCTGGAAAGCGCGGACGCTGCGGGCGTTGCCGGCGGCCTGCTGCGCCCAGACGGGCTGGCCGTCGGGCACCAGATGGCGGGCGGCCGTCGCCAGTGCCCGCCCGAGGCCCCGGTGGCGATGCCCCTCGTCGACCTCGATCGCCGTTTCCCAGCGGCCTGCCACACCGCGGCCGAGGATGACCAGTCCGCCGTCGGCCGCCCAGACCCGGAGGTCATCACGGCGCTTCCGTGCCCTGACCTGACGTGGATGATCCGCGCCCGCAGTTTCTTCCAGCTTCAGTTGGGGCTCACCGGCGAGGGGGCTCGCCACCGTCAAGAGGTCGATCGTGTCCATCGAGCGCCGGGTGCGGTCGAGCAGCGCGCTCAGGAAGGCCGGATTCATCGCGGCCGCCAGGGCGTCGCAGTCGAGAGCAGCCAGGGTGCGGCGTACCCACAGCGGGTCCTCGTCGGTGAAGATCACGGAATGGGCGGTGAAAGCGACAACTCCGGCGTCGCGGCTGCTTGGCTGTGGCACCACGGTGATGCCGCCGTCCGGTGCCGGGAAACGCCCCTGGGCCGCCGCATCGAGGATGTCGGCCAGTTCGCTGCCCATGATTATCCTTTCCCGGCTCCGGCGGTCCGCACGGTTGGTCCCGACAGCATCCCGAGCATGTCAGCTGCACGGTGACCGTGGTGCCCCGTGAACTCACCGCGAGCGCCCGTGCTCCCAGGTGGTCAGCCCGCGATGGTCTCGGTGGCTTCGGTTGCCCGGGCGGGGCGGCGCTCGGGGCCGCGGGCCAGGACGACGAGGAACATGGCGGCCATGACGGCAACGCCCACCAGCATGGCCTGCCGCCACCCGTCGACGAAGGCCTGCTGCGCGGCGTGGACCACCTGCGGGTTGTGGAAGCTGGCCTCCTTGGCCGCGTCCAGGGCGGTGGCGATTCCTGCACGGGCGGTGCTGGCGGTGGCCACGGGGACGCCGTGCAGCTTGTCGTCGATGGAGCTGCGGTAGCCGGCCGACACCAGTGCGCCGAGCATGGCGACGCCGAGCGCGGTGCCGAACTCGCGGGTGATGTCGTTGAGCGCGGAGGCCACGCCCTGCTTGGCAGCGGGGAGGGAGCTGGTGATCGCCTCGGTGGAGGGAGTCATCGCGAAGCCCATGCCGACGCCCATGGCGAGCATGCCGGGCAGGACGGAGAGGTAGCCGCCGTCCACCGAGACGACCAGGGCCATGAGGGTCAGACCCAGGCCACCCAGCGCGATGCCGAGGGCCATCGTGGATCGGGGGCCGATGCGGGTGGCCAGGCGAGGGGCCAGCGCGGACGTCATCATCATCAGGACCGCCATCGGCATCATCGCGAGGGTGGACAGCAGTCCCGACCAGCCGAGCACGGCCTGGAAGAACGGGAAGAGGACCACGGCGATGCCTGCCTGGACGCCGAAGACGACCAGGAGCGTGAGCGAACCGCCGGCCAGGCCCCGCTCGCGGAACAGGCGTACGTCCAGTAGTGCGGCGTCCCGGCGCCGCAGTTCCCAGGTCACGAACGTGACAAGCGCGGCAAGGCCGACGAGGAGGCTGATCACCGTGACGGGGTCACTCCAGCCGCGTTCCGGTCCTTCGTGCAGCACGTAGATGAGCCCGACCACGGCCACGCTGGAGGTCAGCGCGCCGAGCAGGTCGAAGGACTGGCCGGAGTGCTCGCGGGAGTTGGGCACCGACGTCAGCGCCATGGCAAGGGCCACGACGACCAGGGTCACGGGCAGGACGAACAGCCAGCGCCAGGAGGCCACGTCGACGAGCAGGGCGGAGAGGAACATGCCGAGGATGCCGCCGCCACCGGCGATGCCCGTCCATACGCCGATCGCCTTACCGCGTTCGTGTTCTGGGAACGTGGAGGTGATCACGGCGAGGGTGATCGGCATGATCATCGCCGCGCTGACGCCACTGAGCATCCGCGCCGCGAGCATGATCTCGGCGTTCGGGGCCAGGCCCGCCGCGACGCTCGCGACACCGAATACGACCAGCCCGGCTACCAGCATGGGCTTGCGGCCCAGCCGGTCGCCCAGGGCGCCGAGCGGGAGCAGCAGCGCGGCCAGGGTGAGGGTGTAGCTGTTGATGATCCACAGGACGGTGGTCTGTGCGGCACCGAAGTCGACCGCGAGGTGGGTCTGGGCCACGTTCAGGCCAGAGACGGAGGCGATGATGGCCATCAGGGCGACGGAGACCGCGATCAGGATCATCCGCAACTGACGTGTGTCGGGAGCGCCTCCGCCGACCGCAGCGTCGCTTCGTGCGGTGGTGAGCGGTGCTGGCTGGTGCGTACTCATGGATTCCTCTCCGCAAGGGCAGCGGCCCGGCGTGGTCCGGCCGGGTCGGCACGACGCTACCCACACGGTGCTCCAGGGGCATACAATGTTGCCCATGACGCAAGACGATGATGACCTGGACAGCCTCGTACGCAAACGGATCCGTGCGCTGCGGGTCGCTCAGGGGTGGTCCCTGGAGGAACTGGCCACCCGGGCCCGGCTCAGTCAGTCCTCGCTGAGCCGCATCGAGAACGGACAGCGCCGCCTCGCCCTGGACCAGCTCGTCACGCTCGCGCGCGCCCTGGACACCACCCTGGACCAGCTCGTGGAGACCGCCTCCGACGACATCGTCACCAGCCCGATGATCGATGGTGCCCACGGGATGATGCGCTGGCCCATCAAGGCCGACCCGGGCATGTCCGTGGTCCGCCAGCGCATGACCCAGCCACCCCCGGACAACCCGGCGCGCATGCGCGCCCATCCTGGGCGTGAGTGGCTGGTGGTCCTGTCCGGCACGGCGGTCCTGATGCTGGGACATCGCCGCTTCCGCCTCGAGACCAACCAGGCCGCCGAGTTCCCGACCATGCTGCCGCACGCCATCGGCGCTGACGGCGGCCCCTGCGAGATCCTGGGCATCTTCGACCGCGACGCCCGCCGTGGACACCAACAGGGCAAGCGCGAGCCCTCAGAACAGTGACGGCGCCGGTCGGTGCACCACCGCGGGCACGGCACGCGACGACCGTTCTTGCGCGTCGGGCAGCTCTTTCCGCAATCGTCTTGCGTAATCGGGAAGCGATCGTGCCGCAGCCGAATGATCGTCTTAATGTCGCGGTATGACCCACTCTTCCCACCACGAGCGCCACGACGACGCCGGGCAGGCGGAGATCCTCGACCTGGACGCGGAAGTCCTCGCCGCGCACACCACCGAGATCACCGCCTGGCTATCCCTCGACACTCCCCCGCGCCAGATCGTGGATCTGGGCAGCGGAACCGGAGCGGGAACCTTCGCCCTGCTCGACCGTTTCCCCGAGGCGCAGGTGACCGCTGTCGACTCGTCGGCCGGGCACCTCCAGCGCCTGCGGGAAAAGGCGTACGCCCGGGGTGAGACGGAGCGGGTGCGGACCGTCCAGGCCAACCTCGACGAGCCCGACTGGCCCGACCTGGGCTCCCCGGACCTGGTGTGGGCCTCGGCGTCGATGCACCACCTGGCCCACCCCGAACGGGTCCTGCGCGCGGTCCACGACCTGCTGCCCGAGGGCGGCCTGTTCGCCGTCGTGGAACTGGCCGGATTCCCGCGTTTCCTCCCCGAGAACGCCCCGGACGACCGGCCCGGCCTGGAAGAGCGCTGCCACGCAGCCGGCGACCGGGTGCATGCCGAGCACCTCCCCCACCGCGGCGCCGACTGGGGGCCGATGCTCACCGCCGCCGGATTCACCGTCGAGGGCGAGCGCCTGGTGGACGTGAACATCGACGGGGCGGGCGACCAGGCCGTCGGCGCCTACGCCCACGCCGGCCTCCAGCGCATCCGACACAAGGTCGCCGACGCCCTCGCCGCCGAGGACCTTGCCGCGCTCGACCGGCTGCTCGACGCCGACAGCCCACACAGCATCCGGCGCCGTACTGATCTCACCGTCCGAACCAGACGCACCGTGTGGGCAGCACGCCGATCGACTGCATCGAGTCGGCGCGCCACGCCCTCATCCACCTACTCGGTGATCACCGGCCAGGCGTAGGCCAGCAGAGCGCACGCCGCTCCGAGCAGTGCGAGCGAGACCCCCCGGGTGGGCAGGGGCAACGCGGCGAGCACCAGCAAGATGACCGCGACGACATAGAGGAACGCCTGTACCGACATGGCAGTCTCCTTAGGGTTGGCTGAAGGCGGATCGATCTCTACCCCCACCGTCCAGGTTGCGAAACCCCGGCCGGCCCGACGCTGATCGCAACTGCGCCCGACGGCGGACCGTCGTCGTACCGCAGCGGGAGTCCGATCTCCCGCCTGAGCAGGATGCGGGCAGCCCGAGACCCAGCGAGCATGCACATATGTCAAGTACTTTCCGGACACTGAAGGCCGTGGCCACAAGCGTCGCGCTGGTGGCCACGATCGCTGTCGTACCCGCATCCGCCACAGCGCAGCCGGGTCCGTCAACCGGTCCGGCCGCCGGCGGTCTTGATCGCGCCGAGCTGCGGGCGGCCCTCACCGCGGTACCCGAAGCCGGCGTTCCAGGCGTGCTGGTCGCGGTGCGCGACGGCCGGCACGACTGGCGCGACGCCGCCGGTCAGGCGTTCCTGACCCGACCTCGACCGATGCAGCCACAGCTGAGGCACCGGATCGGCAGCGTCACCAAGACGTTCGTCGCCACCACCGTGCTCCAACTCGTCGACGAGGGCCGGCTGGGCCTCGACGACCCGATCGGGCAGTGGCTGCCGGACACCGTGCCGGGTGAGCGTGGTGCCCAGGTCACCGTCCGGATGCTGCTGAACCACACAAGCGGCATCGGCAACTACACGAACGCGTTGATCGACTCCTACGCGGCGATCAACCAGATGCAGGTCACCACGTACGCTCCGGCTGACCTGGTCGCCGTGGGCCTGGCCATGCCACCGACGAACGCTCCCGGCGCCGTCTTCAGCTACTCGAACACCAACTATCTCCTGGCCGGACTGATCATCGAAGCGGTCACCGGCAACGATGCGGCGAACGAGGTGCAGCGACGCATCCTGCGGCCGCTGAAGCTCACCGGAACATCCTTCCCCGGCACCGATCCGAAGATTCGTGGCCCGCACAGTGGTGCCTACTTCGCCCCGTTCGGGGTGCGCGACCTCAGCGAGTTCAACATGAGCTGGGCCTGGACGGCCGGCGAGATGATCGCCACCGCAGCCGATCTGAACACCTTCTTCCGGGCGCTGCTCGGCGGTGACCTGCTCAGCCCGGCCACCCTCGACGAGATGCTCACCCGGGTACCGATCCTGCCGGAGCAGCCCGAAGCCGGCGGCTACGGTCTCGGCATCTACTCACTTCCCACCCCGTGCGGCGAGTTCTGGGGCCACGACGGGGCGACCATCGGTCACCTGACGTTCTCGCTGCACAGCCGCGACGGTTCCCGCCAGGTGTCGACCGGGGTCAACATCAGCCACTACCAGGTCGGCCTGCCCGATCCGCACCCGATCGACATCGCCTGGAACACGTTGCTGCGCGCCGCGATGTGCCCGGCCAGCGAGGTGACCAGCCGCTCGACAGAGACCGTTCCGCAGTTGCCCGGCGTGGCCCGGATGCCCGGCAACGACGCGGCGGTGGCGACGCCCTAGGCACCCTGACCCTGTCTGGACGCCGGCCTGTTCCCCAGTCATGGACGGGGATGCTGCGGGCCGGCGTCCAACGGGTCCTTCAGCTTGAGTACCGGTGAGAAGATCAGAACCAGTGTCGGCAGCAGGAGACCCGCCACCCCGATGAACAGGCCGTTGCGAACTCCGAAGGTGGTGGCCACCAAACCGGTGGCCAACGAGCCCAGCGGAACCGCCGCGTAACTGGCCAACCGCATGACCGCGTTGACCCGCCCGAGCAGATTCGCCGGCGCCACGGTCTGCCGCAGCGTCACCGAGCCGATCACTGAGATGGTCACGCCGAACCCGGTCACCAGGTACGACGTGGCGATCAGGATCCCGGAGGTGAGCGGCGGCCCGTCGGCGAGGGGCACCAGCACCGGAGCGACACAGCCCAGCGCGGTGCCGGCCACGAACGTGGGGCCGAATCCGAAGCGGCGCACCACGCGCGGTGCGACCGCGGCCCCCGCCAGCCCGCCCAGGCTGCCGACACTGATGCACAGGCCGAGCATCCCGGCGCCGAGATCGAGCTGGGTCAGCGCGTACAACACGATTAGTGTCTCGCCGAACTGGACGAAGAAGTTGTAGGTGAACGACTCCAGGCAGATCGTGCGCAGGAACGGGTTGCGCCGCACGACCGCCACGCCGTCGGCGACCTGCCGACGCAGCCCGACCTTCGCCCCGCCGTCGTCGACCGGCGAGGTGTCCGGGGTGCGGATCGCCCTGAGCGTGAGCACCGACAGCAGATAGGACACGGCGTCGACCAGCAGGGTGACCGGCGCCGTCAGCACCTGGACCAGCCCTCCGGCGACACCGGGACCGGCAACCTCGGAGATGGAGTAGCTGACCGACAGCTTGCTGTTGCCGTCGACCAACTGGTCCCTGCTCACCACTGACGGCAGGTAGGACAGGTAGGCCACGTCGAAGACCACGGTGCCGACGCCGATCAGCAGCAGCGCCACGGACAACCAGCTCAGATGCAGCAGGCCGGTGACCCCGGCGATGGCGATGGCGGCGATCAGCACCCCGCGCAGCAGGTTCGCCGCGATCATCGCCGGGCGGGGTGGGTGCCTGTCGATCCACAGCCCCACCGGCAGGGTGAGGAACAGGAAAGGCAGGAACTCCATGGTGCGCAGCAGGCTGAGCTGTCCGGCGTCGGCGCCGAGCGCGGTGATGGCCAGCACCGGTACGGCGAAGGTGGTGATCTGGCTGCCGATCATCGAGACGGACTGGCCGCCCCAGAACCAGAGGAAGTCCCGGTTGCGCCAGATCGACGCCGCCTGCTGGGACGTGACCGTCGTACTCGTCATCCCGCACCTCCGCGCTCCGCCTTACCCGGAGGCCACCTATGTAACCATCATTGTTGTTTTGGTGGTGTCATCCTGCCCTGCTGATGGGACACTGGGTGGGTGAGTACCGGTCGAACTGTCCCCGCCACCGCGCCCGGACGGCTGCATCTGGTGCAGCGCTTTCTCAACTCGCTGCACGTCGAGCGGGGCACCGACGCGCTGGACGAGCCCGTCCTGGCGTACACCTGGATGGTTGAGGCGGGCCTGACGCCGCCCCCCGCGCCCGGCCCGGTCGAGCTGGACCGGTTGCGGACCCTGCGCAGGGAGCTGCGAGCCAGATGCGGCGACGGCTCTCCCGACGACGAGGCCCTCGCCCGCCTCGCGCTCGACGTGCCACTGGTGGTGCTGCCCGGCGTCACGGGAGCCCTGCACCTGGCCCCGGGCCGGGATGACCACTCCGCAGCGCTGGCCATCCTTCTCGCAGCCGCCTACGAGGCCCAGTCGGACGGCACCTGGTCCCGACTCAAGACCTGCCACCACGGCGGTTGCCGCTGGGTGTTCTACGACGAGTCACGCAGCCGGACGGCGACCTGGTGCGCCATGGGTGTCTGCGGCAATCGCACCAAGGTCGCCGCCTACCGCCGTCGGCGCCAGAGCGCCTGACAGCTGTCTCGTTGCCGTCGGCGACAAGCGCGGCCCGCCTCGCTCATCGACGTCGTGGACCCGGAAGATGATCCAGCACGCGTACGGTGTCGTCGGGACCGTCCATGCGCAGGTATGTCTTCGTCTCCTCCAGCCCTCCCCCGCACAGCACCTGGACGTCGATGCCGTGGTCCAGCAGTGACAGGGTGTCCCTCTCATCCAGTTGGCTGACGTACTCCGCCACCGTCAGATGGTCGTGGCAGATGAGTTGTGCTGCCGCGAGACGCAGGGCCAGCGGCAGGTCGGCACAGCGGGTGGCGAGTCGCTCCACGGCGGCGTCGCTGGCCCCACGGGTGAGCATCCGCCGAAGGAGCCGGGTTGCCTCGTCCCGTCGCAGCGGTGCCAGGTGCAGCGGTCGTGCGCCCTCGTGCGCGATCAGGGAGGGTAGCCGGCTGCGGCTGGTCAGCAGGACGGGGCAGCTCCCGACGCCGGGTAGCAGGGGCCGGACCTGGTCGGTGTCGGCGGCGTTGTCGAGCACGATCAGCACCCGCCGACCGGACAGCCGCGACCGGAACAGTGCTGCGGCCTCGTCGACGTCGGTGGGAAACGCCGCTGGTTCCACCCCGAACGAGCGCAGGAAGTAGTGCACCACGGTCAGCGTCTGCGCGGGCGGTCGTCGGGTGTCGAAGCCGTGCAGGTTCACGTAGAGCTGTCCGTCGGGGAACTGCTCGCGGACGCGGTGGGCCCAGCGGAGTGCCAGCGCCGACTTGCCGACCCCGGCAGTACCGCTGATCAGGGCGAGTCGGCAGGTGCCCGTCGGGTCGAGCAGGGCGTCAAGTTGATCCATCTCGCGCTCACGACCTGCGAAGTCGTGAACGTCGAACGGGAGTTGAGCCGGCGACGCCTCGGTCCGCCGCGGGACGGTCCGGGCTGGTGCCGGAAGGTCGAGTGACCGGTCGGCGTTGAGGATCGCCTTCTCCAACTGAGCGAACTGGATACCCGGGTCCAGGCCCTGCTCGTCGGCCAAGCGGCGACGATACGCCCGGGCGGTGCTCAGTGCGTCGGAGCGCCGGCCGCACCGATGGTGTGCCAGCATCAGCTGACAGACGAGCTGTTCGTGCTCGGGGTGCTGGCGGACCAGATCCTGCAACTCGCCGATGAGGTCGTCGTGGTGGCCCAGTGCCAGTTCAGCCTCGGTCAGCAGGGCGCGGGCCGCCAGGCGTGACTCGTGCAGCTGTCGTCGGGCCGCTGTTGCGTAGGGCGCGGTCACCCCGGCGAGGGCGTCGCCCCGCCACAGCGCCAGAGCTTGGCGCAGCAGCTCCACCGACACCGGCCAGTCGCCACGCCGCTGCGCCGCGCGGGCGTTGCTGACGTGTCGGTCGAAGACGGGGGCATCCAGGTCGCCGTCGGCCAGGATCATCAGGTACCCGCCGGGACGGGTCCGGATCACGTCGGCCATGCCCAGATCACGCAGCGCGCGTCGGAGCGTGGAAACCCCGACATGCAGTTGGGACAGCGCGGACGGGGGCTCGGCCCCTCCCCACAGGGCCTCGATCAGCTGCGGCGGAGTGACCACCTGGTTGGCATGCAGCAGCAGATAGCCCAACAACGCTCGGTGCCGGGGCTGGCCGACCAACACCGGACCATCGGCTCCGACGACCTCCACCGAGCCGAACACCCCGAACCGCATACCCACCCCCCGTAGGTCGATCCAAGCCTATCGAAGGGCTGGCAACCGCGTGGCTGGTGATCGGCAAGCTGGCAGATAAGCGCCGCCTCACACACTGGTCCCGTTGGTCGTGGGGCGCCTGCCGTGCGGGACCGGGCTGATCCGACGTCGAATATCGGGCACGCTCAGCTACCTGAGCCGCCCTCGAGCACGGGACGTACCGACGTCCATTGACGACACACGGGGAGGAAGAAGACTGTGCGTGAATTCGGCGGGCGAAAGCTCGCGACAGTACTGATGGTGACGGGTGTTCTCGCCGTACCGGGTGGGAGCCCGGCCCAGGCCGCCGCAGCGGATCTGGCTTGTCCGACCCCGGCGGCCCTGCTGGCCGGTCTTCGGGCTGATCCGCTGACCGACGAGGCGGCCGGGAATCCCGCCGTGCTGGAGGGCGTGAGCTGCGCCCTGCCCTGGGCCACCGCGGTCGTGCCGGCGGAAGGCGAGTACGACGCGTCGTTCGTGCTCTTCCGCTACGAGGACGTGGCGCAACAGTGGAAGCCGCTCAACGTCGGTTCGGGCGGTGTCTGCGACGAGTCGACACCGGCCGACATCGCAGCCCAGCTCGACGGATGCCAGCTCAACGACTCCGGCGACGAACTGCCCGACGACGATCCGATAGACGAGACCGAGGATCCCTCGGCGGCCGGGGCACCCCAGGGCTCCGACGGTGGCGAGGGGTTCACGGCGACGGCCTCCTCGATCGGCGGGCCGATCACTCGGGCCGAGATCATGCAGCGCGCCCAGGGCTGGGTGGACCATCAGCCCGGACCGTACAGCCAGCGGGCGTTCTCCTGGGATCCGCCGCGCACCCGCAAGTACCGGCGTGACTGCTCCGGTTACGTGGGCATGGCCTGGCATCTGAATGCCGACCCCAGCACGCACACGCTGCACAACTTCTCCAACCAGATCAACAAGGCTGATCTACAGCCCGGCGACATCCTCAACATCGCCGCGAAGCACGTCGTCCTGTTCAAGAGCTGGAAGACCGACCGTCGGCACTTCACCTACTACACCTTCGGGTCGACGCCAGTGAAGATCCGGACGGCGGCGATCGACGCCGGAACCATCGACAGTCACCGGGCCACCAGCTATGTGGCACGGCGATACACGAAGATCGCGAAGCCCACCACGCCGCCTGCCCCGCCGAAGCCGGCCGGTCGCGACGCCCCGACGGTCGCCTACGACCAGGGCGACGGAACGATGCGGATGTACCGCTGGCTCTCCGGCGGAAGTTCCTTCAACCGCACCACCGACTACGACTCCGGGTCCTTCCGGCTCAGCGCGGTCGGTGACCGGATGGCCGCCGGTGACGTCGACGGTGACGGCAAGGACGACATCGTCATGGCCTACCAGCACGCCGACGGCACCTTCTCCTACTACGTCTGGCGCAACGGCAACGCCTCCGCCCGCGTCTGGTACACCAGCGGGTCGTTCGGCCTCAACCGGGTCGGCGGACGTCTCGTCCTCGGCGACTTCAACGGCGACCGCAAGGCCGAACCGGCGATGGCCTACGACCAGGGCGACGGAACGATGCGCATCTACCGCTGGCTCTCCGACGGCGACTCTTTCAACCGCACCACCGACTACAACTCCGGATCCTTCCAACTCAGCGCGGTCGGTGACCGGATGGCCGCCGGTGACGTCGACGGTGACGGCAAGGACGACATCGTCATGGCCTACCAGCACGCCGACGGCACCTTCTCCTACTACGTCTGGCGCAACGGCAACGCCTCCGCCCGCGTCTGGTACACCAGCGGGTCGTTCGGCCTCAACCGGGTCGGCGGACGTCTCGTCCTCGGCGACTTCAACGGCGACCGCAAGGCCGAACCGGCGATGGCCTACGACCAGGGCGACGGAACGATGCGAACCTATCGCTGGCTCTCCGACGGCGACTCTTTCAACCGCACCAGCGACTACGACTCCGGGTCCTTCCGGCTCAGCGCGGTCGGTGACCGGATGGCCGCCGGTGACGTCGACGGTGACGGCAAGGACGACATCGTCATGGCCTACCAGCACGCCGACGGCACCTTCTCCTACTACGTCTGGCGCAACGGCAACTTCTCCGCCCGCGTCTGGTACACCAGCGGACCGTTCAACCTGAACAACGTCGCCGGGCGCCTCGTACTGGGCAACTGGTAGGCGCTGACCCGGCATGCCTCCGGTACGGCCTCCGCACGGGGATGCGGAGGCCGTACCGCTGCCTGCACTCGCTGGACTCGTAGGACAGCCCCACGTCCCAGGGCGTCGGTGCAGGATAGGGTGGCCGACGGCGCTGGTTCGCCCGACCGTTCCGGTCGGGCGTCGTAAGGCTGCCGTCGACCTCAAGGGCGGGTCGGGCGGGTGACGCGCCGCAACGGCGCGTCCCTCGACGTGCACGCCGGCGGGTCGGTGGCTTGTAGCCCGAGGACGGACGCCACCGTGCACGACACGACCACTCTCGCCGGCCGACCACCGTCGGCCTCCCACCTGACCCTGTCGCAGATCATGGACCAGCACCACACCAACCTGATGGGCACGGTCCATGGTGGCCGGATTCTCAACCTCATCGACTCCGTCGCCGCAGTGGTCGCCGCCCGGCACTCGGACGGCCCGGCAGTCACCGCCGCCATCGACGAGACCGCCTTCCTGCGCGCGGTCCGGGTCGGCGACGTCGTACCCGTCGGCGCCCGGATCACCTGGGCGGGTCGCAGTTCCATGGAGGTCACCGTCAAGGTCACCGCCGACCGTTGGGACCGGGCCGTGCCACCGACCGACGTGGCCACCGCCCACCTGGTCATGGTCGCCGTCGACGACAACGGACACCCCCGGCCGGTGCCACCGCTGCTACCCCGGACCGACGGAGACCGGCGCCGATACCGCGAGGCGCAGATCCGCCGCGAGCACCGCCTGGCCCTGCGGCAGGCCCTGCTCGACGGCACCGAGGAGCGCTGAGTCGTACTGGGACTCTCCGCAGCGGCCCGGCCCGACGCGGGCGGCGGGCCTCCCGCCGCCCGGGTGGCTGACGGCCACTTGCCGAGGCGGGTCAACCGGACCTGTGCGTCGCGCTCGGACTACGGTCAGCCGCCGGCTGAGCTGGCAGGGTCGGGCTCGGGACCGGCTCACACGGCGCGGATGAGCCGGCCGGGGCTTCCAGTGGTGAGAATCAGCGCACGACCTGGGCGGCCTGCTGCGCGGCGGTGACGATCACGTCGGAGACGACGCCGGGCTGGGTCGCATACAGGGCGTGGCTGGCCGGGACGTTGGTGATCGCCGCGTTGATGCGTTTGGCCATGTGCTGCAGCATTGCCTGGTCGAATGCCTTGTCCTCGGTCGCGATGACTGCCCAGCTCGGCTTGTCGCGCCAGGCGGCGTTCTTCACCGGCGTCGCGAAGGCTGCCATGTTGATGGGCACCTGCGAGTCGCGGAGGAAGGCGGCGTCGGCGTCACTGGCGTCCGCGGCGAAACCGGCCTTGAACGCGTCGGCGTTGAGGAAGCCGTAGCCGTCCTCGGCGACGTCGATGACGAAGTCGGGCGTCGGGGCGAAGCCCTCGTACTGCTGGGCGGTGGTCTCGCCCGCGTCGGGCGCCAGCGCCGAGACGTAGACCAGTCCGGCGACGTTCGGGTGCACTCCCGCCTCGGTGATGACCGTGCCACCCCAGGAGTGGCCGACGAGAATCGTCGGGCCGTTCTGCAGGTCCAGCACCCGCAGGGTCGCCGCGACGTCGTCCTCGAACGAGGTGAGCGGGTTCTGCACGATCGTGACCCGGTAGCCCCGGGACGTCAGCTTGTCGTACACGCCGCGCCAGCCGGAACCATCGGCGAACGCGCCGTGCACGAGCACGACGTTCTTGACCTCTTGACCGGTGGTGCTCATGTGACTGTCCTTCCGTCGCCGCGCCGGGTTTCTCCGGGCGGGCCTCAGGCCGGCGACCACCGGCTCCGATGTGCAATATATTGCACATCGGAGCACGCAACAAGGGCGCGGCAGACTGCGTGAGACCACACATTTCGGGATCTTTCTCCGCCCGACCCGTCGCCTCGCCATGTCGTGGACCGGTCCACTCCCGGGAGAGGTCGCCATCGCTACGAGGCTCGGCGCGCGGCCGAGGGCGGAACGCCGTTGGCGACGGCCGCGCCCACGCGTGGCGGCGCGAGTGCATTGCGCGATGTCAATAGCATCGTCACCGCGCCGGGGGATCGGAGAAAAGGACATGTCCTACCAGGATCGCGGTTCGATGCCGCAGGACCCTTCGACAGGCCAGACTCAGCCGATCACGTCGGGCCCTCCTGAGGCATTCGATGTCCCACGTGACTCCACCGCGCACCGTCCGGCCACGACACCTGGGCCGCCGCCCAGTCCGGCCACGGCACCCGGGCTCGGGCCGCCACCCGGCTCCGGCGCGCTCCCGTCGGACCAGCCGGACGGCCAACGGCCGCCGGCCTGGCCCGGCCCGACGTCAACCGCGGCCGCGCCCCGGTCCAGCCGGAGAGTCTGGTGGCTGGTGGGCGGTGCCGCGTTCCTCGCCCTGGCACTGTGCGCGGGTCTCGCGGTCACGATGGTCTCCGTCGTCTCCCGGATGTCGGCCACCCAGCCGGACCAGGCCGATCGACAGGCGGCAGACCTGCTGTACGAAGCGGCGCGCAACCTGTACGACTCCGAGGCACAGCGCTATCGCGGAACGCTGACTGCCGGCCTGGCCGGCTCGGTGACGATCGATTCGCAGGTGACCAGCGACGGCACCATCCTGTCCACCGTCGAATTCGACGGCAGCCGGGGCGAACTACTCGACCTGGGCTACAGCGGCGTGTTCGCCCGTGGTGGCAGCGCCTTCTGGTCGGCGGTCGGAGCACCCTCGACCGATGCGAGGCTGTACGGCGACGCCTGGGTGCGGGTGGACGCCGACAGGCTGGGTTTCGATCCGAGGGCGCTGGTCCCGTCCACGCTCGCGGCGGATCTGGTACCCGGTGTCGGCGACGGTGCGGGCGCCGACCCGGAACTGGCGGCGACGCTCGGCGAGTTGCAAACGATCAACGGGGTCGAGACCCGCCAGGTACTCACGCCCAACGCGCTGGTGTCAATCAGCACCAGTCAGCCCCGTCGGATCGTCCGGATCGAATCGGCGCGGACACCTACCCCCACGACGACCAGGACGATCCGGTACGACGGTCGACGTTCCACCACCTACGGCTACCAGTTGGCCGGGCAGGCGGAGGATGACCGACTGGCACTGGACCTGAGCACGTTGTCCTCGACGGAGTTGGACGCGTTCTTCGCGGCGGTGAAGCAGCGGGTCAGACAACTGGTCGACGCGTTCGACTCGCAGGTGAGCTTCAAACTGGACGGCAACGGTCGGATCGGGCCGTGCCTACAGACGTCGTGCCTGGCCACGTACACGATCAGCAACGTCGTGGACCTCCAGTCGGAGTACCTGCTGTCCAGCGGTCCGGTGACCGCTGAGGTGACGATCACCATGACGCTCGACGGACGAAAAGTGCGCACCTGCAAGCGGTCCGTCAGGATGCCGGCCAACGGCTCAGCGACCGTGGAATGCCTGGCCAGCTACACTCTGCCGCGTACCCGGACGCCGAGAACGTACACCGTCCGAGCAACGGTTCAGGCTCGGGCCAAGGCCGTCGTCAAGGCCGACATCGACCGGATGATCGAGGACGTCGCCCGGTTGGAAGCGGCGAAGCGGGCCCGGCAGGATCCGGCAGGCGCTCCGCCACCGTCGCCCCCCGCGACCGTCACGTCCCCGACCGGCCCGACCGGCGGTAAGCCCGTCGGTAATCCAACCGTGATCAGACCCAACCAGGACGAATCGGTGAAGCGTTCGTTGCAACGAGAGAATGACGCGGCGGCCATCCTCGCCGACAAGGGCTACCGGGTTCGGCAGAATCCCAGTCCCGCCGAGGTGGCCAAGGCACGGGCCCGGACCGGCGACAGCGGGAAACCGACAAGCAGGCCGGACTATCTGTTGGAGGGACGCGTCTTCGACGTCTATTCGCCCTCGGCGACCAAGGACGCGCGCGGGATCGGCTTCGAAGTCGGCGTCAAGGTCAGCAAGCTGCAGACTCAGCGAGTGGTGATCAACCTGCAGGACTGGCAGGGAAATGTGGCTGACTTGCAGAAGCAGTTCCGGGACTGGCCCATCCCGGGACTGAAGGAGCTCAAGGCGATCACCCGGGCTGGTGAGATCGTGCAGATTCTGTGAGGAGGCCCGGACCGCGTGTCCATTGACTACCGACTGACCCTTGCCGGTGACGTTCCCTTGGATCGGGTCGCCGCCCGGGCCTTTCCGGAGCCTGCTGACGCCGCTGCCTTCGAGCCGTACGAGTCGATTCTCGTTGCCGATCTGTGGGATCGGCGCGGCTTCGGCGTCACGGTTCACGCAGGCCGCGAAGGGTATGTCGACGGCCTGGCTGACGATGCCCGGTGGGAGTGGGAGCCGGACCCGTACACGACGTTGAGCTTCGACATGGACAAGAACGCCCCGGACGATCGGGGGATCGACAACCTGATGGCGGCAGTGAGCCGGGTGCTCCGTTCCGGTGCCGAGGACGCCGCGCTGGTGCTCAACGGCGAGGTAGTGGTGCTGACCAGGTTCGGTGGCGAGCTGCGGAAGCACAACCGGCAACGCTGGTGGAGCCACTACCCCGGCGCGGAGGCGTCGATCGGCGACTGACGGGTGTGCCGGTCGATGGCAGGGCGCCAGTTCTCGACGTGCACCAGCGGGATCGCCGGCGTTACGGTTCGACCGTGCGGTCACTTGCCGTGATACGCGGCGCGCATGATTTCCTGCATGTCGTCGAGCATCGGCATCCGCGGGTTGGCCGGGGCGCACTGGTCCTCGTAGGCGTTGAGTGCCTGTTGCGGCAGTGACGCCAGGAACGCCTCCTCGTCGACGCCGACCGCCTGGAAGGACGGCTCGATGCCGACGGCGTCGCGCAGCCGCTCCACCGCGGCGGCGTACGACTCGACGCCCTCCTGCGCGGTGGCCGCCGGCAGGCCCAGCATCCGGGCGATGTCCTGGAACCGCTCGGGCGCCCGGTAGTCCTCGTACTTGGGCCACCCGGTCAGCTTGGCCGGTGTCGTGCCGTTGTAGCGGATGACGTGCGGCATCAGGATGGCGTTTGTGCGTCCGTGCGCCACGTGGAAGGTGGCCCCCAGCGTGTGCGACATGGCGTGCACGATGCCCAGGAAAGCGCTGCCGAAGGCCATGCCGGCGATGGTGCCCGCGTTGTGCATCTTCTCCCGGGCCTCGGCGTCGGCCGCGCCGTGGCGCACCGCCCGCTCCAGGTATGTGAAGATCAGCTTGATGGCCTGCAACGCGAGTCCGTCGGTGAAGTCGTTGGCGTAGACGGAGACGTACGACTCGGTGGCGTGGGTCAGCGCGTCGAAGCCGCTGTCCGCGGTGATGGTGGGCGGCAGGTCAGCGGCGAGCACCGGGTCGACGATGGCCACGCTCGGCGTGAGGGCGTAGTCGGCGAGGGGGAACTTCTTGCCGGAGGCGGTGTCGGTGATGACCGCGAACGGAGTCACCTCGGCGCCCGTGCCGGAGGTGGTGGGGATGCAGACCAGTCGGGCCCGTTCCCCCAGCGTCGGGAACTTGAACGCTCGTTTGCGGATGTCGAAGAACTTCTCCCGCATGTCGGCGAAGACCACCTCCGGGTGCTCGTAGCGCAGCCACATCACCTTCGCGGCGTCCATCGCCGAGCCTCCGCCCAACGCGATGATCGTGTCGGGTTGGAAGGACCGCATCAGCTCCGCGCCCCGGTCCACCGTGGCGACGCTCGGCTCCGGTTCGACATCGTCGATGATCTGCAGGGCGATGCGGTCGGGCCGCTGCTGCAGGACGGTGATCAGCCGGTCGACGTACCCCAGTCGGGTCATGGTGTGGTCGGTGACCACGGTGACCCGGTGCACGTCGGGCAGGTCTGCCAGGTAGCGGATCGCGTTCGCCTCGAAGTAGATCTTCGGCGGGACCTTGAACCATTGCAGGTTGTTGGTCCGGCGGCCGATCCGCTTGATGTTGAGCAGGTCGACCGCGGTGACGTTGTTGGACACCGAGT
This sequence comes from Micromonospora sp. NPDC049891, assembly GCF_040660295.1. Taxonomy (NCBI): domain Bacteria; kingdom Bacillati; phylum Actinomycetota; class Actinomycetes; order Micromonosporales; family Micromonosporaceae; genus Micromonospora; species Micromonospora sp. NPDC049891. The sequence continues at coordinate 96,214 of NZ_JBFAML010000015.1, forward strand.
TGCGTCCGTAGCTGCCGCAGCCCAACGTCAACGACGGCAGGAACGCGTTGTACATGTCGCCGATGCCGCCCTGCGAGGCGGGCGCGTTCCAGATGATGCGCACGGCCTTGACCCGCCGCCCGTACTCTTCGACGAGGTGCGCGTCCTCGGTGTGGATGACTGCGCTGTGGCCGAGGCCGTTCAGCTCGACCATCTGCTCGGCGTACCGGATTCCGTCCTCGGTCGACTCGGCGCGCAGCACGGCCAGCACGGGGCACAGCTTCTCCCGGGTCAGCGGTTCGGCCGGGCCGACGTGGTCCACCTCGACCAGGATCACCGACGTGTCGGCCGGCACGGTCAGGCCGGCGCGTTCGGCGATCCACACCGCGCTCTGGCCGACGACCTGCGGATTGAGCCGCGCACCGGCGCAGTCGGTGCCACCGGCGGCGGCGCCGAAGACCAGTTCCTCGATCCGGCGCTTCTCGTCCGGGGTGGCCACATGGGCGTGCAGCCGCTGGAACTCGGCCATAACCGCCGGATACACCTCGGTATCGATGATCACCGCCTGCTCGGAGGCGCAGATCATGCCGTTGTCGAACGACTTCGACAGCACGATGTCGTGCGCCGCCCGGCGCAGCTTCGCGCCGCGGTGGACGTACGCCGGCACGTTGCCGGCGCCCACGCCGAGGGCCGGCTTCCCCGAGGAGTACGCCGCCCGTACCATGCCGTTTCCGCCGGTGGCCAGGATCGTGGACACTCCAGGGTGCTTCATGAGCGCGCCGGTGGCCTCCACGGAGGGCTGTTCGATCCACTGGATGCAGTGCTCGGGTGCTCCCGCAGCGATGGCGGCGTCCCGGACCACCCGGGCCGCCTCGGCACTGCACCGCTGGGCAGCCGGGTGAAAGGCGAAGATCATCGGGTTACGGGTCTTCAGGCCGAGCAGCGCCTTGAAGATGGTGGTCGACGTGGGGTTGGTGACCGGGGTGACGGCGCAGACCACGCCGACCGGCTCGGCGATCTCGACGATGCCGTTGATCTCGTCACGGGAGATGACCCCTACCGTCTTCAGGCCCGCCATGTGATTGGTGACGTGCTCACACGCGAAGATGTTCTTGACGGCCTTGTCCTCGAAGACGCCGCGGCCGGTCTCGGCCACCGCCATCCGGGCCAGGTCCGCGTGCCGGCTCAGCGCCGCGACGGAGGCCTTCGCCACGATCCGGTCGACGTGCTCCTGGTCGAGGTCGGCGTAGTCGTCCAGAGCCCTGAGTCCGTTGCCGACCAGGGTCTCGATTGTCGGCCCGGTCCCGTTGGCCGTCCCGGTCTTGCCGGCGGCCCCGCTCGCCGGCGGTGGGGCCGGGGTCGGCAGAGGGCTCGTCGCGGTCGCGGCGGTCATACCTATCACTCCGATCGTCGGTGCCGGGTCACGTCGTCCGGTCACACCCTGATCGTCGCCGCTGCACCGGTATCCGCGCCGGTGGCCAGTGGCCGGACCTCCCGGGTCTTTCGCCCCTGACCGCCCGGTCGTCCCCGAGGGAGGCTCGAAGAGAGCTTCCAGGAGGAGACATGGTCCAGCAGCACAGCACGGCAGTCCGGCCAGAGCAGCACGCGACGGTGCGGCCCGACCCGTGGCGCGGCTTCCACGGCGACGCCTGGCGCGACAGTGTCTACGTCGCCGCGTTCGTCCGCGACAACGTCACCCCGTACCACGGCGACGCCCGGTTCCTCGCCGGGCCCACCGCCCGTACCACCGAGTTGTGGGACCGGCTGCGCGACATGTTCGTCACCGAACGCGAGCGCGGGATCTACGACGTCGACCCGCACACCCCCGCCACGATCACCTCGCACGCGCCCGGCTGGATCGACCGGGAACGCGAACTGATCGTCGGGTTGCAGACCGATGCGCCGCTGCGCCGGGCCATCATGCCCAACGGTGGGCTGCGGATGGTGGAGAACGGGCTCGCCGCGTACGGCTTCGAGCTGGACCCGCAGGTGCGCCAGATCTTCACGTCGTACCGCAAGACCCACAACGCGGGAGTCTTCGACGCCTACCCCGCCGACGTGCTGGCGGCGCGGCGCTCGCACATCGTCACCGGACTTCCCGACGCGTACGGCCGAGGTCGGATCATCGGCGACTACCGGCGGGTCGCGCTCTACGGCGTAGACCGTCTCGTCGCCGAGCGCGAGGCGGTCAAGGCGTCCCTGGACGATCGTCCGTGCACCGAGGACGTCATCCGCGACCGTGAGGAGCTGGCAGAGCAGATCCGCGCCCTCGGCGAACTCAAGGAGATGGCCGCCGGCTACGGCCACGACATCAGCGCGCCCGCCACCACCGGCCGCGAGGCGATCCAGTGGCTCTACTTCGCCTACCTGGCCGCCACCAAGGAACAGAACGGCGCCGCCATGTCGCTGGGGCGCACGTCGACCTTCATCGACGTGTTCCTGGACCGCGACATCGCCGAGGGCCGGCTCACGGAGTCCGCCGCGCAGGAGCTGATCGACGACTTCGTGATCAAGCTGCGGATCATCCGGTTCCTGCGTACCCCGGAGTACGACGAGTTGTTCTCCGGCGACCCCACCTGGGTCACCGAGGCGATCGGCGGCGTCGGCGCGGACGGTCGGCCGCTGGTGACCCGCACCAGCTTCCGGTACCTGCAGACGCTGTACAACCTCGGTCCGGCGCCGGAGCCGAATCTGACCGTGCTCTGGTCGGCCGACCTGCCCAGCGGTTTCAAGCGCTTCTGCGCCCAGGTGTCGCTGGACACCAGCGCCATCCAGTACGAGAACGACGACCTGATCCGGCCGGTGTACTCCGATGACACGGCGATCGCCTGCTGCGTGTCGGCGATGCGCGTCGGCAAGGACATGCAGTACTTCGGTGCCCGCGCCAACCTCGCCAAGGCCCTGCTCTACGCGATCAACGGCGGTCGGGACGAGATCAGCGGCGAGCAGGTCGCGCCCGCCACGCCGCCGGTCACCGACGACGTGCTGGACTACGACACCGTCCTGGCCGCGTTCGACCGGACCCTCGACTGGCTCGCGCGCACCTACGTACGCGCGCTCAACGTCATCCACTACATGCATGACAAGTACGCCTACGAGCGGCTGGAGATGGCGCTGCACGACCACCCGGTGCACCGCTTCCTCGCCACCGGAATCGCCGGGCTCTCCGTCGCCGTGGACAGCCTCTCGGCGATCAGGCACGCCCAGGTGAAGGTGCTGCGCGACGAGACCGGCCTGGTCACCGACTACACCATCGACGGTGACTACCCGGCCTTCGGCAACAACGACGATCGGGCCGACGCGATCGCCGTCGACCTGGTGCAGCGTTTCATGGAGAAGGTGCGGGCGCAGCCGACGTACCGGGATGCCGAGCCGAGCCTGTCGGTCCTCACCATCACCTCGAACGTGGTCTACGGCAAGCACACCGGCAACACCCCGGACGGTCGCCGGGCCGGCGAGCCGTTCGCCCCCGGCGCGAACCCGATGAACGGCCGGGACACGCACGGCCTGGTCGCGGCGGCGCTGTCGGTGGCGAAGCTGCCGTACGCCAGCGCCCGCGACGGCATCTCGCTCACCAGCACGGTCACTCCGGACGGGCTGGGCCGCACCCGCGACGAGCAGATCGACAACCTGGTCGGGGTGCTCGACGGTTACGCCGACTCGGGCGGCTTCCACCTCAATGTCAACGTCCTCGACCGGGCCACCCTCGAAGACGCCATGGCGCACCCCGAGCGGTACCCCCAACTGACCATCCGGGTCTCCGGGTACGCGGTGAACTTCGTCCGGTTGACCCGCGAGCAGCAGCGCGACGTCATCTCCCGTACCTTCCACGGCCGGCTCTGATGACGACGATCGTCTGGCCGTCGCGCCCGCACGTCGTCCCCGCCGGTGCGGTGGTCGGGTCCGTCCACTCCTTCGACACGTCGACCGGAGTGGACGGACCCGGCACCCGATTCGTCGCCTTCCTCGCCGGCTGCCCGCTGCGCTGCCGCTTCTGCCACAGCCCCGACACCTGGTACCAGCGCAGCGGCCGGCCGATGACCGTCGACGAGCTGGTCACCGAGATCCGGCGGTACGAGCGGTTCATCAAGGTGGCCGGCGGTGGCGTCACGCTCAGCGGCGGCGAGCCGCTGCAACAGGCGCGGTTCACCGCCGCCGTGCTGCGCAGGTGCAAGGACATGGGCCTGCACACCGCCCTGGACACCAGCGGTTTCCTGGGCGATCGCGCCTCCCCGGAACTGCTCGACGCGACCGATCTGGTGCTGTTGGACATCAAGAGCTGGGATCCGGCGACCTACCGCCGGGTCACCCGGACCGGTGCGGTCGCGCCGACGCTGCGCTTCGCCCGCCGTCTCGCCGAGCGGGGCACCCCGATCTGGATCCGCTTCGTCCTCGTGCCGGGCCTCACCGACGACCCGGCCAATGTGGCCGGCGTCGCCGACTTCGTCGCCACCCTGCCGACCGTGCAGCGCGTGGAGGTGCTGCCGTTCCACCGGCTCGGCGAGCACAAGTACCGCGCGCTGGGGGTGCCGTTCCCCTGCGCCGACACTGCGCCACCCACACCCGACCTGCTCGACCGCGTCCGTGCCCAGTTCACCGACCGAGGGCTGCTGACCCTGTGACCGCTCCGCCGAAAAGGGGAGGACCCGATGTACGTGCTGGTCGTCTACGAGTCCATGTTCGGCAACACCGAGGCCGTCGCCCGCGCGATCGGCGAAGGACTGGCCGAACATGTGCAGGTGCGCGTCGCGCAGGTCAGCCAGTGGCCCGACGCCACGGGCGCGGACGCCGTGGTCGTCGGCGCGCCGACCCACGCGTTCGGCCTGAGCCGTCCGGCGACGCGGGCGGACGCGGTCCGCCAGGGTGCCGCAGCGTCCCCGGAAGTCGGCGTCCGGGAGTGGCTCGCCACGCTCGCCCGGCCCGGCCTGGCGGCGGCCTTCGACACCCGCATCGCCAATCCGCTCCTGCCCGGCTCGGCGGCGAAGAAGGTGGTGAGGACCCTGGCCCGCGCGGGATGGCGCCTGGTGGTCCCGGCGGAGAGCTTCTTCGTCGGCGGCACCAAAGGACCGCTGCGCAACGGTGAATTCGACCGCGCTCGCCGCTGGGGAGCGGAACTCGCGGCCCGGATCACGGCACCGCAACCACTTGGCTGACGCTGCTCCGAGCCGACCGACGGTCGGGCGGCGGATTCGCAGGATCCGGCGGCCAGCGGCCACGACCAGTGACGCCATGTCACACCCGGTCATGACACGGTGCCACTGACACGTCGGCGAGGTCCGCGCTGTCATTGGTGCATGTCCACCACCCGACCGCTACGACATCCGTCTGACGCGTCCCCCGCACCGGAAAGGAGGCCTGGGTGACTTCTGCGCGTTCCGCGCTGAATGCCGACATGGTGCCCCGTCGTCCCCGGCGGTGGCTGCGGATCGTCTCCGGCATCTTCGTCACCGTCGTGACAGTCATCAGCCTCGGCGTGGCCGCTGCCCAGCTCGGCCTGCCGTGGCAGATGGGCGAGGGTGACCGCAACCACGTCTACGACGGTCCCGCCGGTTCGCAGCGCTACCAGGTCCATCTTCCGCCCCAGCACGACGGGACGGCCCGGCTGCCGGTCGTGATGGCGATCCACGGTTGCGCGATGACCGGCTACGGGTGGAACTCGATGAAGGCCACGACCCAGTTCAACCGGCTGGCCGACCGGGAAGGCTTCATCGTCGTCTACCCCACCCAGTTGATCTCCCGCAACGTGATCGCCTGCTGGAACTCGGCTGATCCTCGGGAGCAACACCGGCACACCGGCGAACCCGCGCTGCTGGCCGGTGTCGCCCGCCAGGTGGTCGAGAAGTACGGCGGGGATCCGGCGCAGGTGCACGTGGCCGGCGCGTCGTCAGGGGCGGGTACCGCTGTCATCCTCGCCGCGACCTATCCCGACGTCTTCGCCACGGTGACCTCGGTCGCCGGCGGTGAGTACGGGCTCAACCAGGTCGACCCGGACGACCCGGACTCGACGTCGCCGCTGGACACGGCGCGTCAGGCCTGGGCACAGATGGGCGAGCGGGCCCGGCAGGTGCCGCTGCTGGTCATTCAGGGCGAGCAGGACGAGGTCGTGCCGCCCCTGGTCGCCACCCGACTCGTCGCGCACTGGACCGCGGTGGGCGACCTTGTCGACGACGGGTTGCCCAACGACAGCCTCGGCCTGACCGAGGAGACCGTGTCCGTACCGGCCGCTGCGGGCCGACACGCGTACACGCATTCGACGATCACCACACCGGACGGCTCCTCGATCGTCGAGTCGTACCATGTCCAGGGCATGGGCCACGCCTGGCCGGGCCCGGATGGCGACGGCAGGTACACCGACCGCGCGGGCCCCGACGCCAGCCAGATTGTGTGGGAGTTCGCCGAGCGCCACCCGATGCGCTGACGACCTGATCAAATCGGCGACCGGCAGGGCCGATGAGCCGGTTTGGTGCGGCCGGCACCCGGGGAGATCACAGAGATGTCTTTCTGGAACTGGTTCACGAAGAGGCGTAGCAGGAAGATCGAACAACAGCGCACCGAGGCCGTGGCCAGGGCGATGGCCCGTGGCGCCACCCCGGAACAGGCAGTAGCCGCCGGAGAACGCGCTGCGCACGGTATCACCCGCACCACGATGTCGGGCACCATCAACACCTGATCCGTACGCGCGGCCGGGACGTCTCGTCCCGGCCGCGCCCCGCACGGCGCAGGACCGTCCTGCTCCCAGTTCAGCGGACCTCTCCGAGGCACGTTCCGGCAGGTTCTCTGGCTTCCTTGCGGCAGGGGCCGGCCGGTCCAGCCGGTGGTGGACCGCGATTCAGAGGCTGAGTGCTGCGATCTGGAGCAGGTACCACAGCGCCGCGCTCAGGGCACCGCTTGACACGGCGGTAGCCAGGAGCACTGGCACGTTGCGCCAAAGACGGTGCACCGTCGCCAGCCAGGCCAGGACGACGATCGGAAGGGCAATTGTGATGAGCTGCCCGATCACCACTCCTCGGACGAAATCTGCGTGCCCCGGGTCGGCAACGGTCAGTACCTGCCAGGGTGGCGCCAGCATCACGGCGTACCACCCTTCGCCGGAGAGAAGGCCGCACACCGCGCCCAGGGCCAGCGCGGAGGTCGAGGCCTCGCCGGTTCGCACGACGTGGCCGAGCTTTCCAAGAACCGGTCCGGCAACGATGGACCCGATCAGCCACAGCGCCGTCATGACGGCAACTGAGCGCAGCCCCAGCAGGTCGGCCGACGAGCCGTCCTCCAGCGTGCCCCCACTCCATCGACGACTGACCGTGAGCACAAGCAGGTAGTAGAGCAGGGTGGCAGTCACCAACAGAGCGGTGGCACCTGCCACCGCTCTCCTCCCCGTGGCAGCCCAGCGGCCGATCAGGAACGCCGCCAACCCCCACGCGAAGCCGCTGCTGGTCAGCGCGATCAGGACCTGCCCCACCACGCCCGCGACGGAGTCGGCCAGGAACGCGAGCAGCCCCAGCACGACAGCAGCGGCCGCGACCATCGCTACCTGGGTACGACGGGATCTCAGGACAGCAATGTCTGTCACGCCCGCCTCCTTCACAGGGGGCGCCGACCCTACCAAGGCCCGGCATCGCGGCAGTTCCTTCGAACACTGTGGAAATCGGTTGTCACAGGTGGTGCGCTTTGTGAGGTTGAGGGGGTGAGCACCGACCCCGACCTCGTTCCGGTACCGGCCCGCCGCCTCGTCGACGCAGCGCTGGTGCGCCGACTGGTGGCGAACCAGTTCCCGCAGTGGGCCGATCTGCCCGTTCGGCCGGTGCCGCGCGGTTGGGACAACCAGACGTTCCGGTTGGGTGAGCACTTGTCGGTACGGCTGCCCACCGCGCAGGAGTACGCCCTGGCAGTTGACAAGGAACACCGGTGGCTGCCGGTACTCGCGCCGCAACTGCCGCTGCCGGTACCCGTGCCGGTAGCGCGCGGCGTCCCCGCCGACGGGTACGGCTTCGGCTGGTCGGTCTACGCGTGGATCGACGGCGAACCCGCCCGTCTCGACAGCGTCGGCGACCTGACCGGGTTCGCCGACGATCTGGCCGCGTTCCTCGTCGCGCTGCGCCGCGTCGATCCGACAGCGGGGCCGCAGCCGGGTCTGCACAACTGGTTCCGGGGCGGGCCACTGCGCGTCTACGACCCTCAGGTCCGCAGGGCGGTCGAGGTCCTGGACCGCCGGATACCCGGCGAGATCGTCACCGAGATCTGGCGGTCGGCGCTGGAGGCGGTATGGGACGGCCGACCGGTGTGGTTCCACGGCGACGTGGCACCGGGTAATTTGCTGACCCGTGACGGCGCGCTCGCCGCCGTCATCGACTTCGGCACCTGCGGTGTCGGCGACCCGGCGTGCGATGTGGCGATCGCCTGGACGCTGCTGTCCGGCCAGAGCCGCGAGGCCTTCCGCGCCCGGCTCGATGTCGATCCGGCGACCTGGGCTCGTGGGCGGGCCTGGGCGTTGTGGAAGGCCCTGATCGTCTACGCCGGCGCGCTACCCGACGACCGCTCCGTGGCGGCAGAGGCCCACCGCGTCATCGACGACATCGTGTCCGAGTACGTGACACCCGGGCGGTGACCCGAGCGCCCGGTACAGGTCCTGACAGGACGCTTCGAGGGGTGCTGTCGACGGGCACGGTCGCGGGACCCAGGCGGGATGACAGGCTGGGCAGGTGACTCACTCGCTCGCGCGCCGCGTCTATGACACCTGCCATCTCACCGGCCGGTTCCGTCTGCGGTCCGGTCAGGTCAGTGCGGAGTACTTCGACAAGTACCTGTTCGAGGGAGAGCCGGAGCTGTTGCGCGAGGTGGCCGAGGCGATGGTGGCCTTGCTGCCGGAGTGCGACGTGCTGGCGGGGATGGAGATGGGCGGTATCCCTCTCGCCACGGTGATGTCCCAGCTGACCGGGCTCCCCACGGTCTTCGTGCGCAAGCAGGCCAAGGAGTACGGGACCAGCAAGGTGGCCGAGGGCGGTCCCGTGCAGGACCGACGGGTCGTCCTGATCGAGGACGTGGTGACCACCGGAGGAGCACTACTGGCATCGTGCGGTCAGCTGCGGTCAATCGGCGCCGAGGTGGAGACGGTGGTCTGCGCCATCGACCGCGAGCAGGGTGGTCGGGAGAAGCTGGCGGCCGAGGCACTGCACCTGCGTGCCGCACTCACCCGCCGGGACCTGGAAGCGTCGCTGATGGCGTGACAACTCTGGTGCCGCGCGACCCAGCGGCTTTCCCGGTGCGCTCGGCCACGTTCCTGCCCCGGTTCATCCATGCCAAAGTGATCTACGGTGCTCTGCGGCGGCCAGCAGAGACGGAGGAGGGCTCACGATGGGTCGGACCCGGTTGTACCTCGTCCGGCATGGCGAACAGGACATCGCTGCTGGGGTCCGAGCGGATGGCGGCCTCTCGCCACTGGGCCGTGAACAGGCGGACCGGTTGGGTCGTCGACTGCGCGGAGTGCCTTTCGCAGCGATCCACCACAGCCGGTCGGCCAGAGCGACCCAGACCGCCGACGTCGTCGCCACCCACCTCCCCCAGGTGCCGCGGCACAGCTGCGACCTGGTGGCGGACCGAACGCCAGTGCCCTCCGCCGGGCAGCGTGGCCGCTACCCGGACCGGTGGCACGCCTGGCTCGATGGCGTACCCGACGACGAACGCGACGAAGACGCCACAGCCCTTCAGGCCGCTGTCGCCCACTTCGGCGTCACCAGCGACGTGGACCGACACGAACTGCTGATCACCCACAACTTCGTCATCGGCTGGTTCGTCCGTCACACGCTGGACGCCCCGACGTGGCGATGGATCGGCCTCAACCAGGCCAACTGCGCGCTCACCATCGTGCATTGGGACTCCGACCGGCCGCCAACCCTGGTCAGCTTCAATGACACGGGGCACCTGTAGCCCGTACGGCAGCCACCCGACGGCTACACCGCCGGCCATCCTGCCGGGTTGCTCACCGACTCCCGCGAGATATCCGAGCCGGTCTCCGGCCACACCCCGAACTGTTCCTCGTGCAGATGCGCGAAGAGGTAGCAGAGCCCCTCGCATTCGGCGTCGAGTACGGCCATCGCCGGGTCAGCCTGCACCGCCTCGTAGAACTCCCGGCCCATTGCCACGATGAACCCACGGGCGTACAGGAAGCCGTCGTCGGAGCCATCCGTGATCTCCTGGATGTCCGCGCGGTCGATGTCGTACAGCTTCCGCTCGACGACCCGGTCGAGGGCAACCAGCTCCGGGCCCGTCAGCCCGGCACTCACACTGCGCAGCGCCCCGAGGAACGGGTCAAGCCACGTGTCGATCGCATACAGATCATCGTCGTCATCGCTGTGCGGATCCCGACGGAGCAGGGCAAGGCGCAGGGCCGCCGGCTCCGGGCCCAGCTGGGCCCACGCCCGCTCCACCAACATCCAGAAACGGGCTTCCTCCTCGGCCGTCGGCAGCAGGGAGGAAGCAGCAAGATCGGTGCCAGTCATGGGCGGGGACGGTAGCCGAACCCACCGACAATCGGCTGGTCTGCTCGCCGCTGCCCGACCGGTCCCATCGAGGGTGCGGTGCCGCTACCGGCCAGTCCCGCTGGGCAATTCGGCGGCGTGCGGCAAGGATGGGTCCGGTGACAGTCGTTCGTGGCCTCACCTTCGATGTGTCCCGAGCCATCGGGGCCATCAGGGCGCTGCTGACCGGGCCGATACCGTCCGCAGGCAGCCCCACCCTGGTCGAATCCGACCCGCAGTCCGGCGAATGGCTGGCCACCCGTGCTACCGGCTTCGTCCTGGTGCCACTGTGGGAGGGACCGGACCTCACTGGTCTACGTGACCCGGAGTGGACCGGACACCTGGAAGCCGGCGACCGACACCTGGCCATCCTGACCCGGACGCTGGACGAGCAGTGGGGCCGACACCGGGTCCTGACCGTCGACTACCTCATCCGGAACCCACAGGCGGACCGTCCGCCGATCTACGAGGCCGTGCTTCGTCAGGACCTCTACGGCGACCTGCGCGTCTGGACGCCCGACCAGGCGCCGGGCCGGCACCTCGCCCTCGTCCTCGGCCACAGCGACGGCGACCAGCCCCTCACGCTCGCCGCGCTGGTCACCGCCGGCCCGGTCCCCGAACTGCCCCGCTGACCAGCATCGGCAGGCCGGCGTCCGGTCGACAGTCTCCGCGAACGAGATCGCGGCCTGCTGACCGTCACTTGCGGACCAGTCCGCCGATCTCGTCGACCTCTGCCGTCCTCGGCCCGGGTGCGGCGACGCCCGCCCGGCCGGCACTGGCGATCAGCGGCTCGGCCAGCAGGACGACGAGCGCCCCGACGGTCAGCAGGCCGCCGGCCAGCGCCGTGCTGCGCACTCCGTAGTAGGGCAGGATGACGGCCCCGAGCAGGGATCCCCCGGCGATGCCGACGTTGAAGGCGGCGGAGTTGCCCGCCGCCGCCAGGTCGGAACGTCCCGGAGCCACTTCGAGTACCCGGTTCTGCAGCGCCGGCGTCAGCGCGCCCAAGGCGAACCCGGTCAGGGCCAGCAGCGCCCCGGTCGCCAGCGTCGAATCGGCCAGGACGAACATCGCGATCAGGACGATCGCGAGCAGCAGGACCGGTGTCACCATCGCCACCCGCTGGTTGCGGTCGCTCGCGATTCCGCCCACGGCGATACCGGCGAAGTTCGCGAGTCCTCGGATGAGCAGGAGAAGACCGACGGCCGCCGGGGCGAACCCGGTGACGTCGGTCAGGAACACAGCCGTATACGTGAACGCCGTGAACAGGCCGCCCACCGACAACGCGGTGGCGATCACGACTGTCGCGTAGCGGCGGGTGTCCGGGCTGGTACCGGTGAACGCGTGGCTGGCCATCATCGGCGTCGACGGCATCAACGTCACGATCGCCACGAACGCGGCAAACGCCAGACCGGCCAGGGCCAGGAACGCCGCACGCCAATCAAGCTGCTGTCCGAGCCAGGTACCGGCCGGCACGCCGAGCATCGGGCCGAGGGAGGCCCCGGCGAACACGACAGCGGTGACCTTCCCGCGCACCCGCAGCGGGAACATGCCCGCGGCGGCCGGCGCCACCACTGCCCAGAACAGTGCCTGAGTGAGTGCGACGACCACTCGTGCACCGAGCAGCACCTGGTAGTCGCGGGCGGCGGCCGAACCCACGGTGGCGACGACCAGCACGCCCAGCAGGACGATCAGCAGGCGACGACGCGGTACCCGCTGGGTGAGGTAGGTCAGCGGAACCGAGACGACCGCGACGGTGGCCGCGTATCCGGTGACGAGCAGGCCGGTGTGCGACACCGACACGTTCAGATCGGTGGCGATGAGCGACAGGATCCCGATCGGCAACGTCTCCATCGCGACGTAGCAGAACGCCGAGATGGAGAGCGCGACAAGCGCCCCGATCGCCCGTGGCGCAGCGGATGTCACCGGCTCCGCTGGTTCGTCACGACCGCCCATCGGGCGCCCTCCGTTCACCGACCACCATGGAGCCTCCCGGATACTGCGGCCGGGTCCGCCCGGGCGCTACCGAGCGTACGGCCACGCATGCGCCACATCGCCGCTTGCTTCGGCCCTCGTTTGATAGATCATGTCGCCATGGCCGGTCTCGTCGAGATCCACATTCCGTTGGTGCCTGCTACAGGTGGTGAGCCGAGCGACTATGCGTATCCCTGGATCGACCAGGTCGAAGACCTCCTGAGCGACTTGGAGGACGATGGCACGGTCGAGGTGTACGACGACGGCGAGGAGAACGGCGACGTCTATGTCTTCTTCATCGCCGGAGCGACCGAGGCCAGCTTGCTGGCCGCCGCTTCACGGGTAGCTGCTCTCGACGGCGTGCCGGCCGGTGTGTTCGCCGTGGTCGCCGATGATGCGGCTCCCGACGGAGCAGGACGACGGGTCGACCTCCCGGTCACCGGGGACGCTGGCCAAACCCGCCCGGGCCTGGACCTGCCTGAAGATTGAACGACAGCGGGAGCAACCGACTCCACAGGATCCTGCGGGAAGAGGACGGTTGTTGATTGAGCTGCGGTACGTGACCGGGCGCAACTGGTCGTCGTCGCCTACGAAACGGGCCTGGTCGAGCCGGGCGGCGTACGCTGAGCGGGTGGTCCGGATCGACGGGAGTCATGTCCCGACACGGTGCCCGACTGCGCGGGGTCAGCGGCGGCGGGCCTAGGTCGTCCGACGCCCGCGAAGACCCGGGCGGCGGCGACCGCCTGCTTGCGCGCACACCGCATCGATGCGCCCCCGCAGCCGTCGCCGTCGTAGTTCAGTGCGGCGATCCGGCGGTGTGGGGAGAGCCGCATGCCCTTGGTTCTCCCCTGATCCGGGGCGGGGAAGTCAAGGCCCACCGGTGACGCGTATCCGGTCGCGGCGATGATGTGGTCGAACCGCTGCACGCTGCCGTCGGAGAACTCGACCCGATCGCCGTCGACCCGGACGACCCGGGTGGGCATGCGCGTGCAGTTAGCCGCGACCGCCGCGGGGCTCTTGGTGATCACGAACCCGCGAGGTGGTTCGCCTCTCGTGGCATAGCGCACGCACGTCCCCAGCATGGCGAGGGGAGAGTGCCGGGTGAGCAGTCGTACCCGGCGCCCGGTGCACCACGACAGCCGGATGTCGGGCCGCTCCTCGATGATCTCCTCGCAGACCTCCACCCCGCTCTGCCCACCGCCGACCACGAGGACCGACTGGTGGGTCCCGATGTGCGAAAGGTCCCGGACTTCGGAGGCGTGGCGGCAGGTGTCCCCCGTTCGTTCGAAGGGGATGTTCGGCGTCCCGTAGTGGCCGGTCGCGACGACGACGAACGCGTACGGCAGCTCATCGGCGGGGGTCGCCACGCGGACATGCGACTCGTGTTCCGTCACCCGCTCGACGCGGGTGAGGAAGCGTCTCCGCTGGAGGTGGGCGCGCTCGTCGGACCAGGACCGCAGAACGGCGCGGAACTGCTGCACCGTCACCGTGGGTTTCGTCCTGAGTTCGGGCGCGACGCACCACCCCGGGTTCACCAGCTCGGTACTCTCGCGGGTCTTGCCCCACGGCATGGCCTGCCAGATTCCACCCGGTTCGGGATCCGACGAGTACCAGTCCACCGCGATCCCGCGGCGGGTGAACTCGCGGACGGCCAGGATGCCGAAGACGCCGCTTCCGATCACGGCGCAGTTGCTCTCCGTTGCCATGCGACCGAACTTCCTCTCCGGGGCACCGGTCCTCCCCTTTGCGACGCCCGGTCAGCCTAACGAAGTAACTACCGAGTAGACAACAGCTCTCTAGTTGAAAGTTACTTCCAGGAATCGTTATCCCGCTTCGAGGTCCCGCTGGCGGTAGCGCACTGTCGACGCGGCGACGAGCACGACGGCGAGAACGGTCATGGTGAGAGCCGCAGGCCAGTCCCAGGCGTCGCGGGGTACGGCGCCGATCCACTGCACCGGAGAGAACTCACGTGCCCACGTCGGAAGCTCCAGCAGGTCGGCGCGGAGGGAGACGACGACACCCCAGCCGACCGGGAGCCAGGCGACGGGGACCGCGCGGGGACTCAGCGAGTGCACCGCCACCGCCCCGCCGACGAGCAGGACCACGGCGGCGGCGTAGGACAGGGTGGCGGTCAGGCCGGTGCCGACGTAATGGCTCTCGCCGAAACCCGCGGCGAGGCCCAGCCCGGTGGCGAGGCCACCGCAGAGCAGCACCAGCAACGACCACCCCGTCACGATCAACGTGGCGGACGTCCACCACCGCCACCGGCTGACCATTGTGGACAGGCTGTACCCCACCCGGCCGGACGACTCCTCGGCGGCCAGCCACTGCGCCATCTGGATTCCCGCGGCGGCGGCAAGCAGCGCGTTGAGCTGAACGAAGATCGTCAGAGTGGCGTTCACGCTCGCGTCCTGGTCGGCCTGTGTGGCGGCGTCGAGATGGTTGATCTGCGGGACGAGATAGCCGAAGGCGAAGGCGAACAGCACGCTGCCGCCGACCCACCCCGCGCCGAGACCACCGGAGAGTCGCAGGAGCAGAGTGAAAGGGGTACGGACCCAGCCCGGCGCGGTGGCCGGCCCCGGCCGCGGGGCGATGATGCCGGCCCCCTGGTCCCGCCGGGCCGCGACCGCGGCGGTGGCGGCGAACAGGCCGACGGCCAGGGCGCCAGAGGCGATCCAGGGCCACGTCGGTGGATCCGGGGCGAAGGGTCGCACCTCGGCCAGCCACGACTGCGGATTCCAGCCCACCGCGTCCCAGTGCCGCGCGTCCACCGCCGCCCGGGCCAGGTAGCTGATCAGCCACAGACCCGTCGCGAGGAGGTAGGCGGTCCGGGCGGTCCGGCAGCACTGGGCGATCAGAGTACCGACGGCGGTGAAGACGACCATGAACATCGCGAGTCCGCCGGCGTAGCGCCATGAGCCGCCGAGGGGGAAATCCAGCGCCGTCAGCCCGATCGCGGTGAGCACCGCGGTCAGCGCCGCCGTGATCAGGGCGGCGGTCACCCCGGCCGCAGCCGGCGCCAGCCGGTGGACCGGGTAGGACGTCAGGAGGTCGAGGCGGCCGGTGTCCTCGACACTGCGGGTGAACCGGATCGCCAGGTGCACGCCGATCAGCGGAATCATGATCAGGGTCAGGTAACCCATCTCGTTGACCAGGATGCCGCCCAGAGTGTTCAGGGTGTATCCACGGCCCTGAAGCGCCGCGCTGCCGTTCAGCAACTCGTAGACGCCGGCGTACCGGTCGCGGCTGGCCTGGTCGGCGTACGTCCCGTTGATGGTGGCCGCGCTGGCCACCACGAGGACGGCCACCAACGCCGGCCAGCCGAGCACCTGGAGCCAGCCGGTACGCAGGCTCAGTGACAGACAGCGCCCGTATCCGGTCATCGCACCGCTCCCTCGGCAAGGGCGGTCGGCACCTCGTCGCGGTAGTTGGAGAGAAACAGCTCGTCGAGACTGGGTGGCTGCACCGTCAGGGAGGCCGGTTCGGCGGCGGCGACACAGCCGACGGCCGCACCCAGCGCCCCGGGGGCGGCGCGGAAGCCGACGTGGACGCCGTCCGGTCGTGTCGACACGACCAGGTCGACGAGACCATCGAGTTGGTCCAGGCCGGACACCGGGTGTCGGGTCACCGCGGCCACCCGGGTCAGGGTGTGGCTGCGCAGGTCGGTCAGCGTACCGCTCCTGATCACCGTGCCCCGCCTGATGATGCTGACCCGATCACACAGGACCTCCACCTCGCTGAGGATGTGGCTGCTCAGCAGCACGGTGCGGCCCTCGTTCTTCAGTTCCCGGACGCACTGCTGGAAGACCTCCTCCATGAGCGGGTCCAATCCCGAGGTCGGCTCGTCGAACAGGAAGAGGTCGGCATTCGTGGCGAGCGCCGCGACCAGCGCCACCTTCTGCCGGTTGCCCTTGGAGTAGGTGCGCGTCCGCTTGGTCGGGTCGAGCTCGAACCGGTCGATGAGCTGCTGCCTGCGGCGCGGATCGGCGCCGCCGTGCAACCGGCCGAGGACGTCGATGCTGGCGCCACCGGTCAGGCCGGGCCACAACGCCACGTCACCCGGCACATACGCCAGGCGCCGGTGGGCCGCCACCGACCGGGTCCAACAGTCCAGGCCGAAGATCATCGCCCGGCCGGCATCCACCCGCAACTGGCCCAGCAGGGCCCGGATCGTGGTGCTCTTGCCGGCGCCGTTCGGCCCGAGAAAGCCGTGCACCTCACCCTGGGTGACGGTCAGGTCCAGGTCGTTCAGGGCGACAGTGCCGCCGAACACCTTGCGCACACCACGCACCGCAATCGCGTCCATACCAACCATCATGACACGTTGTGGAAGTGGCTGTCATCTTGAGGTCAGCTTCCTTCATGGGTAGGATTTTCACATTGTTACACTCAACGGCATGCCGCTCAGCCTGCGTCAGCGCAACCGGATGGCCGCGATCCGCGCCATCCAGGACACGGCCATGGAGTTGTTCGACTCCCGCGGATTCCACAGCGTCACCATCGACGACATCGCGCGGGAAGCGGCGGTGTCCCCATCCACCTTCTACCGCTACTTCGGCTCCAAGGAGGGCCTGTTCACCGTCGATCCGTTCGCCGCCGTCGGAGCGGACGGCTTCGACGAGGTCCTGGACCTCGACGACCTGCCCGGCACGATGACCCGCCTCGCGGACAGCGCCGGTGGCGGAGGACCGTGGCGCGGCATGCGTTACGTGTTGGAGGAGCCCAGCGTCCGGGCAGCCGTCTACGCCACCATGGACGCCATGGTGGAGCGCATCGCCGCCGCCCTGGCCGAGCGCGGACACGGCTCGACCTCGGCCAGGGTCCTGGCCCGCACCTACATCTTCGGCGTCTACTTCAGCGCCCTCGAACAGTGGCACAACGACGGCCGCGCCCGGCCCATCGCCGAGTACGCGCGCGAGGCGCTGGACGCCATCCCGTCCGGACGGGAAACTGTCGGATGATCCACTAGCCGCCCGCAGACCACGCCGGGATGACCCGAGCGGTGATCATCCGGATCAACTCCGACGCCAACTCGTCGATGAAGAAGTGGTCGCCGGGCAGCATCCGCAGATCCACGGTGATCGCGTGGTCACGCCAGCCGACCAGGTCAGCCGGGCGGACAGTCAGGTCGTCGATGCCGCCGAACACGGTCAGCGGGGTCTCGAGCGGCGGCTCGTCGACGAACTCGTAGGTCTCCAGCACCGCGAAGTCGGCGCGGATGACCGGCAGCGCCAGCCCCATCAGCTCCTCGTTTTCCAGCACCTCGGGCGGCGTGCCGTTGAGCGCGTGCAGCCGTGCCTTCAGCTCGGCGTCGGAGGCGTCGTGCATCGTGGCCCCGGAACGCCGGTCCGGCGACGGTGAGGCGGAGACGAACAGGTGCACCGGTTCGGGCTGGCCACGGCGACGCAGCAGCCGGGCGAGCTCGAAGGCCACGAGGCCGCCCATGCTGTGACCGAACAGCGCGTAGGGCCGGTCGAGCAACGGTTCGAGCGCGTCGGCGAGCGCCCGCACCAGCGGTGCGAGCCGGCGGTACGGCTCCTCCCCCATCCGCACGCCACGCCCGGGAAGCTCGACCGGGCACACCTCGACGCAGCCAGGCGCCAACTGGTCCCACATGCGGTAGGCCGCTGCGGCGCCGCCGGCGTACGGCAGGCAGACCAGACGGGCCGCCGCCGCCGGCCGGGGACGGCGGGCCCAGAACCACTGCTCGTTCACGTCGGCTGCCCTGCGCCGTCCGTACGGAGGACCCGGCCCAGTTCCTCGATGCTCCGGTCCGGGTCGGCCACCACCATCTCCAGGAGCCGCTCCCACTGGCGACGCAGGCGGCCCACCAGGCGGGCATCGACGCGCTCGGGAGCGTGCAACCACAGGCCCCGCAGGAGACCGGCGTCCGCCATGACGATCAGGCCGAGATCCACCTCGGCCGGTCGCAGGCCAGGGGGCACGTGCACGAACACCCCGCCGTGCTCGACGGAGACCGGCTCCAGCTGTACGTCGCGCAGCACTGTCGGCGGCAGCGGCGCGTTGAGCAGGTTGAACCCCAGGCGTACCCGGTCACGGGCGGCCGGCATCTCACGCCGCAGCGGCTGCAACGGCACGGCGTGGTGGGCGTGCGCCTCCAGGGTTCGTTCCCGTACCCGCGCGATCGCCTCCCGGAAGGTCGGATCGCCGGCCAGGTCGACCCGGAGCACCAGGGAGTTCACCAGGTAGCCGATCAGGTTCTCGGCCTCCGGCCGGTCGCGCCCGGCGGTCGGAAAGCCGACGGCCAGATCCCGGCTACCGGTGTACGCCGCGAGCAACGCGTCGTACGCGGCGAGCAGCACCATGAAGAGCGTGGCGTTCTCCTGTGTGGCAAGCGCCTGAAGTCCGGCGGTGAGCTCCGCGCCGAGCACGAAGTGGTCGTCCGCACCGGACGCTGCCTCGGCGGCCGGCAGGTGCGCCACGTCGAACGACGGCGCCGGTGGGAGGTCGGCGAGTCGATCCCGCCAGTACCGGGCGTGCTGGTCCAGTGCACCGGACTCGTACTCTCGGCGCTGCCACCCGGCGAAGTCGGCGAACTGGACAGGCAACGGCGGCAGCCAGGGGTCGCGCCCACCGGCGAAGGCGTCGTACGCCACCGCTAACTCCCGCAGCAGCACTCCGTACGACCAGTTGTCAGTGACGGCGTGGTGGATGGCGAGCACGAGGATCCGGTCCCGGTCGCTGAGGGTGATCAGCCGGGCCCGGACCAGCGGGCCCTCGGCCAGGGAAAACCCCTGGCCGGCCTCCTCGTCCAGCAGGCTGCGGATCGCCGACATCGGGTCCGCCAGGTCGGCCGGATCCAGCCGGGACCGGACCAGTGGCCACTTTCCCTGGTCATCGATCACCTGCACCAGCCCGCCCGGCCGGGTGACCAGCCGGGTGCGCAGGGTCTCGTGTCGCCGCACCAGGTGGTCGAGTGCTCGGCCCAGGGCCTCCTCGTCCAGCGCGCCACGCAGGCGGGCGGCGGTCACCACCGTGTGGAAGGGATGCTGCGGCGGCACCGGAAAGTCGACGCAGAGCTGCTCCTGAGCAAACGACAGCGGAAGATCCCCGCCGCGGGGCACCGGTTCGATGGCGGTGAGCGCGGTGACGGTGGGTGCGGGAGCACGGGCGGTCAACCACGCGGCGAGCATCGCGACGGTCGGCTGCTCGAACAGGTCGCGCAGCGACACGTCGACGCCGAGGCGGGCCCGCATCCGCGAAATGGCCTGGGTGGCCAGCAACGAGTGGCCGCCCAGCTCGAAGAAGTCGTCGTGGACGCTGACCCGGTCCACCCGGAGCAACTCGCCCCAGATCTCGGCGAGCGCGCGTTGCACCTCGTCACGCGGGGGCTCGTACGGCGTACGCAGGATGGGACGCAGCAGGTCCGGGGCGGGCAACGCCCGGCGGTCCACCTTGTCATTGGGGGTCCGTGGGAAGGCGTCCAGGAACACGAACGCCGACGGGAGCATGTATTCCGGCAGGCGTTCGGCGAGGGCGGCGCGCAGCTGCGGCTGAAGCTTGCGGGCACGGCGGGTCGCGGCGCCGTTGACCCAGGCCGACAGCGGCCCGTCCGGTGGCGGCGCCACCGGGGCGACCGGGTGGTCCGCGACGCCGGACCGACGCAGCACCACGTTGTACGCGCCGTCCGGGCCGTGGTCGGACCAGTCCAGCTCGACCTGGTAGCCGACCTCCTCGCCGAACCGGAACAGCTCCTCCGGGTCGATCCCGCCGCTGTGCAGCACCCGGGCGTTCGGCACGTCGCGCAGGGCGAGCACGTCACCACCGACCTGATCGCGCAACGCCGTCAGGGACGTCCACTCCCGCCAGGGGCAGTCGGCCGGCGGGACGACGACGCCGGCGGTGAGGACCACGTCGTACCGGAACCGGGTGAGCTCGTTGGCGAACCGGCCGCGCTTGGGCCGCACCCGGACGTCGGCGATGCCGGGGATCCGGTGCCGCAGGGCCTGGAAGTAGCGCGGATCGATCACCAACTCCTCCTCCTCGGACACCCGGTGACGTACCCGCGCGCGCAGCGTGTCGTCGGACTCACCGGGTCCGGCCCGGTGGCGCTCGACGGAGGTGTGGAAGGCCTCGAGCAACGGGAGGCTGCGCACGTCGCCGATCACGACCGCGCCGCCCGGGGCGAGCCGGTCCAGCGCCCCCTCGATCACCCGGGCCAGGTACTCCTCATCCGGGAAGTACTGCACCACCGAGTTCAGCAGCACGACGTCGAACAGTTGCTCCGGCAGCCGGTCGAGCTGATCGGCGGCGCACTCGTGCAGCTGGACGTCGCCGGCGTACCGGGTCGAGGAGTCGCGGAGGCGGTCCAGCGCGACCGTGGAGAAGTCGGTGCCCCAGTAGCGCAGGCAGTGCGGAGCCACCGCGTGCAGGATGAGGCCGGTGCCGCAGCCCACGTCGAGCACCGACTGCGGCGCGCGCTCCCGCACCAGCTCGGCGGTCCGGTCCACCCAGTCCCGCATCTCCGCGGCAGGGATCGGCTCGCCGGTGTAGCTGCTGTTCCAACCGCTGATGTCGAATGTCGGGTCGACCTCCGGAGCCGAGCCGTCATACGCGGAGTCCCAGATGCTGCGCCACTGGACCAGCTCGTCAGGCTGCGCCGGGGCCGCGTCGGCCACGACGTACGCCACCAGGCGTTGATCTCCGGGCGTGTCCTCGCGGACCAGGACCACCGCCTGCCGGACCACCGCCTGCCGCGCCAGCACCGCCTCGATCTCACCCAGCTCGATCCGGAAGCCGCGCAGCTTCACCTGGTGGTCCATCCGGCCGAGGAACTCCAGGCTGCCGTCGGCACGACGCCGCACCAGGTCGCCGGTGCGGTAGAGCTTCTCGCCCAGTCCGATCGGAAACGGGTGTGGCACGAACCGCTCGGCGGTCAGCTCGGGCCGGCCGAGATAGCCGACGGCCAGGCCCGCGCCACCGATGTGCAGCTCACCGGGGACGCCCGGTGGCACGAGTTCGCCGTACGCGTCGAGGACGTGCAACTCGGTGTTGGCGATCGGGTCGCCCAGCCGGACCCCCTCCGTCACCCGCGACACCGCAGACCAGATCGTGGTCTCGGTGGGTCCGTACATGTTCCACAGCTCTGCGCCGCAGCCGACCAGCCACCGCGCCAGATCCTCGGGGAGGGCCTCACCGCCGCAGAGCATCCGAAACCCGGCGGGCGGTGTCCATCCGGTGTCCCGCAGCAGTCGCCACGTGGCCGGCGTGGCCTGCATCAGCGTGGCACCGGAGGCGGTCAGTGCCGCGCCGAGCCGGGCACCGTCGGCGGCCACCTCCCGGCTGAGCAGGTGCACCCGCGCGCCGGTGGTCAGCGGCAGAAGCAACTCCAGCATGGAGATGTCGAAGCTGAGCGTGGTGACCGCGAGCAGGGTGTCCGCCGGGGTGAGGCCCGGGCGTTCGCGCATCGAGCGTAGGAAGTTGGCCAGGGCGCGGTGCGGAATCTGCACGCCCTTGGGTTGCCCCGTCGAGCCGGAGGTGTAGATCACGTAGGCCAGATCGTCGCCGTCGACCACCACCTCCGGAGCTGCCGTGTCCTCGGCCGCGAGCGCGTCCGCGTCCCGATCGAGACAGACGACCACGGCCGGCGGATCCGGCAGCCGATCCGCGAGCTGACCCTCGGTGAGCAGCATCTTCAGTCCCGAGTCGGCCATCATGAACGCGAGCCGCTCGGTCGGGTAGGCCGGGTCGAGCGGGACGTAGGCGCCGCCGGCCTTGAGCGTGCCGAGCATCGCCACCACCATCTCCGGGGTGCGCTCGGTGCAGATTCCGACCAGGTCGCCGCGCCCGGTGCCGAGTCCGCGCAGGTGACGCGCGAGCTGGTTGGCCCGACGGTCGAGTTCGGCGTAGGTCAGGGTCCGCTCGCCGCAGCGCACCGCCTCGGCGTCGGGGTCCGCCGCCGCTCGGCCGGCGACCTCCAGGTGCGCCCAGGTCAGGTCGGCCCACACGCGTCGGGTGTCGTTGGGCTCCTGTGCCAGTCGCCGGCGTTCGTCCCCGCTCAGCAGGTCGAGCCGGACGACCGGACGGTCCGGCGCCTCGGTGAGGTGCTCGACCAACCGACGTAGCGCCCGGGACATCTGCTCGACGGTGGCACCGTCGAACAGGTCGGCGTTGTACTCGAACCAGCCGCCCAGCCCGTCCGGCCGGTCGAAGACCTGCAACTCCAGGTCGAAACGCGCGGTGGCGCTCTCCACTGTGTACGGGGTGACCCGCAGCCCGCCCAGGTCGAGGTCCGGCACCTCGATGTTCTGGAACACGAACGACACCTGGAACAACGGCGACCGGGACAGGTCCCGCTGCGGATGCAACTCCTCGACCAGCCGTTCGAACGGCAGGTCCTGGTGCGCGTAGGCGCCCAGGCACGCGTCCCGGACCCTGGACAGCAGTTCCCTGAAGGTGGGCTCGCCGGTGAGGTCGATCCGCAGCGCCAGGGTGTTGACGAAGAAGCCGACCAGCCGCTCGACCTCCGGCCGGGTCCGATTGGCGATCGGCGCGCCGATCACGAGATCGTCCTGGCCGCTGTAGCGCCGCAGCAGCACGGCGAACGCGGCGAGCATCGTCATGAACGGCGTCGCGCCCTCCTGACGGCTCAACGCACGCAGCCGCTCGGCCAGCGGACCGGGCAGTCGGAACTCCGTGGACCCGCCGCGGGAGGTCTGCACCGGCGGTCGCGGCCGGTCGGTGGGCAGTTCGAGCACCGGCGGCGCCCCCTCCAGCGCGGCCGTCCAGTAGGCGAGATCGGCGGCGAAGCCAGGGCCTGCCATCTGCCGGCGCTGCCAGGCGGCGAAGTCGGCGTACTGGATGGGCAGGTCCGGCAGCGGGGACAGGCCACCGTCCCGCAGCACCGGATAAAGAGTGATCAACTCCTGCACGGCGACCGCCACCGACCAGAGGTCGGCGACGATGTGATGCATGGTGATCAGCAGGACGTGCTCCTGCGGTGCCACCCGGAAGAACCGCACCCGCAACAGTGGACCGGTCCCGAGGTCGAACGGCCGCTGGACCTCGTCCCGCAGCAGCTGCCGCACATCGCCACCGGCGCAGTCGACCACCGCGAGGTCGGCCCGCCCGGTAGCCGCGACCCGCTGCACCGGCTGCCCCTCCACCTCGGCGAACGTCGTACGCAGCGCGTCGTGCCGGCGCACGATCTCATCGCAGCAGCGTCGCCACACCCCCAGGTCCAGCGGCCCGTGCAGCCGGACCGCGATCGGCACGTGGTACGCGGCGCTGCCGGGCACGAGCTGCTCCAGAAACCACAGCCGCTGCTGCGGGAAGGAGAGCGGGAATTCGCGCACCCGCGCGCGAAGCCGCTCGGCCAGCAGGCGTCGCTTGTCGGCCGTCGACATTGCGTCCAGATCCGGCATCGTCATGCCTCGCCTCCCCCTTCGGCGGCCATCAGCTCCCGCAGCATGGCGTCCACCTCGTCGTCGGTGAGCTCGTCCACTCCGTCGGCAATCGGTTCGATAGGCGTCGGCGTCGGCACATCCCCGGTACCGGCCATCAGCCGGGACGTGTTCGCCACGGTGGGCTGGTCGAAGAAGTCGCGCAGGGTCAGTTCCACACCGAACCGGGCGCGCAGCTTGGTACCGATCTGGACCGCGGCCAGCGAGTGGCCGCCCAACGCGAAGAAGTCGTCGTTGCGGCCGATCCGTTCGATGCCGAGCACCTCCCGCCAGATGGCCGCGATGTCCGCCTCGGCGCCGGGCGCGGGCTCCTCGTACGGGATGTCGAGATCGGGGCGCGGGTGCAGCGTGGCCGGAGCGGTCGCCTCCGCCAGCTCGGCTGCCAGCCGGGCCGGGTCGATCGCCGCTGCCGCCCGCTGCGCCGCCGCCAGGTCGCGGGCGGAGACGACCACCTGGGCTGGGAGCGGGTCGATGGCCAGGATCCGGTCGAACAGGTCACCGCCCTCGGCGACGGTCAACCCGCCGGCCGGGTCCAGCAGGGTGGCCAGGCCGGCCGGTGAGGGATCCGGCCCGGCTGCCGCAGCACGCTCGACCTCGTCCCGCATCGACGCAGGATCATGGACCCGCTTCATGGTGAAGTCGCGCATCCGCACCAGCAGCCGGCCCTGCTCGTCGTGGACGTCGGCGTCGCAGGTGAGGGTCTCGCCGGACGAGTCACCACCCTCCCTGACCCGGATGTGACACGTCATCCGGCCGGTCAGGCCCCGGACGAATCGCAGACTGCCGTACCAGAACGGCAGGTAGTAGCCCTCGGCGGCGTAGACCCGTGACGCACCCCCCACCACATCGAGCAGGGCCGGGTGCAGCAGGTAGGTGTCCAGGTCCGGGGCGTACCGTTCGGGCAGGTCCAGGGTGGCGATCATGCCCGTGGTGCCGACATCGATGCGGGTGAGACAGCGCCACCGACCGTGCACCGCGAACCGGATGAGCCCGCCCTCGGCGGCGAAGTCCAGCCGCAGCCGACGCCGCAACGCGTCCTCGCCCTCGATCACCTCGCGTACGTCGCAAGCGTCGAGCAACTCGCCGACCGCGCGCCGGGGCCGTTCGACCGGGTCGTGCAGCACCACGGTGCCGACGCAGTGCTCCTGCTGCCCGGCGGCTCCCCGGCTGTGCACCCGGAAGCTCAGCACGCCGTCGTCGCCGCGCTCGACCGTGGTGATCATCTCGCGCTCCTGGCCGTCCGGCACGATCACCGGCGCGATGAAGAGCACGTCCCGAAACTCGATCTCCCTGCGGCCGGCGTGCGGCGCCACCGCAGCTCGGACCATCTCCAGGTACGTGGTGCCCGGAACCAGTCCGTGCCCCTGCATCCGGTGCTCGTCGACGATCCAGCTGTCCGCCGTGGTGATGGTGGTGCGGAACGTCTCGACCGTAGCGGTGCGCCGCAGGCGGCGGTGCAGCAGCGGGTGGCCGATGTCGGCTCCGCCGGCCGGGTCGGACGCCATTCCGGTGTCACGCCAGGTGTCCCAGGCCACGGCCGTAGCGCCGTCCCGCGTGGCGGCGAAGGTGTCCAGGAACGCGTTGGCGGCGCAGTAGTCCAACTGACCCGGCCCACCGAGAATCGCGGTGCGCGACGAACACAGCAGGACGAAGTCGAGCGGATCCCGGCCGCAGACCGCGTCCAGGACCAGGGTGCCGCGGGTCTTGGCGGCGAGGACCGCGTCGGCGTCGGCGCGCGACATGCCGGCGAGCAGACCGCTCGCGGGAAGCCCGGCCGCGTGGACGACGCCGGACAGCGCGCCGAATCGGGCCCGCAGCTCGTCTACCGCCCGAGTGGTCTGCGCGAGGTCCGTGACGTCGGCCCGCAGCACCATCGGCCGGGCACCCAGGTCGCGGAGCGCTTGCAGACGTCGGATCCGCACGCTTGTCGGGTCGTCGGCGTCGTGCTCGGTCAACCACTGCGACCAAGTCTCCTCCGGGGGCATGGGGGTACGGCCGAGGAGACCGATCGCCGGGGCCCGCACGGAGCGGGCCAGGTGTTCGGCGAGCGCCAGGCCGATGCCGCCCAACCCGCCGGTGATGAGGTAGACGCCGTCGTCGCGCAGCCGGCCGGTGGCCGGGCCGGGGTCGAGGTCAACGGCGTCGAACGTTCGGGCCCACCAGTGGCTGCCCCGTCGGGCGAGCACCGGCTCGTCCGGCGCCGACCGCAGCACGAGGGCGAG
The DNA here is from genome assembly GCF_040660295.1 of Micromonospora sp. NPDC049891. Taxonomy (NCBI): domain Bacteria; kingdom Bacillati; phylum Actinomycetota; class Actinomycetes; order Micromonosporales; family Micromonosporaceae; genus Micromonospora; species Micromonospora sp. NPDC049891. The sequence continues at coordinate 122,320 of NZ_JBFAML010000015.1, forward strand.
CGATTCGGCGCTCGCCCCGCCGAGGTCGAGAAGCCGGCAGGTGACACCGGGGACCTCCTGCGGGACGACCGTGCACGGGCCGACCAGGGTGGCGTTCTCCGGTTGCAGGCACTCGTCGCCGGTCACGCTGAACACGCCCCGGGTCAGCACGTCCAGGGCCACGGCGGGCCGCTCCGCCCGGCCGGCGAGCGCCTGTGCGAACGCCAGGAGGCTGTGGAATCCGACGGCCTCGGCGCGGTCCAGATCGGCACCGGGTTCCACGGCCAGGCTCCACAGGTGGACGACCCGCGCCGGCCGGTGATCGCCGAGGGCGTCGAACAGACGTCGGTAGTCCTCCCGGTTCGCCGGATCGATGGTGAAGGCGTCCGGGTCGTCCTGCGCGAAACCGGTTCCGGCGCGGACACGCACGGCCGAGGGCAGGGACTCGCACAGGGCCCGGCCCAAAGGGAGATCCGCGCCCAGCACCAGCCAGGCGCCCTCCTCGGCGCGAGGGCGGACCGGTTGCAGCCGTCGCCAACTCGGGCGGTAGGTGGGTGACGAGACAGACGTCGGGGTCGGTCCGGGCGTGTCCGGACGATCAGGTTCCACCCAGTAGCGGCGGCGCTGGAACGGATACGAGGGAAGGCGCAACCGACGCCGGTTGTCGTCGCACAGGACGGTCCAGTCGAGCGGGACGCCCGCCGCCCAGATCGTGCCCAGCGCCTCCAGGAGGGCCTGCCGGTCGGCCCGCCGCTCGTCGGGCCGACGCATGACGGCCGCCACGACCCGGCCCGGCGTCCAGGACGGGTGTCGCTTGGCGAAGGTGGACAGCGAGTCACCCGGACCGACCTCCACCAGGATCAGGTCGGGGTCGGCGAGCAGGGTGCCCAGGTTGTCGGCGAAGCGCACGGTGGAACGCAGGTGCGCGCCCCAGTACTCGGGGTCGGTGGCCTGACCGGGCTCGATCCAGGTACCGGTGAGGTTGGAGCAGATCGGCGTCCGGGGTGCGCTCATCATGACCTCGCGGACCTCCGCGACGAACGGTCGCACCGCGTCCTCGACGAGCGTCGAGTGGAAGGCATGCGAGGTGTGCAGCCGCCGGCAGCCGATGCCGCCGGCCACGAGACGTCGTTCCAGGTCGTTCACGGCGTCAGCCGGGCCTGAGGCGACGCAGAGTGCGGCACCGTTGACGGCGGCGAGGCTGAGCCGGTCGCCGAGCAGCTCCACGGTCTCGGCCTCGGGCAGGAAGACGGCCAGCATCGCCCCGTGCGGCGTGGCCCCCATCAGTCGCGCGCGCGCGGTGACCAGGGCAGCGGCGTCCTCAAGGCGGAACACACCGGCGAGGCAGGCGGCGACGTACTCGCCGATGCTGTGACCCGCCAGCGCGTCCGGTCGTACGCCCGCCGCGATCAGCGTGCGGGCCAGGGCGTACTCGACGGCGAACAGGGCCGGTTGGGCCAGCTCGGTCTCCGTCAGGTCGGCCGGCGGGCCGTCGGTCGGGAACAGCGCCGCGCGCACCGCCGGGGGGAACAGGGCGAGGCAGCGGTCCAGCTCGGTCCGGAAGACCGGGTCATCGTCGTACAGGTCGCGGGCCATGCCGGCGTGCTGGGTGCCCTGCCCGGGAAAGAGGAACGCCACCTTGACGGGCCGCCCGGCGGTGTCCGACGCCTCGGCCAGGGCGGCCCGGCGCAGCCGTCGCACCGCGTCGGCACGGTCGACCGCCACCACCGCCCGCCGCTGCTCGAAGGCCCGCCGCCGGGTGGCCAGAGTGAAGGCCACGTCGGCCAGTTCCTCGTCGGGGTGCGCCTCGAGGTGGTCGGCGAGCCGCTCGGCGGCCTGCGCGAGGGCGGTGGTGGTGCGCGCCGACAGCGGCAACAGCTGCCACGGCCGGCCGGGCTCCGCCGGGGCGGCGGCCGGTCCTTCCTCCAGCACCACGTGGGCGTTGGTGCCGCCGATGCCGAACGAACTGACCCCGGCCCGACGCGGCTGGTCGGTACGGGGCCACGGCCGCCGGGTGCCGTTGACCAGGAACGGACTCGTCTCCAACGCCAGTTCCGGGTTGGGCCGCTCGACGTGCAGGCTGGCCGGGATGACCTCGTGCTTGAGGGCCAGCGTCGCCTTGATCAGCGAGGCCGCCCCGGCCGCCGCGTCCAGGTGGCCGATGTTGCTCTTCACCGAGCCGATCGCGCAGGAGCCGGGGGACGCGCCGCCCTGGCCGTAGGCGCGGGTGAGTCCGGCGATCTCGATCGGGTCACCGAGCGCCGTGCCCGTGCCGTGGGTCTCCACATAGCCGACCGTCTCGGGCGCGACACCGGCGATGCCGAGCGCCTCGGCGATGACCTCGGACTGGCCCTCCACGGCCGGTGCGGTGTAGCCCACCTTGAGCGCACCGTCGTTGTTCACCGCCGAGCCGCGGATCACCGCGTCGATGGTGTCGCCGTGCTTCCGCGCGTCGGCGAGCCGGCGCAGCACCACCAGGGCGACGCCGTTGCCGATCACGGTGCCGCCGGCGGCGGCGTCGAACGGCCGGCAGTGGCCGTCGGCGGACAGGATGCCGCCCGGCTCGTACCGGTGGCCGTTGCGCAGCGGTACGTTCACCGAGACCCCGCCGGCCAGCACCATGTCGGACTCCCCGGACAACAGGCTCTGGCAGGCGAGGTGGACCGCCACCAGCGAGGTGGAACAGGCGGTCTGCACGGTGACGGCGGGCCCACGCAACCCGAGCTTGTACGCGACCCGGGTGGCGAGGAAGTCCTTGTCGTTGGCGAGCTGGGTCTGGTACGGGCCGAGCGCCTCGATCAGGCTGCGGTTGGCCATCAGGTTGTAGAGCAGGTAGGTGTTCATGCTGGCGCCGGCGAAGACCCCGATCCGGCCGGGGAACGCCTGCGGGTCGTAGCCGGCCGACTCCACCGCTTCCCAGGCGCATTCCAACAGCACCCGGTGCTGGGGATCCATCAGCTCCGCCTCGCGTGGGCTGAAGCCGAAGAAGCCGGCGTCGAAGGTGTCAGCGCCGTCGAGGACACCCTTGGCGCGTACGTAGTCCGGCCGGCTCGCCAGCGCCGGGCTGACCCCTGCCGCACGCAGCTCGTCGACCGAGAAGGAGGAGATGCTCTCCTGACCGGTCACCAGGTTTGCCCAGAAGGCGTTCACGTCGGCGGCCTGCGGGAAGCGTCCCGCCATGCCGATGATGGCCACCTGGGACAGGTCGTCGGTCGAGTCGCTCACTGTCGCTCCCCTGTGGAATCGGTACGGTTCGTGCTCCGGCGGGCGGCGGTCCGGCGGCGTTCGGCGAACGCCGCCCGCCGGCCGGCCACCCGCTCCCGCGCGGCGGCCAGCGGATCGGCGGACGGGCCGGCGGCCAGGTGCTCGGCCAGCGCGCGCACGGTCGGGTACTGGAACAGCTCAACGAGCGTCACCGGTCGGTCGAGGGCGTCCTGTAGCGCGCCACGCAGCTCGGCCATCAGAAGCGAGTGACCGCCCAGCTCGAAGAAGTTGTCGTGCACACCCACCCGCTCGATGCCGAGCAACCGGCTCCACGCCGCGGCGACGGTCCGCTCCAGGTCGTCGCGGGGCGCCTCGTACGGGTTGGCCAGATCGGGCCGTGACAGCTCCGGCTCGGGCAGCGCCGCGCGGTCCACCTTGCCGTTCGGCAGCAGCGGGAAGGACGGCAGCGGCACGAAGACGGCTGGCACCATGTAGTCGGGCAGCCGCTGCCGCAGGTGGGCGATGAGCGTGCCCGCGGCGGGCGGCTCCTCGCCGGCCAGATAGGCCACCAGCCGTTGGTCGCCGCCCAGCGGCCGGGCGGTCACGATGGCCTCGCGGACGTCCGGATGGTCGGCGAGAGCGTGCTCGATCTCACCGAGCTCGATCCGATGGCCGCGCAGCTTCACCTGGTGGTCGAGCCGGCCCAGATATTCGATGGCGCCGTCGTCGCGGAACCGCGCCAGGTCACCGGTGCGGTACAGCCGGGCGTCGGGGGTCGGGTCGAACGGGTGCGCGACGAACCGCTGTGCGGTCAAATCCGGCCGGTTGAGGTAACCACGAGCCAGGTTCCGTCCGCCGATGCAGAGTTCGCCGGCCACTCCGGCCGGCACCGGCTGGAGCATCTGGTCGAGCACGTACATCCGGGTGTTGGCGATGGCATGACCGATCGGTACCGGTCCCGGATCGCCGGCGCGGCACGCCCAGGCGGTGACGTCGACAGCCGCCTCGGTCGGGCCGTACAGGTTGTGCAACTCGGCCGGCACCGTGGCGAAGAACTGTTCCTGCAGCTCACGTGGCAGGGCTTCGCCACTGCAGATCACTCTGCGCAGGCTGGGGCAGTCCGCTGCCCCCTCCTCGCCGACGAAGATCCGCAGCATGGACGGGACGAAGTGCACAGTGGTGACGCGCTCGCGACGGATGGTCTCCACCAGGTAACGGGCGTCGCGGTGTCCGTCCGGGACGGCCACCACCAGGCAGGCGCCGGTCATCAGCGGCCAGAAGAACTCCCAGACCGACACGTCGAAGGAGAACGGCGTCTTCTGCAACACGCGGTCGGAGACGTCGAGCCGGTACGTGTCCTGCATCCACAACAGGCGGTTGCGGATGCCGGCGTGCACGTTCATGACCCCCTTGGGCCGCCCGGTCGAGCCGGAGGTGTAGATGACGTAGGCCAGGTCGTCGCCGTTCACCTGAACACCCGGCGACGACGCCGGTTCGCGGCCGAGTTCCTCGGCCAACTCGTCCACGCGGAGCACGTCCGCCCCGAGTTCCGGCAGCGAGGGGGCCAGGCGGCTCTGGGTGAGCAGGACCGGCACCTGGGCGTCATCCAGCATGAACGCGATGCGGGCCGGCGGCAGGCCGGGGTCCAGCGGCAGGTAGGCACCGCCGGCCTTGAGGGTGGCGAGCAGCGACACCACCATTTCAACGGAACGCTCCATGCACACACCCACCATCACGTCCCGGCCCACGCCGAGCCGGCGCAAGCGATGCGCGAGCTGGTTGACGCGGCGGTCCAGTTCGGCGTAGCTGAGCCGCTCGTCGTGGAAGCGCACCGCTTCGGCGTCCGGTGTCGCCCTGGCCTGCGCCTCGAACTCCTCGTGGATCAGACCGGCACCCGGCCACTCCCGGTGGCCGCCGTCACCGAGCGCCAGAATCTTCCGCTGCTCGTGCGCCGTGATCAGCGGGAGCCGGCCGATGGGCCGGTCCGGGTCGGCGGCGACCCCGACCAGCAGGACCTGGAGATGGTTGACGATGCGCCGGGCGGTGGTCTCGTCGAAGAGGTCAAGGCTGTACTCGAGGCGGCCGTGGACGCGGTCGCCGTCCTCGGTGAGCAGCAGCTCGAGGTCGAACTTCGCCGTGCCGGCGTCGACCGGCAACGGTTCCACCCGCAGGCCGCCGCCGGTCCATGCGGGGAACGGCACGTTCTGCAGGGCAAACCCGACCTGAAAGATCGGCGTACGGGCCAGACTGCGGTCCGGCCGAAGCGCCTCCACCAGCCGCTCGAACGCGACGTCCTGGTGCTCGTACCCGTCCAGGCAGACCTGACGGACACGGCGCAGCAGCTCACGGTAGGTGGGGTCGCCGGACAGATCGGTGCGCAGCGCCAGAGTGTTGACGAAGAGGCCGATCAGCGGTTCCAGCTCCGGCAACCGTCGGTTCGCCACCGGGGTGCCGACCACCACGTCCTCGGTGCCGCCGAGCCGGCCGAGGAGCACCTGGAAGGCACCGGCCAGCACCATGAAGAGGGTGGCCCCCTCGGCGCGGCCGAGAGCGCGCAGGTCCCGTACCACCTCGGGGGGCACGGTCAGTTGCAGCGCGGCGCCCCGGTAGCTCTTCCTCGGCGGCCGGGGACGGGCCAGGGACAGGTTGAGTTCGGCGGGCGCCCCGCGCAACTGTCGGACCCAGTAGTCCAGGCCCGCCGGATCGGCCGGCTCGTCCTGCTGCCAGCGGGCGACATCCGGGTACTGGACCTCGATGGCGGGCAGTGGACTCGGCGCGTCGGCGGCGTACGCGGCGTACAGCGCCAGAACCTCGCCCAGCAGCACGCCCAACGACCACTGATCGGAGACGATGTGGTGCATGGCGAGCAGCACCACCGCCTCGTCGTCGGTGCGACGCAGCACCTCCCAACGCAGCAGCGGCCCGTCGGCGAGAACGAACGGACTGTCGAAGAACCGCTCGGTGAGTTCGGTCTCCGTGCCGTCCGGACACTCGTGCACCACAAGCGCGGCCGGAACCTCCGGGCGCACCACGAGCCAGGGTCGGCCGTCGATCTCCGGGAACACCGCGCGCAGCGCCTCGTGTCGCCGTACGACCTCGTCGCAGGCCCGGCGGAGAACCGCGACGTCCAGGCGGCCGCGCACCAGCAACGCGGCCGGCAGCAGGTAGGCACGGTTGTCCGGGGCGAGCTGTTCCAGCAGCCACAGTCGACGTTGGGCGGCCAGCGGCGGCACGGGCGCGGCCGGATCGGCGCGACGGGGCACCACCTGCGCGCCGACGGCCGGCCCGACGCGGCCCGGACCGGCCGCCGTCGGGCGGGCGTCGGGATCGCGCAGCTGGGCGGCCAGAGCGGCCACGGTCGGGTGCTCGAAGACCGCGCGCAGCGGCAGCTCCACGCCGACGACCGGGCGGAGCCAGGTCACGAGCCGGGTGGCGAGCAGGGAGTGGCCCCCCAACGCGAAGAAGTCGTCGTCCCGACCGATCCGCTCGACTCCGAGCAGCCGGCCGAAGGCCTCGGCGACCACGTGCTCCAGCGGATCCTCCGGCGACCGGTAGCTGGTTTCCAGGCCGGTACGGCCGTACTCCGGCTCGGGCAGGGCCGCCCGGTCGATCTTGCCGTTCGGGGTGAGCGGGAACGCCGGCAGGCGCACGAAGGTCGATGGCACCATGTGGTCCGGAAGCCGCTCCCGCAGAAAGCCCACCAGGTGCGCGGCCGGCACGTCACCGCCGGCCAGATAGGCCACCAGCCGGGTGTCGCCGGCATGTGCGTGGGCGGTGACCACCGCCCCGCCAACCTCGGGGTGACCGGTCAACACCTCCTCGATCTCGCCGAGTTCGATCCGGAAACCGCGGACCTTCACCTGGTGGTCGAGCCGGCCCAGGAACTCCAGGCTGCCGTCGGTTCGACGGCGCACCAGGTCGCCGGTGCGGTAGAACCGGCCGGCCGGGGTGGCGAGTTCGACGAACCGGTCGGCGGTGAGGTCGGGCCGGTTCAGATAGCCACGGGCCAGCCCGACCCCGCCGATGTGCAACTCGCCGGCAACGCCGGGCGGCACCAGTTGCCCGCGCCCGTCGAGCACGTGCAGCTCGGTGTCGGCGACCGGCTCGCCGAGCCGGATAGGACCGGCGACGACCCGCCACACCGCCGACCAGACGGTGGTCTCGGTCGGGCCGTACATGTTCCACAGCTCTGCGCCACGTGGGCGCAGCTGGGCGGCGAGGCCCGGCGGCAGGGCCTCACCGCCGCACAGCATCCGCAGTCGGGGCGAACCCGCCCAGCCGGACTCGACAAGCATCCGCCACGTCGACGGCGTGGCCTGCATGACCGTGATTCCGCTCCGGTCCAGCACCCGCGCAAGCTCACGACCGTCGGCGGCCACCGCCCGCGACACCAGCACCACCCGGGCCCCCGTCACCAGCGGCAGCAGCAGTTCGAGCACCGAGATGTCGAAGGAGAGGCTGGTGACCGCCAGTAGCGTGTCGTCCCGGCCGATTCCCGGTCGCACCTGCATGGAACGCAGGAAGTTGGCCAGCGCACGGTGCGGGATCTGCACGCCCTTGGGTCGTCCGGTCGATCCCGAGGTGTAGATGACGTAGGCGAGGTCCTCGTCGGCGACGGCGTCGGTCGGTGGATCCGCCGGCTGTTCGGCCAGCTCGCTGTCGATCTCGTCCAGACAGGCCACCACGGCAGCCCCGGCCGGAACCCGGTCGCGTACCCGGGACTGGGTGAGCACCAACGGCGCGCGCGAGTCGTCGAGCATGAACTCCAGCCGCGCCCTGGGGTAGTCCGGGTCCAACGGCAGGTAGGCGCCGCCGGCCCGGTGCACGGCCAGGATGGCGATGACGGTCTCCAGTGAGCGCTGGAGGCAGAGCCCGACCAGTACGTCGCGATCGACGCCCTGCCCGCGCAGCCAGTGCGCGAGCTGGTTGGCACGCCGGTCCACCTCGGCGTAGGTGAGCACGCGGTCCTCGAACCGGATGGCCTCGGAGTCCGGCGTCTCCCGCGCGCGGCCGGCGATCCGCCGGTGGGCCAGGTCGGACACCGGCCAGTCGCGCCGGCTGTCCATGCCCGCGGCCAACAGCGCCGCCCGTTCCTCGTCGCCGAGCAGCGCGAGCGCCCCGATCGGCAGGTCCGGGTCGGCCGCCGCCGCGGTCGCGAGCCGACCCAGGTGACCGGCCATCCGCTCGACGGTCGCGGCGTCGAACAGGTCACTGTTGTACTCGATCAGCCCGCTCAGACCCCGGTCGCCGTCGTCGACGAGTTGCAGTTCCAGATCGAATCGCGCGGTCCGGCTGCGCAGCGGAAGTCGGGTCATCTCCAGCCCCGCCACGTCGACGGTCGGCAACGGCTGCGCCTGGTAGGCGAAGCTGACCTGGACCAGTGGCGGCCGGCTGAGGTCGCGGGCCGGCTTCAGCTCCTCCACCAGCCGGTCGAAGGGAACCTCCTGGTGGGCGTACGCCCCCAGGCAGGCGTCCCGGACCCGGTCGAGCAGCTCGGCGAAGCTCGGGTCACCGGCCAGGTCGGTGCGGATCGGCAGGGTGTTGACGAAGAAGCCGATGAGTCCCTCCAGCCCGGCCCGGTCCCGGTTGGCGACCGGGACACCGATCACCACGTCGTCCTGGCCGGCGTAGCGGTGTACGAGAACCTGGAACAGGGCCAGCAGCACCATGAACGGGGTGGCCTGGCGCGCCTGCCCGACGGCGACGAGGTCCCGGACCGGGCCGGCCGGGAGGTCGAAGTGCCAGGAGTCGCCTCGCGACGACGCGACCGGTGGCCGCGGGTGGTCCAGCGGCAACTCCAGCACGCGCGGGGCCCCGGCCAGGTGGTCGCTCCAGTAGCGAAGGTCGTCGTCCCAGTCGTTCCGCTCGCGCCGCGCTACCTCGCCGTAGCTGAACGGCAGCGGTGGCAGCCCGGCCGGACGACCCGCGCGGTGCGCGGCGTAGAGCGCGGCGAACTCCGCGAACAACACGCTCACCGACCAGCCGTCGGCCACGATGTGATGCAGTACGACGATCAGCCGGTGCTCCTCGTCGGCGACCCGCAGCAACCGCAGCCGCAGCAGCGGTCCGGTCGCCAGGTCGAGCGGGGTGCTGACGGCCGCCTCCACCCGCTCGGCGAGAACGGCGTCGGGCGCGGAGCGCAGATCCTCCGCACCGATGTCGACCGCCACGTTCGGCGTCACCACCTGCACCGGTTCGCCGTCACGTTCGACCACCGTGGTACGCAGTGACTCGTGCCGGGCGACCAGGTCCGCGACGGCGGCGCGCAGCACCGCGCGATCGAGCGGACCGCGCAGCCGGACCGCTGCGGGCACCAGGTAGGCGGCGGTGCCCGGGGTGAGCCGCTCAAGAAACCAGAGGCGGCGCTGCATGGCCGAGAGCGGATAGGTCTTCTCCCGATCGGCGAGCCGCCTTGTCAGGCGGGCACGCTGTTCCGGGGAGAGACCGGCCAGCCGTTCACGCAGGCTCATCGGCCGTCCTCTTCCGCCAGTAGGGCCTGCCTCTCCTCGGCGGGCAGACGCTCCAACTCGGCGAGCAACGCGTCCGTCGGGTCGTCGCTGGGCGAGGTCCCGGTGGACGAGGTCCCGGTGGGCGAGGTCTCCGCGTCGTCCAGCAGGTGCAGGATCCGTTCCGCCACCCGACGAACCGACGCCCCCTGCAACAGGCCGGCGATGGGCAGCGTCACCCCGAGCTGGCTGCGGATCTGGTTCCGCAGCCCCATCGCCATCAGCGAGTCCAGGCCCAGTTCCAGGAGCGGCTGGTCGAATCCGACCCGGACGGCGGCGACGGCCGCCTTGCGACGGGGGCCGGAGCCGGAGCCCAGCGCCACCCCGACGCCCCGGGCGAGGTGGTCGGCGAGGACGTCGAAACGCTCCTCCGGTGGCAGCGCCAGCAGCGCAGCGCGGGTGAGCAGCGGTTCCGCGGCCGGCACGGGCGCGGGCGCGGGAGCCGGCACGTCGGTCGCCGGCGACGATTCGTACCAGTGCCGGGTCCGCGTGAACGGTGACGTCGGCACCGGCACCCGGGTACGCCGGTAGCCGCGGTCGAACCCGATCCAGTCCACGTCGGTGCCGTGCCGGTACAGCTCGGCGAGCGTGCGCAGGATGGTCTCCCAGTCGTTCGCGCCAGCCCTCAGGCTGGGCAGGCGCAGCAGGTCGGCACCCGGGTCGAGGTCGTCGAGCAGGGTGGCGTCCGGGCCGATCTCGACGAACCGGTGGTGCCCGAGCCCGCGCAGCGTCGCCACGCCGTCGCTGAACCGCACCGGCCCGTCAGCCTGCCCGCTCCAGTGCTCGGCTCCCGGCGCGCGGTCCCAGGGCTGAAGCGCCCCGGTCAGCGCGGATACGAACGGGATACGCGGCGGCGCGTGGCCGATCTCGGCGACGACCCGGCGGAAGGCGTCCATGCCGGCCGCGCCGGCCTCGACGAGTCGCGCCCGCTCGGTCACCAGCCGCAGCGCGCCCTCCAGTTTGATCACCCCGGCGGTACAGGCGGCGGCCACCTCCCCCACACCATGGCCGAGCACCGCGGCTGGCTCCACTCCCCAGGACCGCCACAGTTGGGCGAGCGCGTACTCCACCGCGAACAGCGCGGGCTGTCCCCGGGTCGGACGGCGGAAGTCCGTCGCGTCGGGGCGCGCCGGGAACAGCACCGGCAGCAGCGGGTCGGCAAGCAGCTCATGGCACCGCTCGATCGCCTCCCGGAACACCGGAGCGGTCTCGTACAGCGTGCGCGCCATGCCAGGGCGTTCGGCACCCTCGCCGCTGAACAGGAATGCGACCTCGGGGTCGCGGACCGCAGCGGGAGCGAGCTGCTCCATCGCCCGGTCGAGCGCCGCCCGCAGCTCCGTCGCCGTACCACCGACCACCGCGAGCCGGTGGGTGAAGTGCATGCGCCCCGTGTTGGCCGACCAGCAGTGGTCGGCCACCGGCGGTGGCGCGGTGGCCCCGAGCAGCTCGCTGTGCCGGGTGGCGAGCGCGCGCAGGCCGTCCTCGCTGCGGGCGGAGAGGGCGAGCACGGAGAGCGGGCGGCAGTCGTCCGGCGCCACCGGCTGCCGCTGCGGGCCCTCCTCGACGAGCAGGTGGACGTTGGTGCCGCTCAGCCCAAAGCTGCTCACACCGGCGATCCGGCGCCCGTCTCGGGGCACCCACTCGGTGAGCCGCGTCGGCACGGTGAACGGCGGACGTTCCAGGCCGATGAGTGGGTTCAGGCGTTCGAAGTGCAGGTGGGCGGGGATCGCCCGGTGACGCAACGCCAGGATCACCTTGATCAGGCCGGCCACCCCCGCGGCTGCCTCCAGGTGACCGAAGTTGGTCTTCACCGATCCGAGGTGCCACTCCCCTCCCGGTTCCGCCGGGTAGACCTCGGCCAGCGCCTCTGTCTCAATGGGGTCGCCAAGCGTCGTGGCGGTGCCGTGCGCCTCGATGTAGGAGACCTGGCTCGCGCTGACCCCGCTGGCGTCCAGGGCACGTCGCAGCAGGTCGCGCTGGGACAGCACGTTGGGTGCGGTGAGGCCGGTGCTGCGACCGTCCTGATTGATCGCTCCACCGCGGATCACGGCAAGCACGTGATCGTCGGCGGCGAGCGCGTCGGAGAGGCGTTTGAGCACCACCAGCCCGCAGCCTTCGCCGCGTACGAACCCGTTCGCGGCCGCGTCGAACGTCCGGCACCGGCCATCCGGTGCCATCATCCCGAACTGGGAGAAGCCGATCGTGGGAAGCGGCGAGAGCATCACGTTGACTCCGCCGGCCAGGGCCAGGTCACAGTCGCCGGACCGCAGACTCTGGCAGGCCAGGTGCACCGAGACCAACGAGGAGGAACACGCGGTGTCGACCGACACCGCAGGGCCGCGCAGGTCGAGGAGGTAGGCGAGCCGACCGGAGACGACGCTGTGCGCGTTCCCGGTGACCACGTACGGCGTGACTTCGTCCGGCCGGCGGAAGTTCCGAAGCGCGTAGTCGTTGCCGATCACGCCGATGAACACGCCGGTGCGGCTACCGGCCAACCGGGCGTACCCGGCGTGCTCCAGCGCCTCCCACGCCACTTCCAGCACCAGCCGCTGGTTGGGATCCATCGCTTCGGCCTCCCGCGGCGAGATGCCGAAGAACTCCGCGTCGAACTCGTCGATCCGGTCCAGGAAGCCGCCCCATCGGGTGGTCATCGTCCCCGGCTGGCCCACCTCGCTCTGGTAGAAGGCGTCCACGTTCCAGCGGTCCGACGGGACCTCCTGGATCGCGTCCACACCATCGGAGAGCAGGCGCCAGTACGAGTCGGCGTCCACCACGCCGCCCGGGAAGCGGCAACCAAGGCCCACCACGGCGATCGGTTCGGTTCGTTGTGCACGAGCCGCAGCCAGATCGCGTTGCAGCTGGTCGATCGCCACGAGTGCGCGTCTCAACGTCGCGGCAGAGGAATCCGGAGAGGTCATCTCAGGCTCTTTCGGCTGCGGTGTCATCGTGGGCCCCCTCGATGGCCTGGAGTCGTTGTAGGAGCAGCGCCTCGACGTCGCTGCCGCTCAGTGCCTCGACGTCGAGGACGGCCTCGGGCGCTGCGGGCGGTGCGGGTGGCGTGGGTGGCGTGGCCTCGGCGACGGGCACCGCCTCCAGGGGTATCCCCATCTGCTCGGCGAGGAACGGCGCGAGCGTGTCCACTGTGGGGTACCGCCAGGCAAGCGTGGCCGGCAGTGTGGTGCCGACGACGAGTTCCAAACGTCGCCGCAGTTCCAGCGAGAGCAGTGAGTCGAAGCCCATGCCGGCGAGGGGGACGCTGGTGTCCACCCGTTCCGGAGCCAGCTTCAACACCCGGCCCACCTCTTCGCGGCAACGGTTCACGAGCAGTTCACGGCGGCGGCGTCCCGGCTCCACCGCGAGCAGCACCCGGTGCAGGTCGTCGCGCCGCTCTCCGGCCACGGCCGGCGTCGGCTCGACCGGTTGCAAGGCCCGCTGCGCCTCGGGAAGCTCGCTCAGCAGGGGCCGGGCTCGCGCGGCGGCGTACGCCGGGGTGAACAGTGACCAGTCCACGTCGGCCACCACGGCGGTCGCCCGGTCCGTGCCGAGTGCCCGGTCCAGCTCGGCCAGGGCCGGTTGCACCGGCATCAGCCGCAGGCCGCGGCGGGCCAGTTCGTCCTCGTGTGCGTCGTGGGCCTGCCCGGCCGCCCACGGGCCCCACTGCACCGACAGCGCCGGCAGACCCCGGCCGCGCCGGTGTTCGGCGAGCGCGTCGAGGTAGGCGTTCGCGGCGGAGTAGGCGCCCTGGTGCCCGCTGCCCCACACCCCGGTGATCGAGGAGAACAGCACGAAGGCGTCGAGCGGGCCGGTAAGCAGTTCGTGCAGGTGCAGTGCACCGATGTCCTTCCCCGCGACAACGTGTCGCAGGTCATCCGGGTTGGTCTCGGTGAGTGGCTTCACCAGCGACACGTCGCCCGCGACGTGAAACAGGGAGCGGACGGGGTCACCGGCGGCGGACAGCCCGTCGAGCAGCGCCGCGAGTGCCGCCCGGTCGGCCAGGTCGCAGGCGGCCACGGTGACCCGGGGACCGAGCGCGGTCAGCTCGGTCGCCAGGTCGGCGGCGCCTGGCGCGTCAGGACCGCGCCGGCTGGTGAGCACCAGATGTTCGGCACCGGCGCGGGCGAGCCGGCGGGCCAGTTCGGCACCCAGCGTGCCGGTGCCGCCGGTGATGAGCACCGTCCCGCGGGGCCGGTAAGCCGACACGGCCGGCTCGGCGACGGCCGCGTGCACCAGCCGACGGGCGAAGACCCCACCCGGCCGTACCGCCAGCTGGTCCTCATCCCCGGGACCGCCCAGAGCAGCGGCCAGCCCCTCCACGACGCTCCCGTCGAGCGTGCCGCCGAGGTCGATCAGCCCGCCCCACCGCTGCGGGTGCTCCAAGCCGATCACCAGGCCCAGCCCCCAGGCGAGCGCCTGCGCCGGGTTTTCGACGGGGTCGGCTGGCCCGGTGGACACCGCACCCCTGGTGATCAGCCACAGCGGGGCGGTGACCACTGCGTCGGCCATGGCCTGTGCCAGGGCGAGGGTCCGGGCAGCACCGTCGGGCAGCGGCGCGTCCGTGACGGCAAGGAGGGACACCACGCCGCGGGGCGGCTCGGGCGATCGTCGCAGAGCCGCGCTGAGGGACGCGGTGAGCGACGCCCGGTCCGCGCGTGGCACCGGCACCTCGACGACGGCCGCGCCGTGCCCGGTGAGCGCTGCGCGGACGGCATCGGCGAGTTCGACGTCGGCCGGGGTGCTCGGGGCCACCAGCAGCCACGTGCCGGCCAGCGGCATCGGCTGGGTCGCCGGCAGCGGGGTCCAGGTGACGCGATAGCGCCAGGATTCGGCGGCGCTCCGGCCGGACGTCGTCCGACGCCAACCGGCCAGGGCCGGGAGCACGGTGGCGAGGGCGGCGTGCTGGGCCGGGTCGGCAAGCCCCAACACGTCGTGCAGCGTGTCCAGGTCGCCGTCCTCGACCGCCTGCCAGAGTCGACGGTCGGCTGGCGGGGCGGCCGACGGGACGGCGTCGTCGTGGTCCACCCAGCAGCGCTCCCGTTGCCACGGGTAGGTCGGCAGGGACACCACCGGCGGCACCGTGCCGTACAGCCGGGTCCAGTCGACCGGCAGGCCGGCGCCGTACAGCCAGGCGAGTTCGCTGAGCAGCGCGGCGCGGCCGGGCTGGTCGCGGTGCAGGGAGGCGACGACCGTACCGGGCTGCTCTCGGGAGTCGAGCTTCTCGGCGAGCGCGCCGGTCAGCATGGGGTGGCCGGAGATCTCGATGAAGGTGTCGTGCCCGCTCGCCAGGAGGTTGTCCATGGCGCGGTCGAGCAACACCGGCTGGCGCAGGTTCGTCGCCCAGTAGCCGGCGTCCATGGTGGTGCCGTCGATCGGCTCGCCGGTGACGGTCGAGACCAGGGTACGGGCGGTCGGCCCCGGGGCGAGGCCGGCCAACGCGTCACGCAGCACGGCCTGCAGTGGCTCCATCTGGGGGCTGTGCGAGGCGTAGTCGACGGACTCCAGAATCCGGCAGAAGACGCCCTCGTCGTCCAGAAGTGTGGCCAGTCGCTCCACCGCCGCGGTCGCGCCGGAGATGACCGTCGAGGCGGGACCGTTGGCGGCGGCCGCCGAGACCAGACCGTCGTCGAGCCGGGCCAGCATGTTCCGGGTCTCGTCGTAGGACGCACCGACGACGGCCATCTTGCCCTGTCCGATCACCGTGCGGATCACCCGACCCCGGTGCAGGGCGATCCGGAGGGCGTCGTCCAGGCCGAGCGCACCGGCGACGTGCGCTGCGGCGATCTCGCCGACGCTGTGCCCGACCACTGCGGCCGGCTCCACGCCCCAGGACTGCCACAGAGCGGCGAGGGCGATCTGGAGTGCGCAGGTGGCCGGCTGCACCACGCCCGGGTCGGCGAGCCGGGACCGCTCCGGCGCGATGGTGAGCTGCTCGACCAGTGACCAGTCGACGTAGCGGCGCAGCGCGGCGTCGCACCGCCACAGCGTCTCCCGGAAGACCGGTTCGGTGTCCAGCAGATCGGCGGCCAGGGGCCACCAGCGCGGGCCCTGCCCGGCGAAGACGAACACCGGCCGGGGCCGCCGGCCGGTCCGCCGGCCGCCGGCGATCAGACCGGGGTGGTCGTCGCCGCCGGCGAAGGCGGCGAGCGCCTCGCTCAGCTCGGCCGCCGACCCGCCCACGCAGGCCAGTCGCTCTGCGTGGTGGGTGCGCCGGACCGCCGCCGCCGCGCAGTACGCCGCCACGGTGGATTCGGCGCCGGGCTCCCTCAGCCGGGCCGCGTGCCGGGCGGCGAGCTCGCGCAGCGCCGCGTGGGTGGGCGCCGAGACGGTGAGCAGAAGATTGTCCCCGGGGACCGTCCGTTCGGCCGTGGCTGCCGGCGGAGCCTCCTGGAGCACCAGGTGACAATTGGTGCCGCCGAAACCGAACGAACTCACACCGGCCAGCGCCGGGCCATCGCCGGCCGGCCACGGTTGCGCGGTGTCCGCCACCCGCAGCGACAGTTGCTCGAAGGAGACGTGCGGGTTCGGTTCGCGGTAGTGCAGGCTGGCCGGGATGCGGCGGTGACGCAACATCAGGGCCACCTTGATCAGGCCGGCGATGCCCGCTGCGGCCTCCAGGTGCCCGAGGTTCGACTTCACCGACCCGATCAGACAGGGTCGCGCGGGGTCGCGACGCGCGGAGACCACGGCGGCGAGCGCCTTCGCCTCGATCGGGTCGCCAAGCATCGTGCCGGTGCCGTGTGCCTCGACGTAGTGCACGTCGCCGGGCGCGACGCCCGCCCTGGCGTACGCGGCGCGGACGACCGCTTCCTGAGCGTGCGGGTTCGGCGCCATCAACCCGTTGGTCCGGCCGTCCTGGTTGACCGCGCCGCCCCGGATGACGGCGTAGATCGCGTCGCCGTCGCGCACCGCTCGGGAGAGCGGCTTCAGCACCACCACCCCGGCGCCCTCGGCGCGGACGTAGCCGTCGGCCCGTGAGTCGAACGGCTTGCACCGCCCGTCGCCGGCCATCGCGCCGGCCCGGGTGAAGTTGATCGCCAGAGCCGGGGAGAGGATGAGATTCACCCCGCCGGCCAGAGCGAGGTCGCATTCGCCCTGCGCGATGCTGGTGCCGGCCTGCTGCACGCTGACCAGCGACGACGAGCAGGCCGTGTCGACGGCAAGGCTCGGCCCACGCAGGTCGAAGAGGTAGGACAGCCGGTTCGCGGCGATGCTGAGCGCGTTGCCGGTGCCGGTGTGGGCGTCGATCCGGTCGAGCCGCTGGAACTGCAGATGGGCGTAGTCGTTTGTCGCGATGCCGACGAAGACTCCGGTGGCCGAGCCGGCGAGTTGCTCCGGCACGATGCCCGCGTCCTCCAGCGCCTCCCAGGCGACCTCGGCGAGCAGGCGCTGCTGAGGGTCCATCCGGGCGGCTTCGCGCGGGGAGATGCCGAAGAAGGCGGGCTCGAAGCCGTCGACGCCGCCGGGCAGGAACCCGCCCCACCGGCTGGCGTCGAAGTCCGCAGCCCGCCAGCGGCTGGCGGGCACCTCGGTCACGGCGTCCCGGCCCTCGGTGAGCAGTCGCCAGTACTCCTGCGGCCCGTCGGCGCCACCGGGGAAACGGCAGCCGATGCCGATCACCGCGATCGGCTCCGGGCTCGACGCATTCGGCGGTGCGGGCGTCCGCCCGGCCGCTGCGGCCTCATCACCGTCGGACAGGAACCCGGCCAGGGCTTCGACGGTGGGGTACTCCCAGGCGAGCGTGGCCGGCAGTGCCCGGCCGGACCACCGTTCCAGTTCACCGATCAGTCCGACCAGGTCCACGGACTGTAGCCCGTAGGTCGCTACCGGGCGCTGCGGGTCGAGTGCCTCGGGGTCGAGTTGCAGCCGCTCCCCGAGTGCCCGCAGAATCCGCTCCTCGAACTGTTCTCGGGTCAGGCGCACATCCGTGGCGAAGGACCGGGCCACCGCGGTCAGCGAGCCGGCCAGGTAGGCCTGCTTACCGGCGAGGCGCTGCAGCTTGCCGCTCGATGTCTTCGGGATGCTCCCGGATTTGACCAGCACGATCTCGTGGACCCGGAGCCCGTGTTCGGCGGCGACCGCGGCGCGGACGGCGGCGAAGACCTCGCCGCAGTCGAGGCGGGCGGCGCTGACGTTTACCGCCTGCACCACGACGAGTCGCTCCTCGTCACCGGAGTCGACCGAGAAGGCGATGCCGGCGCCACGGCCCAGCGCCGGGTGAGCCTCCGCGACGGTTCGCTCGATGTCCTGCGGGTAGTGGTTCCGGCCGGCGATGATCACGAGATCCTTGATCCGGCCGGTCACGTAGAGCTGGCCATCGTCGAGGAAGCCGAGGTCACCGGTACGCAGGAACGGGCCGGTGCCGTCGGCGAGATGGGCGTCGAGCCGTTCGGCGGTCTCCTCGGCGCGGCCCCAGAAGCCGCGCGCGATGCTCGGCCCCGCCACCCAGATCTCGCCCACCTGGCGCTCCGGCAGCGGCGTCCGCTCGTCCGGGGCGACCACCACGAGGCGGTGTCCGTCGATGACCGGGCCGCAACCGACGAGGGTCCGGGACGCGTCACCGGCCTCGGCCAGTTCGATTCGGTTCTGTTGCAGTGCGTCGGCCCGGACCCGCAGCAGCGACGGCTCGGAGGCGCGCGTCCCGCCGGCGACCAGCAGCGACGACTCGGCCATCCCGTAGCAGGGGTAGAACGCGGCGCGGCGGAAGCCGCTGGAGGCGAAAGCGCGGGCGAACCGGTCGAGGGTCGCGGCCCGGACCGGTTCCGCGCCGGAGAAGGCGACCTGCCAGTTGCTGAGATCGAGTTCGGCACGTTCCGCCTCAGGGATCTTCGCGACGCACAGGTCGTAGGCGAAGTTGGGTCCGCCGGCATGCGTGGCCCGCAGGTCGGAGATTGCCCGCAGCCACCGGACGGGGCGCTTCAGGAAGGCCAGTGGCGACATGAAGGTCACCGGGTACCCCCGGTAGGCCGGCTCCAGCAGCCCGCCGATGAGCCCCATGTCGTGGTAGGGCGGTAGCCAGATCACGCAGCTCGGGTCCGGATCGGCGGCGTCGAAGAACCGGTCGTCGATGGCAGCCAGGTTGGCGAGCAGGTTGGCGTGGCTGAGCATGACACCCTTGGGGCTTCCGGTGGAACCGGAGGTGTACTGCAACAGAGCCAGGTCGTCGCCGCGCACCCCGGGACGTCGCCATTCCCCCGCCCTGGCGTCGTCCACCTCGTCCACCGCGACCCACGGCAGCGTGCCCGCCTCGGGGACGAGGGCTACAAGGTGCTCGCTGATGCCGGCGTCCGCGGCCGGGCCGAGAACGACCGCCGGATCGGCATCTCGGAGCACACCGGCCAGACGGGGCAGCATCCGGGCGAGCAGGCCCGGGTCGGGCGGGTAGGCCGGGACCGGCACCACGCCCGCGTAGAGGCAGCCGAAGAACGCCGCCACGTAGTCGAGGCCGGGTGGGCAGAGGATCAGTGCCCGGTCGCCCCCGGTCACCCTCTCGCGTAGTGCGACCGCGATGGCGCGGGCCCGGCGATCGAGGTCGGCGCCGGTGAGAACCCGCGCCGGACCCTCGCCGTCGACGAGGAACCGGTAGCAGGGCGCCTCGGCCCGGCGGTGCAGGACGGTACGGAAGCGATCGACGAGCGTCTCGTCCGCGGATGCTGCGGCCATCACACACTCCAGTTCTCGCGGGCCCATCGGACCGCCGCGGGTCAGGCCAGGCCGGCGGCCCACAGTTCGGCGCGGTCCAGTTCGCCGTCGGCCAGCGGGCCTTCGGTCGATGTGACGACGAAACTCTGCCGGGCGACCACGGCCACCCCGTGGCGGCGAAGCCGCTTCTGGATGGCTTTGGCGGCGGAGCCGGAGAAGAACCCGGTGCCGGTGACGGTGTCGAAGGTGGCGGCACGGCCACCGAATCCGGTGGGCAGTCGGTCCAGCCACTCCGCCACGCCGGTGGAGGCCGGGCTAGCGCCCTTTGTCGCGGCCTGTCTGCGTGACGCTGGTCCGGGGAGGCCCATGTTGTGCGTGGGCGCGCCGACCAGCAGCAGGTCCACGCCGTCGAGCGCGGGCTCGGCGGCCGCTTCGACGACGGTCACCTCGGCACCGGCGGACCGGAGGCCGGCGGCCACCGCGTCGGCCACCCGAGACGTGTTGCCGAAGCATGATTCGGTGACGATCAGAACCTTCATCGCGACTCCTCGCCCTCGGGCATCGGTTGCCGGGCCTGCGGCGGTGTCCGTCGCCGCACCAGTTCGGCGACGCCGGCGGCGACGAATGTGCCCAGCACGATCAGGGGCAGACGGCCCAGTTGCGCGGCCACCAGTGCTGCCGCAGCCGCGAACACCGCCGGCCAGGGCCGGTCGGACCACCGCCACAACCGGAGCGCGAGCGTGGCCAGCCCGGCCGCCGCCACCCCGAGTGCCGCGTGCCAGCCAGCCTTCGCGCTGTCGCCGGCGAAAAGGTCGTCGCCGACGGACATCAGCAGCAGCGCGAGCACCACGCCCAGGATCACCTGCAGGTGCACACCGCCTACGAACGCGCTGAGCACCCGGCGGTCTCGGCGGGCCACGTCCCGGCGGCGGGCCGACGCGACAAGTGCTCCGAGGGCGGCGCAGCCGATGATCAGGACTATCCAGCTGTTCCAGACGTGAGCGTGCCGAAGAAAATCGTCTAGCGCGTCCATCGCACCTTCTGCGAGCGAGGGGTGAGCAGCGACAGGAGCGACGGCAGGCGCTCACGACCAACGACCGTGAGTCCGAGACGCCTCAACCCCGTGGTCCACTTAGGACCGGCGTCTTCGGATGCCAGTTGCATCCCCGTGGATGTGACTTTCGACCGCGCGCTCGGCGGTGTCAACGCACCGTGAGTGACACCCGCATCGCTACTTCAAGTAGTGGTTCAACTGCGTAACGTCAATCCTTGCTGCTCGCACACAGTGCTACGAAGGGGCCACGGAACGCGTGCGCAACATGCGCGACAAGATCATCCCACGCCGGAATCCACCCGCTCTACGGATCTTCGCTTGACCGAAAATCGACCCGTGGTAACCGAACGTCCGAGGCGCTGACCACAAAGGACGACCCAGCCGCGAGGGGCGCGATCATCGCGCCCCGAGTACGCAAAGTGACCTGCCAAAGGACACTCGACAGCGGACCGATGGCCTCTGCGGTTGCGCCGCGCCGGCCGAGACCATGGAGGCGCACCAGTCGAGCCGACCCTTGAGGAAGGCCACCATGACCCGCTCGGCTCCCCCACATCATTCGGATACGAACGTCCATCACCCTCGTCGGACGGTCGCGATGACCGGTTCAGCCTCCCCGACCGCGGAGAACGCGGCCGCCCTGGTTGCCGCCCGGCGGGCCGATTCAGCACGCCGCCGGCAACGGGTTCTCGACGCTCTCATCCACCTCGCGACCCACGGCGGCGACACCAGCATCAGCGGTGTCGCGCGCTTCGCCAGGGTCCACCGAACCTTCATCTACCGTCACCCCGACCTGCTGAACCAGGTGCGCTCACTGGATCGGGACGAGGACCCCGAGGCGTGATCGGCGACCGGCATCCTGGGGGCGTCGCGGCCACTCGAACGACCCGGGCGCTGAGCAACCTCGAACGCGACCTGGTCCGCCAGCCGTGGCACCGTACCCTGGCCGCAGTCCTCGACGTGCTGGCGTCGCCGGCCGGCGACGCGCCCTGATCGAGAAGACCGCCGTGTCGGCCGCCCGCCGCCGTACCAGCAGCGCCGGCCCCCGACGCTCGTCGACGTCGATGGACAGGCCGCGGTGGCCCGGCATGCGCCACGATGAGCATATGGCGACGAAGAGCTGTCGATCGTGAGCCGGCCTCGTACCGCGGCCGCGCGGCTGGCCGGGATACGGGAGAGCTTCTGGGTCGTGCCGGCGGTCTTCTCGATCGGAGCGGTGGTCGCGGCGATCGGACTGTCGGCGCTGGAGCTCCAGCTCGATCTTCCCTTCGGGGGGATCGTGCCCAGCGCCCCCGCCGGCGCCCGGTCGCTACTGTCTTCGATCATCACGGCGATGATCTCTTTCACCGCGCTGGTGTTCTCCATCACCATCGTTGCCCTGCAACTGGCCAGCAGCCAGTACTCCCCCCGAGTCCTGCGGACCTTCCTGCAAGACCGGATCATCCAGGCGACGCTCGGTACGTTCATCGCCACCTTCCTGTTCGCGATGGTGGTACTGGCCGCGCTACCGGACAGCGAAGCTCAGGGGCTGCCGGAGCTGTCCCTCACGGTGTCGATAGCTCTCGTCCTCGCCAGCAGCGGCACCTTCATCTACTACCTGCACCACATCACCACGGTCATGCAGGTGTCGCACATCATCGGCTCCATCGGCGCGCAGTCCCGACGATCGATCGCAGAACTCCCCACATCCGACGAGCCGCCGCTGGTACCCGGCGAGGTGACACAGACCGTACGGGCCACGGAACCCGGCATGGTCAGTAATGTCGATCTCGCGCTGCTCGCCCGGCTGGCACAGGCGTACGACTGCACCATCACCGTGGTCCCCGCACCGGGTGACTTCGTCGTCGCCGGAGCGCCGCTGTTACGCGTGCACGCAACGACCGGCGGCACGCCCCACCCGGTGCCCGCCGATCGGGCTGAGCAGGGCGTGACCCTCAGCGTGGAGCGTTCGCCGGGCCAGGACGTCGGTTTCGGCTTCCGGCAGCTGGCCGACATCGCCGAGCGCGCGCTGTCTGCGTCAGTCAACGACGTCACCACCGCCGTACGGGCCGTACAGGAGGCCCACGACCTCCTCCGCCGACTCGCCACCCGACCAAACCCGATCCACGTCGTCCGCGACGACGACGGCACCGTCCGCGTCCGGATGATCAGCATCCCGTACGACACTCTCCTGGCGACGATCGTCGACGACATCCGGCTCATCTCCAGCCAGCAACCCCGGATGACACGACTACTCGACGCCGTCGTACGCGACCTGGCGTCCATCGCGCTTCCCATCCACCAGGCGACCATCGAGCGTCGGCTGTCACCGCCGCCCGACATCCGCCACTGACAACCGGCCGCCGCGAGTCGGACACGCGAAACCGTGGTAGCCGGCACCCGCCACGGTGCGCCTACGCGTACCCGCCACCGATGCCGTCAATGGCGTAACAGCGACCGTCGACCGGATCAGGTCGCATGCACCGGCGGGCACCGGGACGGCCGCTACCAGGAACCGCTCATCAGCTCCCGGATCCAGATCCTGGCCTGGCCATCTCCCCGTGCAACCTGGCCTTTACCGCATCGGGGATCAGCCTTCCTCCCGCCGCTTGGACCTTGTTCAACAGGGAGCCGGCCACCACCTTCGCATCGCCCTTCATCATGGCCTCGAAACCCTGGCGGGCCACCTCGGCCGGATCGTCCTTCTTCTTGGCCAGCTTGGTGTCTTCCAGATCGGCTCGCTCGAAGAACTCGGTGTCGGTCGGGCCCGGCATCAGCGAGGTCACGGTGACCCCGGTGTCCTTGAGTTCCTCCCGAAGCGCCTCCGCGAACGACTGCACGAACGACTTCGACGCGTTGTATACCGCCTGGTACGTGCCCGGCATCGTGGACGCGATCGACGAGGTGAACAGCACCCTGCCACTGCCCCGTCGTACCAGGTCGGGCACCACCCGCTTGGCGAGATGCACGGTGGAGCGACAGTTGAGGTCGATGATGACCAGTTCGTCGCTCAGGTCGGTCTGCCGGGCGAAATCGCCGCCCTGTCCGACTCCGGCGTTCAATGCGACGGCGTCCACCGGACGGCCGGTGGTAGTGATCTCCTGGTAGAGCCGCTCGACGCCCTCCGGCTGGGTGAGGTCCACCCGGACCGCCGTTACCGTCGCGCCGCTGTCCCGCCGCAGGTTCGTCGCGGCGGTGTCCAGTTCCGCGTCCTCAGCGGCCACCAAGACGTCGTACCCGTGCTGGACGAACTGCCGGGCCAGCTCAAACCCGATACCGCTGGATGCCCCGGTCACCACCGCGAACGGCCGTGTCGAAGAGTCGCCCATGACCCGTCCTCCCTCTGGTGCCACGCCGGACAGCGGTCCGGCTCTGGTTTCCGACACCTGACGTCCTGCCCAGTTGCCGGCGGGTCAACCCTCTGCCGCGGTCGGCCACAGCACGGGATCGCAAGATCCGGCCAGCGGGCTACCGTTCGGTCGGCGTCGCCGTGCGGCTGATGGCAGCCTCGACCGCGGTGCCGATGCGACTCAGCGTTGCCAGCTCGTGGGGTGCGAGTCGGTCGATCAGGTGTTCCCGGACCGCTGCGACGTGCCCCGGAGGTGCGGCCACGAGCACCTCGTAGTCAGCATCGGTCAGCGCGGCGTTGGTCCGGCGACCGTCGCGCCGATACCCACATGGCCACCATCGACCGGTTGAGCAGAGCAGACGTATCCCGCGGCCGCGCAGCGCTCCAAGCTCCACGCCCGCAGCGGGCCATCTTCGACAGCATGCTGGTCTCTCACCCGGAGGATTCCGGCCGGCCTGCTCCTGAGGCCGTATGAACGGTCCCTGCTGCCATGCCGGCCGCAGTCGCACTCACGCCAGCGGCGCCGCGCAAAAAAGGTCCGCCCCCGGGGCTGGCTCTGGCGCCGGGGTCCTCGGCTGCCCGCCGACCGCGCCCGTCTCGACCATCTGTCTGATGGTCGCGACGCTTCCCACCTCGCAGCTCATTCCGACACCGCCCCCGCCCCGCGACGACACGCCGCCGCCACCGGAACAGCCCGAAACGCTGTTCGATCGGCCGAATACCGCACCTTCAAGCACAGAAAGGATGAAACAGATCGAAGGGCGGTTCGATCAAGGAGTCGGGGAGGCGGAGGGCGCGGCAGCGCGGCACTGCCTCGGCCGCGGGCTCATCGCCGATGCTACGCAGGGTTCCTCCGTCGAAGGCGTCGGGAATCGGCGTCCATCCCAGGTTCTTCTCGTAGTACCGCACCGCGGTCCGCACCGACGGAGTCCAGTCGTCGTCCAGCACGATCAGCCCGCCCGGCCGAATGATCTTGCGAAGGAAGTAGAGGTCCACGAAGACCTCGTGGAAACGGTGGCTACCGTCTACGAACGCCGCATCGGCGACGAGACCTTCGGTGACAAGTTCAGGGAGCGCGATCGAGGACCACGTACGGACGAGCCCGGCGATCGAGTCCAGTCCCGCAGCCTGCAGAAGATCCCAGCCGACATTGGAATACGCGTGGTCCTGAAAGGGGTCGATGATGATGTGCCGGGGGCGCGGCGGGTTGACCGTGACCAGAGCCTCCCCGATCGCGAGGGCAGAGCTGGCGTAGGCAAGCCCGACCTCGACAACCGTCTCAACCCCCTCACGGATAAACAGATCTCGAAGCAGGTCACAGTCCCGCTCCGGCATCGTGACTGTCTCGAAGTCCTGCTCGCGAGGTCGCGTCCACGGCGGACCCTCCTGCACCAGCCGTCGCCGTACCTCCCGAACCCGCGCCCGGCGATCGCCACTTTGCATCACACCAGTGTGGAGCAGACTCGATGCCGTAGGCGCTGGATACGTATGCTGCAACGTCTCCGGGCTACTCTGCGACGATGAATGTCGCTGGACGTACGCTCAGCCCCGCCGTGCAGAAGGCGTTGACGTACTGGCCCGGGATCGTGCACCCGAAGAGGCCGGAGCCGGTCGACCTCGCGGCTCTGCCGCCGTTCTTCAACGACCTGCTGGCCGAACTTCCGTGGTGGAACAGCGACTGGCAGGTCACGCAGGTCGAGGCGGCTTCCCCACGCGAGGTCGCCAGCAGTCACGACCGGCAGAAGAACGCGTTCACTGAGGTTTCGGTGCCGGGCACACTCGTGGGCCGCGCGGCGCAGACGTTGCCGTTCGTCGGACGCGTCCGATTCGAGGGCAACCGGCTGCTGCGCTTCCAGGCGAAGATCGCGGACACAACCGTCGGGCCCGCACTCGCGAAGGCCGGTGCCCCGGAGCCGCATCCATTCGGCGCTGTGCTGTGCAAACTCATGGACAGCCGGGGCGTCTCGGTGAAGGAACTCGCCGTACGGACCGTTCGCGCCATGTCGACGATCAACGCGGCGCGAACGGGAGGGCACAATCCGCACCCTGTCCTGGTCGGCGAGATCGCAGGCGCACTGGGCATACCGGAGGCGGACCTGGCTGCGATCGCCGGCATCGATGCGCCGACCGGCGGGTCAGGGGACACTTGCGCCTGTCACTCGATGGCATGACGCAACTGCGCGGTGCCTGCGGGCGTTCCCGTCATGACCACTCGCGGTGCTGTTGGACGTCCGCACCTACAGAGAACCGGGAGCCAGCTCGTCCGCACCGCACGCCGAACCTGCTCGACCTGCCAGCCCGCCGGCAGTACGGCATGTACCGCCTGGCCGGCTCGGGCCTCGGCGGATGGCGCGAGTTGGCCGCGAACCAGATCGTCACTGCGGGCATCCTCGCCGGTTAGGCGCCATCGTTCCCGTTACTGCGCCACTTGCCGGTGCTGACCGGCCGCCCGCCGGTCGCGGCCGAGCACCTCGACCTCGACGCCGTCGTCGCCCGGGTCGGTGACAACCAGGCCGTGCGCGCGGTTCAAGGCGCAGGCGGACGTCACCGCGAGCCTCGTGCTTGTTCCTCGAACATCTCCCCGACGGGCTGCCTCGTTGGCTGAGCGAGCGTGATCCAGTATCGCCGCATGAAGCCCTGTTCGGTGTCCCGGACGTCCTCGAGAATTCCGCCGTGGCGCTCGATCGTCTTTGCCGAGGCGACGTTGTCCACCGCACAGATGAGTAGCACGCGCTCCAGGCCGATCCCTCGCGCCTGGTCGAGCATCCGGCCCAGTGCCCAGGCTGCCAATCCACGCCGGCGCGCCGACGGCCGAATCCCGTAACCGATATGGCCGGAGGTGCTGAGATCGTGCCGCAGCGCGATCCCGCCGAGGACTCGGCCGCCCTCGACGACCCATCGGTACGTACACCGCACCCGGCCACTCGGTAGCGGCTCTGCCGGATCCGAACTCTTGGCCAGCTGCGCCACCCAGGCCGCGAATCCGGCCGGTGAGTCCACCTCATCAGACGGCCGCAGCCCGAAACCGTCCTCATGTACGCCCGGGCCCCACTCGTGGTGCGCATCGAGCCAGGCCGCATGCAGATCGACGGTGGGCACGATCAGATCGGGCATGCGACGACGATAGCTTCCGAATCGTGCACCGCCGCCGGGACGGGGACTCCGCTCGTTCCATCGGTCACGGGGACGCGCCGGGACGTGGCTGTGTTGTGACAGGTCGGGTAACCAGTTATGGCGTTCGCGGAGGTTCGGCCGGGCGGCTGCTGGCGTTGTATGAGTTCTTGGCGGCGACAACAGCCGCCTGAATGTGGTCGGGGTCGACACCGTGGACGTTGAGCGGCGGGTGCATACGCCGGACGAGTTCGGCCTCGATGGTCGCCGGATCCGGGTCCTCCGCCCACGTCAAGAGCAGGTGTGTGTGCATCCACGTGGTCAGCCGCGCCTCGTCCTCGGGGACCAGGACGACCCGGTCGGTCCAGGTCGTCCGGTACCCCTCGGAGACAAGAAGCCCGGCCAGGGTACGGCGCAGAGTCGAGCTGCCCGAACGCCTCAGATGGTTGCGCAGGATCCGCCCTCGCAGGCTGGTCGCCCGTCCGAGGTACAGCAGCCGTAACGACGGGACGTTCTCATTCGTCAGCCCGGGTAGGTCGGGGAAGACCGAGGGAGCAGCCCACCAGGCGTAGACACCGCTGCCACGGCTGAGCCGCTTGGCGGCGACATTGAGTTCGACCGGCGCGCCGGCAAGCAGCCGCAGAGCCTCGTCGACCCGGGCTTCGTCGGTGGGCACGTCGTCGGATCGCCGTTCGGGAATTGTCATCGAGACCATCGTAGGTCCCGGGCTACCGGGCTTCGTTGTTGGCGACTTGATCGCAGCGCGCCTGGCCTGTAGCCGTTCACCGGCGGCAGACCGTGAGGCCGCTGAAAATGGTCCATACGATCACCATAGGCGGAAGCAGAAGATCCTCTGCATGACTGCCCACCGCACGCTGATCCGGTTTCCGCTCAGCGGCAGAGCCGGGCTCTGTTGTAGCGCATGGTGGTAACGACGGCATGCGAGGCTGAACGGTGGCTTTCCAATGGACGGACACGTGGACAACCCCCGGCTGCCCGGCGGCTTGCGGCAGGTCGATGACATCCTCGCCCAGGTAAGGTTTGTCGCCGCGGTTCCCGGCTCGTACGCCCCGGACGCCCGCCAGTCCCTGAGCCGGCGCGACGCCCGCTCGCCGGTGACGCCCGCATGACATTGGTGTCGGCGTTCGTACCGATCTGGACCCTTACCGCGGTCGGCTACGCGGCCTGTCGCTGGGGTCTGCTGGGCGAGGCGGTGGCGTCGGTACTCGGCCGGTTCGTGTTCCATCTTGCGATGCCGTCCGCCCTGTTCCTAGCCCTGTCCCGAATGCCGCTTTCCGGGTTCGCCGGCCGCTCGCTGCTCGCCTTTGGAGTGAGCACCGCCGCGGTCGTCGGGTTCGGGTGGGTCGGCGCGGGTCGGCTGTTCGGTCGTGAGCCCGGCGAACGGCCGATCTGGGGCATGGCCGCCGGGTACGTGAACTCGGCGAACCTCGGCATCCCGATCGCTACGAAGGTTCTCGGCAACGTGTCGTTCCTGGCGGAGGTGGTGCTGCTGCAGGTGCTGGTGGTGACGCCCGTGATCCTGGTCGCCCTGGACCGGCACAGCGACCCGGCCGGGCGGGTACGGGTCCGCCGTATCGCCTCCCTGCCGGTACGCAACCCGGTGATCCTGGCGTCGCTGCTCGGTGTCGCATGCTCGGCTGCCGGCCTGCATCCGCCGTCGGCCGTCGGCGCGTCGCTCACCCTGCTGTCGGGCGCCGCCGTTCCGGCCGCCCTGGTCGCGCTCGGCGCGTCGCTGCACCGCACGACGCCGCCCCGGGCAGAGCCGGCCGAGCCGGCAGAGCTGGCCGTGGTCACCGCGCTGAAGCTCGTCGCACAGCCCGTCATCGCGTACGCGGCCGGGCTGGTCTTGCACCTGTCCGCGCCGCAGTTGCTCGCCGTGGTGGTGTGCGCGGGCCTGCCGACAGCGCAGAACACGTTCATCTTCGGCCAGGAGTACGGCGTCGGCGAGGACTTGGCCAACCGGGCGGTGATAGTGACCACGACGCTGTCGCTGGCCACGCTGGCCGCGGCGGCGGCGCTGCTCGGGTAGGTCCGTCAGCGGACTCACCCAGCCTGGGCCGCGACGCCGTGGTGGGGCGTTAGAGTCGCCAGTCATGGGACTGCTCACCTTCAGCTACAACCTCACCCTGGACGGTTGCGTCGACCATCAGGAGGGGATCGCTGACGATGAGACGCGCGTCTACTTCACCCGCCTCCTGGACGAGGGCGGGGCAATGCTGTGGGGTCGCGTCACCTACGAGATGATGGAGGGCTACTGGCCTGCCGTCGCTCGCGGCGACCAGGAAGCGCCGCCGGCCATGCGCGAGTGGGCGGTCAAGTTGGGGGCCAAACCCAAGTACGTGGTCTCGTCTACGCGCAAGGACTTCCCGTGGACCAACAGCCACCACATCGCCGGCGATCTGCGCGAGGGCGTGCAGAAGCTCAAGGACACGACACCGGCCGGGGTCCTCCTCGGAAGCGGCAAGCTCGCGACCGAACTTGACCGGCTGGACCTGATCGACGAGTACAAACTGCTCGTCCACCCCAGGATCGCCGGCCACGGCCCGACGCTGTACCAGGGCGGGCTACCCGGCACGCGCCGGCTCGAACTGCTCTCGGCGGACCCGTTCCGCAACGGCGCGGTGGCCATGCACTACCGCCGCGCGCGCTGATCGCAGGAGTCCATCGCCGGCAGCGGGGCGTCCTCCTCGCGCTCGCCGCGCACCCGCAGCGCAGGGGGCATGACCGGCAACTACAACCCGCAGACCCGCAGCGGACCGTGAAGCGGATCTCCTGCTGCGGTGCTAGGCGGCATCCCGCTGGTCCAGCCACTTGAGAATCGCCCGGCTTGTTTCTCCCGGCTTTTCCTGCTGGATCCAATGACCGCAGTCCAGACTGACTACTTCCACGTTCGGCACGAAGTCTGTCAACCTTTCGGACCTCGCGACCGTATCGCGGTCGCCGTAGATCATGAGGGTGGGTTGTCGGATGATCGGGTCCACGTCCGCCAGCAGACGCCAGTTGCGGTCCAGGTTTCGGTACCAGTTCAAACCGCCCGCGAAACCTGTTGATTCGAAGGCGGCGACAAAGACGGCCAGCTCACTGTCGCTCATGATGGGCGCACCGAGTGGGGTTTCCATCCTGGCGAGGTTGATCAACGCATTGCCCGGCTGCGGCTCCGCGAGGGGCACGTCCTTCCGGTACAGGTTCCGAAGGAATCGGAACGTGTTCTCCTCGAACACCGCGTCCGCGACGCCCGGCTGCCGGTTGAAGTGGACGAAGTAGAAGTCGCTACCGAGCACCTCCTCCATGGACTCGATCCAGGGCTTGTCCCCGCGCTCGAGGTACGGCAGGCTCAGGTTGATCACCTTGTTGACACGGTTCGGGTGCAACAGGGTCAGGCCCCAGACGACGGCTGCGCCCCAGTCATGACCAACGAAGGTGGCATCGTCGTATCCGTAGTGATCGATCAGTGCGACGAGATCGCCAGACAGGTGTGCGATGTCGTAGTCGGTGACTTCGGTCGGGCGGGACGAGTTGCCGTAACCGCGCTGGTTCGGGACGATGACGTGGTAGCCCGCTGCCGCGAGGGCGGGCATCTGATGGCGCCAGGAGAAGGCGTGCTCCGGCCAGCCGTGACAGAGCACGATGGGGTTCCCCGCGTTCTGCCGGCCGGCTTCGAAGACTTCGAGTTCCACACCGTTTACCGAAATGCGGGTGGGCTCGGGAAAATCGGTTGTCATGCCGGCATCCTGCCGACCGATACCGGTCACCTCCTGACCGGTTTTCGTGGAAGTGTTGTCGGAGTGCGAGCCGACCGGTTGATGGCCATCCTCCTTCTGCTGCAACAGCGTGAGCAGGTGACCGCAGCGGAGGTCGCCCGGGAGTTGGAGATCTCCGAGCGCACCGCTCGCCGTGACCTCGACGCCCTGGGTATGGCCGGGGTCCCGGTGTACTCGATGCAGGGCCGAGGCGGCGGCTGGCGCCTCGTGGGCGGTGCCCGCACCGACCTGTCCGGGTTGACATCGGGTGAGGCCCGCGCCCTTTTCCTGGTCGCCGGTCCGGTCTCGGCTGCGACGCCGGCCGTCAAAGCGGCGCTGCGCAAGCTCGTCCAAGCTCTGCCGGAACCCTTCCGGGTGCAGGCCGAGGCGGCAGCGTCGTCGCTCGTCATGGACCCACAGCGATGGGGGGCGAGCCGGGTCGAGCCCCGACCGCCTCGCTTCCTCGACGCGCTCCAGGACGCGGTGATCCGCAGTGTCCAGGTCCGGCTCGGCTACGTCGACCGCAAGGGCACCGAAACCGAGCGAACCGTCCACCCGCTGGGCATCGTCGCCAAAGGCCCATCGTGGTACCTCGTCGCCAACACCGAGGCCGGTCGGCGGACCTTCCGAATCGACCGCGTTTCGTCCGCCGACCCGACCTGCGACCCCGTACACCGGCCCGAGGACTTCGACCTTGCCGAGGGCTGGCGCGCGATCGCCGACGAGGTCGAGCGCAAACGAATGCCCCTCGAAGTCCGGGCGGTGTGCGCGCCGCAGGGAATAGGCGTGCTCCGGATGGGGTTCGGCGGTCGGCTCGAGGTGGGAGCTTCCAGGACCGACGGCCGCATCGACGTCGTGATCCGCGGCAACGACGAGTACATACTCGCTGGCGAGCTTGCCGGGCTGGTCGAATGGATCGAGGTGACCGGCCCTCCGGGCGTGCGAGACCACCTGGCCTCGATCGGCAACACGCTCGTCGAGCGATACGGCTCAGACCGGCGGGACGTCGTACGGCAGGACGACAACCGAGGTCATCGGGCAGTACAGCACCGCTGACCTCCGACTGATCGCACGGCACTACGACGAGACGAGGCCGCCGGGAACGGCAACTCGGGCACATCGTCGGCGAGCAGCTGCAGGACCAGCACGAGTGGCACCCCAGCCTCGGCGGGATGATCGTCCAGACCTTCACCGTCACAGGTCGGCCAAGGCTCGTCCGCCGGCCACAGCAACGGCCCACCCACGGAGTTCTGTCATAGCCTGCAGCAATGACTGACGGGCCGGCTCGGTTTGGTGGACGCAGCGACGTCGTCCTGGCGGTGGTCCTGGATTGTGCCGACCTGGATCGCTCGGGGACCTTCTGGTGCCAGGCGCTCGGATACGTGGCTGAACCGCTCTCGCCAGGGCACTACCGGCGGCTGCTACCCGCCGACGGGAACGGCGTTGAGCTGCTGTTGCAGCGGGTTCCCGAACCAAAGGCGCACAAGAACAGGATGCACCTGGATCTGCGCGTACCCGACCTTGAGGCCGAGGTGGCCAGACTGGTATCACTAGGAGCACGGTGCATCACGGACAGTCCCATCGAAGAAGACGGCTGGGCCTGGCACGTCCTCGCCGACCACGACGGCAACGAGTTCTGTTTGCTACGGCCACCCACGACACCCGACCACTGATCCGCACCACGGGCGCTGATCACCGTTCCACACTTGGCACATGACAGCCAACGGGTCCGGGCGGCCAAACCAATCCCGTGTGGGCACGCTCGTGCCTGGCCGGCTGCCCCGGTGAGCGAGGCAGAGACACGGCCACTCAACGCAGCGACCGGAAGGCGGTGCGAAGCTCTTCGGAGAAGATTTTCGGCTGTTCCCAAGCCGCGAAGTGCCCACCGGTGTCGAGCTTGTTGAAGTAGATGAGGTTGGGGTACGCCTGCTCGGCCCAACTCTGCGGTGCCTCGTACAGCTCGTCTGGAAAGACGCTTACGGCGACCGGGACGTTCACGCCCTTGGCGGCGAAGAACGACAGCTTGTTCTCCGCGTACAGCCGGGCCGCGGAGACCGCGGTGTTCGTCAGCCAGTAGAGCGAGATGTTGTCCAGGATGTCGTCGCGGGTGAGACCCGCATTGGCGCCTTGGAAGATGTTTGCGATCAGGGCGAGGCTCTTAGCATCGTGGTCGAGCAAGAAGGACGCCAGACCCACCGGGGAGTCAGCCAGGGCGGTAAGTGTCTGCGGACGCGTCGCCATCATGAGGGCGTACGCGACGTGCTTCCACACGTAGTCCAGTTCGGTGGCGGCGCGCATCTCGTCGTCGGACAGATCCGCCGGCAGCGAGCCCATCGCGTTGTTCGCGCCGGTGGTGTCCCCCTGGAACAGCTTGTCGATCTCGGGTGGGACCGCGCCCGGCATGTTGGTGTGGATGCCAAGTAGTTCCGGAGGGGCCTGCACCCCGAGCTGATCCACGACGACCGCGCCCCAGTCGCCGCCCTGCGCGACGAACCGCGTGTAGCCGAGCCGCCTCATCAGCTCGGTCCAAGCGGTCGCGATCTTCTGCGGGTTCCAGCCCGGCTCGGTCGGCTTGCCCGAGAATCCGTGGCCAGGCAGCGACGGGATCACCAGGTGGAAGGCGTCCGAGGCGCTGGCACCGTGGGCCGTGGGGTCGGTGAGCGGCTCGATGATTTTCATCTGCTCGATCACCGACCCGGGCCACCCGTGCGTGACGATGAGCGGCAGCGCGTCCTCGTGCTTCGAGCGCACATGGATGAAGTGGATGTCCACCCCGTCGATGCTTGCCATGAACTGCGGCACGGCGTTCAGCCGCGCTTCGACTTTGCGCCAGTCATACTCCTTCTCCCAATAGCGGGCGACGGCCTGAATCGTCGCCAGTGGCACGCCCTGCGACTGGTCGTCCACCGTTTCCTTGTTCGGCCACCGGGTGGACCTGATGCGCCTTTTCAGGTCGTCAAGGTCGGCCTGGGGAATGTTGACCGAGAACGGCCGGATCTTCGTGGTACCGGGATGGGTCTTTGTTGTGACAGCCATGCATGTTCCTTCCATCCAGGTTCGCGCCCTGCGCGAGGAGAAGTAGTGGGTCGATGCGTCTTCTCGAAATCCACACGCCGCCGCAATATCTCGGATCCTAGAACGGCGAACCGCGGGTCCGTGGCGATACAGCCGGTCAGCGCATGCGCTGTGGGACCGCCACGGCGTGCTCAGCGCGGCAACCCGCTCCCAGCCCGCCCAGGTGTTTAACCCTCGGCGGGAGAAGTCGAGCGCCAGGTCGGACACCATGCTCCCGAGCATGAGCCGAAGCAGGGGTGAAAAGCACAACCACGGACGGGCTGGACACCCGCCATCGATGAGGGCGGGGGCCTGCCCTCGGTCAGCGGCGTACTGGCCGAGGGCACCTACCACCTGCTGCTGGCCTGGCGGGGCCCGGCCTGCGGCTAGCGCAGGTGCCGGGCGAAGAACCCGGCCGCGTCCTCCCCTGCGAACTGCGGGACACCGGTGTGTCCGCCCATGTTGGCGTGCAGCGTTTTCTCCTTGGAGCCGAAGGCGTCGAACAGATCCAGGGCCGCCTGCCGGTCGTTCCCTTCGTCATCCCACTGCAGCAGGACATGCAGTGGAATGGTGACCTGTCGGGCCTCCTCGAACATGGCGCGAGGCACGAAACTTCCGGCGAAGAAGCCGGCGGCCACGATGCGGGGCTCGACCACCGCAAGCCGGATGCCGATGGAGATCACTCCCCCCGAGTACCCGACCGGGCCACCGATCTCGGGCAGCGACAGGAGAGCGTCCAGGGCGGCCCGCCATTCCGGGACCGCCTTGTCGACGAGCGGCAGGATGAGGGTATCGATGATCTCGGCGCTGACCGGCTCGCCGGCCTCCATGGCCCGGCGCAGGCCGGCGCGGGCCTGCTCGGCGGCGGCCCAACGGGGCCGGTCACCGCTGCCGGGGAGCTCGATGGTGGCCGCAGCGAAGCCGTCCGCCGCGGCGTGGCGAGCCCGTGCCGCCAGACGGGGGTACATCTTGTGCAGTCCGAGCGGTGGGTGGCCGAGCAGGATCAGCGGGACTGGTGCGGATACGGATGCGAATGCGGGCGTCCACAGGATGCCCGGGATCTCTCCGAGGGTGAACTCGCGTTCGAGGACGCCGTCATCGAGGCGCCGCACAGTAGTGAATCGCATGGTCGTGCCTTTCGGGAGTGCTCGTGAAACGGCGCTCCCGGACGACCTATCGCCCGACCGTGACCCCAGAGGGGAGCACCCATGTCGAAACGTTCACGGGTACCACCTCCTCGGTCTCTCGCACGGCCTCCGGAAACTAACAGCACAGCCGTGGTCCGCCAAACGTGTTATCGGCCGGGCTCCGGCCGGATGCCACGGGCAGGCCGCATGCGGTCAGGTGCGATGTGAGCTCGCCGATCACGTCCAACGACGTGGCCCTGGTCCGCGGCAGACCGTCGACGAGGTCGGCGCACTGTGGGACAAGCTCGCCGCCGGTGCCACCGTCATCGAGGCGTACGGCCCAGCCCGGTGGGCACCGGCGTTCGGGATCATGACCGACCGTTTCGGCATCACATGGATCCTCGACGTCACCGCCCCGCACCCCGACGCCTGACCCTGGACCGCCGGCGACAGGGCGAGGCACCACCCAACCCCGGCCGCCTCGTCCCGTTGCCGGCCACGCCTCGGCTCAACCCTCAGCCGACGAGTGACGATCTCAT
This sequence comes from Micromonospora sp. NPDC049891, assembly GCF_040660295.1. NCBI lineage: Bacteria > Bacillati > Actinomycetota > Actinomycetes > Micromonosporales > Micromonosporaceae > Micromonospora > Micromonospora sp. NPDC049891. Next base: position 157,616 of record NZ_JBFAML010000015.1, read on the forward strand.
CCCTGCAAGACACGCGGCGGCTTGAACCGGCGAACCTCCTGCAGCCAGCCGCAGGCCTCCGCGATTCTGCCAGCCCACATCCGCGCGGTCGCCTCATCCGGCACGTCCACGATGGTCAGGCCACCCAGAAACTCCTTGCTCTCGACATAGGGCCCGTCGGTGAAAACCACCGCACCGCTCGTGGCGTCGGCGGTGAAAACCGGCCCGTCCTCCTCCTCCAGACCCCCGGCGAAAACGAACGCCCCGGCGGCCTTGATCTCATCAACAACCGCCCTGGCGAGGGGGCCACGCCCACGGAACCACTCCTCGGTGTGGTCACCCACCCACTGCTGATTGAAGTAGATGAGGTACTCAGCCATGTCCGCTCCCTCTGCTCGTCCCCGGACCCGACGTCCGGCTCTGCATACGCTACGAACGGCATCCGCCAGATCCGACACTCTCTGTGTGTCGAGGAGAGTCGGACTTGTGGGGACCGTAGGGCGCACTGATGATGGCGATGTGATCATCGACGGCTTGCCGGTCCCGTCGGTGCTCCTCCGTGCGGTGCGGCAGGGTCGATGGATAGCGCCAGACCGTTCGTCGTCGACGTACCGCGAAGTCTTCGGCGATGACGCGGTGGTCCCACAGTTCCTCCCCTTGAGTCGGATGACGGCAAACAGGCGCTGGATCGACGACATGCCTGAGGACTATCGCGGGTTCTATCTCGGTCAGCCGGACCGGCAGCGCCCGCCTGGCGACGTGGATCCTGACCAGTCTCTGCTGATCGGTGACCTCGGCCCCGACCAGCCGTTTGCGTTGGACTACAGACCTTCCTTGGCCGCCCCGTCAGTGATCTACCTCAGCACAACGGCGGACTGGATCGAGGTTGCGCCCAACATTGAGACGCTGATCGAACGCCTCGGAATCTGACCGCGCCGAGGGGACTCACGCACTCTTCTGCCGCGTGTGGGCCCGACACACACCAATCAGCGGCATGTGATTGCCGCGGCAGGACGGTGTACTTCGCGATGCTGGCGGGCGCCAGGCAGAATGATCGGGTGGCAGGCTCAGGAGTCGTTCGGATCTATCACAGCGGTGCTGGCTGGGGGGTCATCGATGGGTCAGAGGTCCCCGGCGGGTGTTGGGTCCATTTTTCGGCTATCGCCATGAATGGGTACCGGCAGCTTGCTGCCGGACAGAGGGTCTCCTTCATCGCCGAGCCGGCGGCGCAGGACGGGTTTGCGTATCGGGCGGTGAAGGTGTGGACGACTGAGACCGAGCCAGTTGACCAACAAAGAGAGAGTAGCCAGTCCCGCGCGTACGACAGCACGCTGACACTGACCGCATCAGGAGCGGCAGATCAGTATCTCGGAGCTGCAGAAGCGTTCTCCGTTACGAGTCACCTTCCGTCGCTCGTCGCATGCACGTGACCAGCTTGCCGCCGCGTTAGGGAGTTGCTGTGTCATACGGCTACATCGGATCGATGAAGACCAAGCCGGGTCACCGGAATGACGTCGTGGACATCCTGCTCAGCGGCGTTGATGGCCTCCGCGAGGCCGGATGTGACCTGTACGTCGTGAGCGTCTCGGACACCGACGACGTCACGATCTGGGTGAGCGAGGTGTGGCAGAGCAAGGAGAAGCACGACGCCTCCCTGCAGCTTCCCGAAACCAGAGCCGCGATCGGCAAGGCCATGCCGATGCTCACGGGCGAGTTCACCAGCCAAGAAGTGTCCGTGATGGGAGGGCTGGGCGTATAAGCCGGGCGCTGTGCGCTGGACGCGTCGTGGAGATGGCCGGGAGTTCGTGTCGGTGGGCTGGGGCAGGATGTGGCCATGACCGTGACAGCTCGCTTGGACCTGGCCATCTTCGACGCTGCGGACATTGACGAGGTCGGCTCGTTCTATGCCGAGTTGGCCGGCTGGGACGTCGTCCGTCAGGATCCTGACCGGTTCGGCCTCCGGACTCCGGACGGTCAGGAGATCGAATTTCAGCGCGCACCTGACCATGTCGGGCCGCGGTGGCCCGGGCAGGAGCACCCGCAGCAGTTCCACCTGGACCTGCAGACCGATGATCCCCGGGCGCAGGCCGAGCGGGCCGTCGCCCTCGGTGCGGTCCGGCTGGCCGACGGCCCTACCTGGATCACCCTGGCCGACCCGGCCGGCCATCCTTTCGATCTCTGCCAGGCAGACGGCGTCGGGCCGGTGATGAGGCTGTTCGCGGTGACGATCGACGCCCCCGACGCGTCAGCGCTGGCCCGCTTCTACGCCAGCCTCACCGGTATGGAGGTCACCTACGACGGCCCCGAGGGTGCGCTCGTCGCCGGTGGCGGTAAGAGCCTGATGTTCCAGCAGATCAGCGCCTACAACGCGCCCCGCTGGCCGGATCCGGCGTACCCACAGCAAGCCCATCTCGACCTCCTCGTCGACGACCTGGACGCAGGCGAGACCCGGGCACTGGAGCTGGGCGCCCGCCGGCTCAGAGCCGGCGGTGAGCGCTTCAGGGTCTTCACAGACCCGGCCGGCCACCCGTTCTGCCTCATCCGGTAGCGCGCCGGGACCACTGCCGTCCGGACGGACTGGAAGATCTCGTGCGGGGTGCGGGCGCGCATTCGTCGGGACTTCCGAGCAACTCGCGCCGCACGAGGCTGCCACGCCTCTCGGCGCCACGCACGACACGCCGTGACCGTCCTGTCGACCGGCGGCGCGCGGCCGTACCGCGATAAGGTGCCGCATGGCTAGCGAGTCGTCGTACACCATCGCGCCTCTCAGCCCCGAGACCTGGTCTGCCTTCGAGGCGCTGGTGCAGCGGCACAACGGCATCTTCGGGGGCTGCTGGTGCATCTGGTTTCACCCTGACGGGCCCGAGCGCGGCCAGGGCGCGGAGGCCAACCGAGCTCTGAAGAAGGCCTACGTCGAGCAGGGCAAGGCGCACGCGGCACTTGTGATGCACGGCGACGAGGCCATCGCATGGGCTGAGTACGGCACCCCTGTCGAGTTGCCCAC